>DKEU01000037.1:0-6406 GCA_002452635.1 Desulfovibrionaceae bacterium UBA6814 | reverse complement strand
GCCGGGCAGTCCGGCACCTCGATGACCAGGTGGTCGCCCTTGTCCTGGACCTGGTAGCCCACGATGCGGGCCCAGGGAAACCAGGCCAGGGCCTGCGCAAACCCGGCCAGGCCGGGCGGGAACGGCCCGAAACGGCTCTTGATCTGCCGGGCCGCGAGCTGGGCGCTCTTGTCCCAGACCCGCTCGTTGAGCAGCTCGGCCGCGGGCTGGCCGTACTCCTCCTCCACCCGGATGAACCAGAAGGCGTCCACCACCTTGTAGTGCCAGAGCAGAAACTCCAGGTAGGCGTCGCGCTGGTCCGGACTCAGGCCGTCCAGGGGGGAGGGGTTGGCGTGCGTCATGGGTGTCCTGTACCCGGTTGCCGGGCCGAGGACAACGCCGGGCTCACCAGGGCTGCCACCCGGCCCCGTTCCCGTCCAGGACAAAGGCGTTCTCGATGTGCCGCACGGCCTGGTCCGGCCCGCCCGGGTCCACCACCTCCACCAAGTCGAAACGGCAGGGCGCGTCCCAGTTGCCGGTGGCCGAGAGGTACTGGGCCGCGGCCCGGGCCAGGCGGGTGCGCTTCGCCGCGGTCAGGGCCTGGTGCGGCGCGGCCCGGGAACCGGCCTTGCGGGTCTTGACCTCCACGAACACCAGGGTGTCGCCGGCCCGGCACACCAGGTCCAGTTCCCCGTGCGGGGTGCGGTAGTTGCGCTCCAGCACGCGCAGGCCCCGGGCCTTGAGGCGCCTCTCCGCCAGGTCCTCGCCCCGGCGGCCGGTGCGCAGGTGGGGAGCGGAAGGCGTCACAGCAGGCTCCCCTGCTCCTGGGCCGGGGGCTCGGGCCGCACGCCCCGGAAGGTCATGCGGTGCAGGCGGCAGGCCCCCAGACTGGCGATGGCCGCGCGGTGCTCGGCCGTGCCGTAGCCCTTGTGCAGGGCCAGGCCGTAACCGGGATAGCGGCGGTCCAGGCGCTCCATGAGCGCGTCGCGGACCGTCTTGGCCAGGATGCTCGCCGCGGAGATGGCGGGCACCAGGGCGTCGCCGTCCACCACCGGGAGCTGGGCCAGGTCGTGCAGCTCCGGCCGCAGGATGCGGCGCAGCACGTGGCCGGGCACCGCATGCGGTCCGTCCACCAGCAGGGCGGCCAGGGCGGGCGGGGCCGTGCCCAGGGCGGCCACGGCCCGGGCCATGGCCGCGAAGGTGGCCTGGAGGATGTTGACCCGGTCGATCTCCCGGGGCCAGGAAAGACCAAGCCCCCAGGCCAGGGCATGCGCCCTGATCCTGGGGGCCAGCTCCTGCCGGGCGTCGGCCGGCAGGGCCTTGGAATCGTCGAGTCCGGCCAGTTCGCAGCCCGGCGGCAGGATCACCGCCGCAGCCACCACCGGCCCGGCCAGGCAGCCGCGCCCGGCCTCGTCCACCCCGGCATAGGTCCCCTCCGCGAAGGCCGTGGGCAGGGAAAACGCGCCGGTGACGGACCTGGGCATGGTCGCCCTAACTTCTCAGTTCCCTTCGGGTCCGCAGGCCGGTCAAAAACCGCGAGGGCAAGGCGCGAGAAAACGGCAAGGCCGACGCGTATTCGACATACGCGAGGGTTTGCCGTTTTCGAAGCAACGCCGCCATCGCGGGATTTTCACCGGCCTGCCCGGGACTATTCCCAGGTGTTCTTGATCTTGACGCGGGCGGCCTTGCCGCGCAGGCGGCGCAGGTAGTACAGGCGGCTGCGGCGGACCTTGCCCTCGCCCACCACCTCGACCCGCTCGATGAACGGGGAGTGCATGGGGAAGATGCGCTCCACCCCGACCCCGTCGGAAATCTTGCGCACGGTGAACGTGGAGTTGGCCGTGCCCTTGCGGATGCGGATCACGTTGCCCTGGAACACCTGGATGCGTTCCTTCTCGCCCTCGATGATGCGCAGGTGCACCTTCACGGTGTCCCCGGAGTGCAGCCGGGGAATGTCCATGCGCATCTGTTCGGCTTCGATCTTCCTGATGGCGTTCATATCGCTTCTCCTTGCGGAAATTCGTTCGCTTTCCCGTGTCGCCTACCCTGCGTCGCCCAGCAGCCGGTCCAGGAGGATGGCCGCGGCCGCGCGCACCGGCAGGTGGTTGTACTCGCCAAGGGGCCGCAGGGGCCGGAGCACCCCGTCCGCCCGCTCCAGAATCTGCGGGGCCAGGCCGTGCCCGGTGCCCAGCACCAGGAGCACCGGCTCGTCCCGCAGCCACTCCCGCACCCGGGGCAGGGTCAGGCTGCCCTCGTCCCGGGCCGAGGTGGCCACCACCTTGGGCCGGGTCCCGGCCTGGGCCTCGACCCAGGCCACGGCCGCATCCAGGTCCGGCAGCCCGGCCACCCGGTCCAGGGCCTCGGCCCGGTCCGGGTTGGACCGGCTGCCCGCGCCCTCGGTCCAGTGCCCGAGGAGCTTGCCGAGCAAGGCCTGCTGATCCTCCAGGGGCGTGACCACAGCCAAGCCTGCCGCACCGTACGTGCGGGAAACGCGGCCTATATCGTGAACGTCAAGGTTTGTCAAAGACACTGCAGTCACTTCCCCGAACTTGTTCAGCACCGGGGCGTGCACCAGGGCCAGGTAGAGGTTGCGGCCGGGCCGGGCCGGGCCCTCCCGGCGCAGCCGGCGCAAGGTTTCCAGGTCCTCCCGCCCCAGGTCCGCCTGCTCCAGCAGGTCGGGACGGCGGCGCAGGGTCTCGGCCAGGGCCTGCTCCCGCCGCCAGCGGGCGATGCGGGCGTGGTCGCCCGAGAGCAGCGCCTCGGGCACGGGCAGGCCGCGGAACACCTCGGGCCGGGTGTAGTGCGGGTACTCCAGGAGCCCCCGGGAAAAGCTCTCCTCCTCGCCCGAGTCCGCATGGCCCATGAACCCGGGCCGCAGCCGGGCCACGGCCTCGGCCAGGCACAGGGCCGCGGCCTCGCCGCCGTTGAGCACCGCCTCGCCCACCCGCACGTGCTCCAGGGGGAAGAGCTCGCAAAGCCGCTCGTCCAGGCCCTCGTAGCGGCCGCAGATGACCGTGACCGACTCCTCGGCCGCCAGCTCCCGGGCCAGGTCCTGGTCCAGGGCCCGGCCCCGGGGCGAGGTGAGCAGCATGCGGCCGGGCTGCGGGATCGACTCCAGCGCGCGGGCCAACGGCTCGGCCAGCATCACCATGCCCGGCCCGCCGCCGTAGGGCCGGTCGTCGGCCGTGCGGTGGCGGTCGGTGGTGAAGTCCCGGGGGTTCACCAGGGCGAAGTCCACCACCCCGGCCTCGCGGCCCTTGCCCATGAGGGCGCAGGCCAAGGGCGAGTCGAAGAACTCCGGGAACAGGGTGACGATGGTGATGCGCACGGGGTTGCCGCTAGTCGTTCAGGTAGATGTCCAGCAGGCCGGGGGGCGGGTCCACCCGGGCGGTGCCGGCCTCCAGGTCCAGGCCGGCCACGAAGGCCGCGGGCAGGAGCACCTCGCGGCCGTCGTCCGTGCGGATGAGCCAGATCTCCTGGCCCGAGGAGGCGTCGGCCGCCTCCACCGCGCCCAGGCGGGTTCCGTCGGGCAGGAGCGCGGCCAGGCCCACCACCTGGTGCAGGTAGACCTCGTCCGCGGCCAGGCGGGGCAGATCCGCGGCCCGGGCCAGGATGCGCCAGCCGCGCAGCTCCTCGGCCGCGTTGCGGTCCTCCACCCCGGCCAGGCGGAAGAGCAGGCCCACCTTGTGCGGCCTAAGCCCCAGGATGCGCGCGGGCCGGGCCGCCGCCTCGGGCAGGCCGGGCCGGGCCAGGAGCACGGAGCGCAGACGCAAAAATACCTCCGGCGAGTCCGCGTGGCATTTCACGCAGACCTCGCCCCGGATGCCGTGCGGCTTGGTGACCTCGCCCAGGAGGACAAGGTCCCTGGTTGTGGTCGGCATGGGAGTTCCCGCGCGGCCCCGCATCCCCCGGACCGGGCCCGGGCGCAGGGCCGGCCCGGCGGCTACTCGAGGATTTCCAGGACCGACCGCTTGCGGTTCTTGGTCGACGACGCGGCCAGGATGGTGCGCATGGCCCGCGCGGTACGGCCCTGTTTGCCGATGACCTTGCCCAGGTCCTCCTTGGCGACCTTGAGCTCGATGACCGACGTCTGCTCCCCTTCGATCTCGGACACGTGCACTTGATCCGGATTGTCCACCAGCGCCTTGGCGATGAACTCGATGAGACCCTTCAGCATGATCACCTCCGCCCAGTTAGACCGCCAGGGTACTCGGTCGTCAGTACGCGCCGGATGGGGAAGCTACTTGGACGCTTCGGCCTGCTTGAGCAGGGAGCGCACCGTGTCGCTCGGAGTGGCGCCGCGCTCGAGCCAGAGCTTGATCTTCTCCTGGTCCAGCTTGATCTCGGCCGGCTCCACCATGGGATTGTAGTGGCCCACGTAGTCCAGGGCGCGGCCGTCGCGGCGGGTGGCGCTGTCCACGGCCACTATCCGGTAGAACGGACGCTTCTTGGAACCCATCCTGGTGAGTCGCAGTTTGATAGCCATCTTCGTATACCCCCGATAGGTTGATAGTCCATTTGAATGGAAAAGCAAAGCAGGGACTCGCGCGGCCGACCGTCGGCCGTAAGTCCTCCTACTTGCGCTTCTTCTTGCGTTTTTCCTTTTTCCGCTTGGCGCGGGCCTTGGCCCGGGCCGCCTCGCCGGGCGAGCCGGCGGACGCGCCCATGCCGCCCATGCCCCCCATGCCGCCCATCCCGGGCATGCCCATGCCGGGCATCCCGCCCAGGCCGGGCATACCCCCCATGCCGGCGGGCATGCGGCCGCCGGGCAGCTTGGGCATCTTCCCCATCTTGGGCATCTTGCCGCCCTTGCCCTTGCCGCCGAGCATCTGCTTCATCATCTGGCGCATCTGCTCGAACTGCTTGATGAGCTGGCTCACGTCCTGAAGCGTGACGCCCGAGCCCAGGGCGATGCGCTTGCGCCGGCTCTGGTCGATGAGGTCCGGGTTGCGGCGCTCATGCATGGTCATGGAGCCGATCATGGCCTCGATGCGGGCCATGTCCTTCTCGGGCATGTTCAGGTTGCCCAGCTTCTCCTTGAGCCCGCCCATGCCCGGGATGAGCTTCAGGATGCTCTCCAGGGAGCCGATCTTCTTCATGCGCCGCATCTGGGTGCGGAAGTCCTCGAAGTCGAACTCCGCGCGCTGCATCTTGCGGCCCATGGCCTCGGCCTCGTCGGCGTCGAACTCCTCCTGGGCCTTCTCGATGAGGGTGAGCACGTCGCCCATGCCCAGGATGCGCGAGGCCGCCCGGTCCGGGTGGAAGACCTCTAGGTCCGAGGCCTTCTCGCCCATGCCCACGAACTTCACGGACTTGCCGGTGACGCTCTTGATGGACAGGGCCGCGCCGCCGCGGGCGTCGCCGTCCATCTTGGTGAGCACCACGCCGGACACGTCCAGCTTCTCGTCGAAGCTCTTGGCCACGTTGACCGCGTCCTGGCCGGTCATGGCGTCGGCCACGAAAAGAATCTCGCCCGGGGCCACCGCGGACTTGATGTCCGCCAGCTCCTGCATGAGCGCCTCGTCGATGTGCAGGCGGCCGGCGGTGTCCAGGAGCACCAGGTTGTGGCCTTCCTCGCGCGCCCGCTCCACGGCCTGGCGGCAGATGTCCACCGGGTTCATGGCCGTGGTGGAGGGGAAGGCCGGCAGATCGAGCTGGCGGGCCAGGGTGTGCAACTGGTCGATGGCCGCGGGGCGGTACACGTCGGCCGGGACCAGGTAGGGCTTCATCTTGGCGGTCCTGCGGAAGTGCAGGGCCAGCTTGGCCGCGGTGGTGGTCTTGCCCGAGCCCTGCAGGCCGGCGAGCATGATCACCGCTGGCCGCCTGCCGTCGAGGCGCAGCGGCTGGGCCTCGCTGCCGAGCAGCTGGACCAGCTCGTCGTGCACCACCTTGACCACCTGCTGACCGGGCGACAGGCTGGAGAGCACCTCCTGACCGATGGCCTTGGTGGTGACCGCGGCCACAAATTCCTGACAACGCCGAAGTTGACATCCGCCTCGAGCAGCGCCGTGCGCACCTCGCCCATGGCCTCCTGAATGTTTTCTTCAGTCAGCTTGCCATGGCCGCGCAGTTTTTTGAAAACGCTTTCCAGGCGGTCGGTGAGATTCTCAAACATGGTCGCTCGGGTGTCGGTTGGACGGTTGGCGCACGCCGGACAGACAAAGGCACGCATCCACCCGTGGACGCGGGTGGAAATTTTTTTTATTACTCGAACCGGTTACGGATGTCAAGCAGGAAGAAAACCATGACGGGCCGGGCGGTTAGCACCCGGCCAGGGTTGCCGCCACCGTGTCGAGCGTTTCCGGGGTATCGGCCTGTACACAGGTAACCGGTGAATTTTTCGGGAGAATTTTCCGGATCATGCCGGTCAGGACATTTTTCGGCCCCAGTTCAACAATCACCTCGACCCCGGCGGCCACCATCCGCT
>DKEU01000066.1 GCA_002452635.1 Desulfovibrionaceae bacterium UBA6814 | reverse complement strand
TTGCCGCCCGTGGCCAGCACCCGGGTGGGCATCTCCCCGGCCAGGGAGAGGATCATGGAGATGTCGTGCGGCGCAAAGGACCACAGGATGTTCTCCTCGCGCCGGATCTTCCCCAGGTTCAGCCGGTTGGAGTAGATGTAGTCGATGCGGCCCAGCTCGCCCGCGCGCACCAGATCCTTGAGCCGTATGAAGACCGGATGGTACTGCAACAGGTGCCCCACCATGAGGGTCAGGCCCGCGGCGTCGGCCTGGCGGCCCAGGGCCGCGGCCTCAGCCTCGTCCAGGGCCAGGGGCTTCTCCACGAACACGTGCTTGCCCGCAGCCAGGGCCTCCCGGCAGACGGCCGCGTGGGTCTCGGCCGGGGTGGCCACCACCACGCCGGCGACGTCCTCGCGGCGCAAGACCTCGGACAAGGCCAGGCAGGTCTCCACCCCCGGGTACTGGGCCCGGAAGTTCTCCAACAACGTTTCATTGGTGTCGCAGATGAGGCGAAGCGCCCCCAGCGCGGCGAAATTCCGCACCAGGTTCTTGCCCCAGTAGCCAGAGCCGACGACGGCTACGCCGTTGATGGTTTCAACCATGACGTTCCTCTCTTGCGCGGCGTTTCTCCACCACGGTCATCTTCCGAGTCAGCGACAATATCCCAGATCGGCCAGCCAGCTGCGCCAGGCCGTCTCGTCCTCTTCGCAGTACTCGCACAGCACGCACTGGTCCTCGGGCAGGAGCAGCCCCCGGCCCCGCAGATTGGCCATGACCTGGGCGAAGCTCTCCTCCACGCTCTCCTGGTCCGTGCGCACGTGCACGTCCGGGTGCAGCGGAGGCTCGTAGGGGTCCGAGACCCCGGTGAAGTTGGGTATCTCCCCGGCCAGGGCCCGCTTGTACAGGCCCTTGGGGTCGCGCTTCACCAGTGCGTCCAGCGGGCAGTCGCAGAACACTTCCAGATAGTTGCCCAGAAGCCGGCGGTTGGTGTCGCGCACCTCCCGGTAGGGCGAGATGGCCGCCACCACGCTCACGATGCCGTTCTTGTTGAGCAGGTGGGAGATGAAGCCGAGCCGGCGTACGTTGATGTCCCGGTCGCGCTTGGAAAAGCCGAGTTCCTGGCTGAAGTTGGCCCGGATCAGGTCTCCGTCCAGCCATTCGGCCCGATAGCCCAGGCGGCGAATCTCCAGATAGACCCGCTTGGACAGGGTGGTCTTGCCCGCACCGGACATGCCGGTGAACCAGAGGGTGAAGCTCATGGCGCTCCTTTCTCCTGCCCGGGACCGTATTGGCCCGGGTACAAGCTTTGTAAACGTGGTTTGAGCGCGGCCAGGGCGCGCGCAGCCAAGTCGTCCTCCAGTTGCAGGCCGGCAGTGGTGCGCTGGTATCCGGCCAGGTCGAAGGAGGCCGAAAGCTGCGCCTGATACAGGGCGCGGCGGGACAGCTCAAAGGCGTCGTCCTGCGGGTCCAGGGCCAGGAGCGCGTCCAGGCCCTCGCGGACGCCCTCGTAGTCCCGGGCCAGGCGCACCGTGGGCAGCAGGTTCACGGCCTGGTGCCGGCCGAAGGAGAGCACCGGCTTGCCGAACATCACCGCCTCGGTGCCTGCGGTGCCGGTGATGGTGGCGGTGACCGTGGTGGAGCGGATCCACTCCCAGCTGGTGGTCTCGGGATGGGCCAGGACCACGTTGGATATCTGCAACAGCTGCTCGTAGTAGCGCCGGGAGCGCACCCCGAAGCTGTAGGGTTGCTCCTTGACCACCAGGAGCACGTCCGCGGGCGCGGCCTTGGATATCCAGGCGATCATCTCCATGGAGTTGTTGAACTCCGGGGAGATGGCCAGGAGCGCGATCTCCGGCTCCAGGTGCAGGGGGATGTACACGGTGCGCCGGCCGGCCAGGTCCTCGGGCCGGCGGCCCAGCCTCAGGCAGTAGCGGTAGATGGCCGGGCGGCGGAACAGGTAGGGCACCCAGCCCAGGAAGGGGTAGGAGTCCTTCTTGCGGCTACCGCTCACCAGCGCCTTGGTGTCGCGCAGCACCTGCATGGCGGCCTCCTTGCAGGCCCGGGTCCAGGTGAAGCGCAGCTTGGCGTGGTTGAACTTGGACCCGGCGTCCTGGTCGTAGCCCTCCACCGGGGGAAGGCCCTCCAACCCCCGGGCCAGGTTTTCCCTGATGCCGTCCAAGAATGCGGTGCTGGTGATGTACTGGTTGTCGGACCAGAAATAGCGGGTGCCTATCTTGGCGGCCGCGGGGTTCATGTAGGCCACGCCCCGGGCCTTGGCCACCACGTTCACGATCTCGTCCTTCTGCACGGCCAGCAGGAGGTCCGGGGAGAAGGTGTCCAGCAGGTGCTCGGCCAGGGCGAAGCGCTCCAATACGTGCTGGAGCTTGCGCAGTTGGGACCAGCGGGCGCGGCCGATGGCGGGGTAGCGGTCCGCGTTGAAGATGTAGCCCCGGCCCAGGGCCCGGTCGTAGGAGAGCAAAAAGGACAGGCGCACCCCGTAGCGGGCCTCCACCTCCGCAGCCCGGGCCAGGACCTCGGCCTCGGGGAGGGGAGCCGCGAAGTCGTCGGTCACGGCCATGGAGCCGGCCAGGTCCGGGGCGAGGCGGCGGATGAGCGCGGCCACGTTCTTGTCCCGGGCGGCGAAGCTCACCTGGTGGCCGTCCGCAGCCAGCAGCCGCCCCAGACTGACGAAGAACCCCTTCTGCCGCGAGGCGATGAAAATCAGGATGCGCACAGGCCCCGTTCCTCCTCAGCCCTTCGCCGGGCGCTGTTGCCCGGGCACATAGCCGTAATGCTCCAACATCTCCGCCAAATGCCTCCCCACGAAGCGCACCTCGTGGGGCTCCAACATCTTGAGGGGCCGGTCCAGCATGCTCGCGTCGATGCCCGAAGCCAGGCTGAAGGAGGAGTATCCCTCCCAGTCCTTGCCCAGCATGGTGGGCCGCAGCAGATTCTCGGTAAAGGGGATCCCCAGGTGGGCGGCCACCTCCTCCATCACCTCGCGCGGCTTGGACACCAGCCGCTCGTACTGGATGCAGTACGTATCCGGTCCCAAAATGCGCTCCCGGTTCTGCCAGAAGAACGTGAGGTCCCGCACCGCCTCCGCGAAATTGAAGGGGTGCAGGATCTTCTGCTGGCGCCTCATCCGGGACTTCTTGAGGGAATCCAGGGTATAGAACGGGTTGCGCACCAGGAAGAGGTGGCGCACCCGATCCAGGTACTTGCGGCTGGACAGGATGCCCAGGCCGAAGTCCGCGCTCTTGATCATGGTGCGGGTGCAACCGGAGTAGTCCGTGTCCATGGCGTCGGCATAGGCCCGGGTGAGCACGGTCCAGATGTCCTGTACGGTCTCGCACCCGGCCAGGCCGGCCAGACCCGCGCGAAACCGCTCCTGGTCCAGACCCAGGTCCAGTTCGTACTCGTTGACCACTGCCTGGCGCACGTAGCGCCCCTCGATCCAGGGCAGGATGTCGCGGTCGATGAAGCCCTGGATCAGCTCATCGGCGCTGAAGCTCCTGAACAGGTCGACGAACAGGTCGATGCGGCCCGCCTCGTCGTAGCGGTAGACGTGCTCCCAGAAATAGGCCTCGTCGTTGTAGTCGATGATGCCCGGTTCCGAGTCGAAGAGGCGGTTGAGCAGGGTGGTGCCCGCCCGCTTGAAGCCGCTGATGATGAAGGTGGTCAGTTCCATGGGTGATGCTTTCCTCAGAGTGCCGGGCAGTCCGGCGGGTTGTCGTCGAACAGGCGGTCCACCTCGTTGCGGGCCCGCTCCAGGTCGGTGTGGCGGCCGATGTCCAGCCAGTATTCCTGGATGGGGAACACGGCCACGGTGCGGCCCGACCGGGCCATGGCGTTCAGCACGTCGGGCATGTCGCTGGGCCGGTCCGCGGGGATGTGGTCGAGCATTTCCGGAGAGAGCACGTAGATGCCGGCGTTGATGAAGTGCTGGGTGCGGGGCTTCTCCACCATGCGGGTGAGCCGGCCGTCCTCCATCTCCACCACGCCGAAGGGCACCTCCACGTCGTAGTTGCGCACGCACATGGTGGCCACGGCGTGGCGCTCCTGGTGCAGGTCCAGGAGCTGGCGGAAACGCACCGTGGTGAGCACGTCGCCGTTCATCACCAGGAAGGGGGCCTCGGGCCGCCGGGACAGCAGGCTCAGCGCACCGGCCGTGCCCATGCGCCGGGGCTCGTGGATGTACTCGATGGCCACGTCCCACTTGTCGCCGTTGCCGAAGTAGCTCTCCACCATCTCGGACTTGTAGTTCACGGAGACGGCGAAGCGGTGGAATCCCTGGGCCGCGAAGCTCTCCAGGATGATCTCCAGGATGGGCTTGGACCCGATGCGCAGCATGGGCTTGGGGCAGTCGTCGGTGAGCGGGCGCAGGCGCTGGCCCAGGCCGCCGGCCATGAGCACCACCAGGTTCTCCTCGGCATGGGGGCCGGCGAAGGCCTCCAGCACGGCCAGGCCGGCCAGGGTGCGGTCCGGGGCCAGCAGGGGCAGGAACTTGACCTGGCGGGCGCGCATGAGGACGCGGGCCTGCTCCAGGGGCAGGTCCCGGGGCGCGGTGGTGGGGGTGCGGAACATGATGCGCTCCACCGGCTCGTCCAGTTGGACTCCGGCCAGGATGCCGCGCCGCACGTCGCCGTCGGTGAGGGTGCCCACCAGCCGCCTCTGCTCGTCCAGCACCAGCCCACATTGGGGTCTGACTCCGTTCATGGCCGCCACGGCCTGCTTGATGCTGTCGCCGGGGCGCAGGCAGTAGGCCGCCAGCTTGGCCGGGTCGTCGATCAGGCTCATGGTCTCTCCTCGCTGCGGCCCAGGAGCGCCTCGCACACCACGAGGTCCAGCTCGGTGTCGATATCCCAGGAGCGCTCCGGGGGCATGACGTGGGCCACGGTCTCGGGGGTGATGAAGGCTCGGCCGGCGCGCAGCCAGTCGGCCCGGGCCACGTACACTGCGCCGTTGGGCGCGTAGGCCGGGGGCAGGTCCTGGCGGCGCAGGGCCGGCTCCCCCTGCCCCAGGAGCCGCCGCATGCGGCCGTCGGGCTCCAGGGTGAACATCCAGTACGGGCTCTTGCCCACGGCGCTCACGGTGCAGGCCGCGGGCGCGCCCGCGGCCACGCAGCGCGCGATGCAGGCGGACACGTCCGCCGCGGTGCGCAGGGGCGAGGTGGGCTGCAGCAGCACCACCCAGGCGTGGCCCGGGGCCTGATCCAGGGCGTGCAGCACCACGTCGATGCTGGGCGTGTCGTCCCGGGCCAGGTCCGCGGGCCGCAGGAAGGGTACCTCGCACCCGGCCTCCCGGCCGGCCTGCGCGATGGCCGCGTCGTCCGTGGAGAGGATGACCCGGTCCAGCTCCGGCGCAGCCAGGGCCGCGGCCACGGTCCAGGCCACCAGGGGACGGCCGCCCAGGAGGCGGACGTTCTTGCCCGGCAGGCCCTTGGACCCGCCGCGCGCGGTGATGACGCCAAGCGCGGGTTGGCCGGCAATCACGGCGTCCCCTCCCCGTCCGGGGCCTCGGCCGCGTCCAGGAGCTCGTCCGGCGCGTAGCCGCGGCTCGCGGGCCGTCCCTGCAGCTCCCAGAACAGGAACGGCGACAGCCCGGAGCCCGGGCGCTTTATCGCCATGTTCCGGACAGTCAAAGCCTCGCCCCTGGCCACGGACCGCGCGGCCACCAGGCTCTTGCGGGCCACGGCCAGGTTGCCCAGTTCGGCCCGGGCCGGGGCCTTGCCCGGCTCGCCCAGGGCCGCGTCCACCAGCCGCACCGCGGCCACCAGGTCCGCCAGCTCCCCGGGCTCCAGGCTGGCCGCATGGTCCGGCCCGGGCAGGGCGCGGTCCAGGGTGAAGTGCTTCTCCACCATCACCGCCCCGCGCGCGGCCGCGGCCACGGCGACCGTGATGCCCTGGGTATGGTCCGAGTACCCGGTGGCCAGGCCGAAGGTCCCGGCCAGGGTGTCCATGGCCAGGAGATTCACCGCCTCGGGCGGGGTCGGGTAGCTGGTGGTGCAGTGCAGGAGCGTCACCTTGGCGCGCAGGGCCTCCTGCCCGTCCTCCCGGCCCAGGGCCTCGCGGAACGCGGCCCGGCCGGGCCTCTCCAGTCCCAGGTAGCCGAAGGCCAACACGCCCAGGGCCTGGCGAACCTCCACGAGGGTACACATGCCCGTGGACAGGACCACGGGCAGGCCGGTGCGCGCCGCCGCCAGGAGCAGGGGCGCGTTGGTGGCGTCGCCCGAGCCGATCTTGATGCGCCTCACCCCCAGGCCCACCAGCAGAGCCAGGCTCTCCTCGTCAAAGGGCGTGGACATGAACTCGATGTTCTGGGCCGCGCCGCGCTCGGCCAGGGCCGCAAAATCCGCGGGGGCCAGCTCCAGGGCCTTGAGCATCTCGTACTGCCCGCCCTCCCCGGTGCGCTGGGCCTGGTAGGCGGCCTTGGCTGCGGAGCGGGTGGCCAGCCTGGCCGCGGAAAAGGTCTGGAACTTGACCGCGTCGGCCCCGGCGGCCGCGGCCGCGTCCACCAGGTCCAGGGCCCGCTGCAGGGAACCGTTGTGGTTCACCCCGGCCTCGGCGATGATGAAGGTGCGCTTGCTCATGGCAGATCGTGGAACCTCTTGCGGGTCAGGGCCCGCGGGTCGGGCACGGCCAGAAGCGCGTCAAGGATGCGCCGGGACGCGCGGCCGTCGCCATAGGGGTTCACCACGTTGGAACAATCCAGGGCCAGGGCCGCCTCCACCGCGGCGCGGATGGCGGCGCGCTCCGGCGCGCAGTGCAGCACGCTCCCTGCGCGCAGCCGGCCCTGCTGCCGCTCGCCGATGTCCACGGTGGGCCGCCCCAGGCTGGGGACCTCGTACAATCCGCTGGACGAGTTGCCCACCACCGCGTCGCAGGCCGCCACGGCGCTCAGGTAGCGCAACTGGCCCAGGGAGGCCCGCACCAGCACGTGGGGCCGGGAGGCGGCGTAATCCGTGAGCCGGGCCAGGAGGTCCAGGCCCTCGGTGTCCGCGTTGGGCGCGGTGCAGAGGATGCCGGTGCCGCCATCCGCGGCCAGGTCGTCCAGGGCGGCCAGGAGCTCGTCCAGTTGCGCCGCGGAGGAGGTGGCGGCCAGGGTCACGGGGTGGAAGGTGACCAGCAGGTTGCGGGCCTTGAAGTCGAAGCCGAGTTGGGCGGCCAGGTCCTCTTTGGAAAGCAGCGGCAGCGTGGCCAGCCGGTCCAGGCTGGTGGCGCCCACGCAGAAGATGCGGGCCGGGTCCTCGCCCAGTTGCGCCACCCGCCTGGCCGCCTGGGGCGTGGTCACGAAATGCAGGGCCGCCATCTTGGTGATGGAGTGCCGCATGGCCTCGTCATAGGCCCCCTCGGTCACGTCCCCGCCCGCCAGGTGGGCCAGGGGGATGCGCAGGAACAGGCAGGCCTGGGCCGCGGCGAAGATCTCGTAGCGGTCGCCCAGCACCACCGCGAAGTCCGGGGCCAGGGCCTCCAGGGTGGCGGCGAAGCCCTCCACCAGCCGGCCCGTGGCCCGGGCCACGTCCGCGGGGCCGGTGCCCGTGAAGGGCGCGGCCACCCGGGCGGCGATGGGGTGGCCGTCGGCCTCGATCTCGCGCCAGGTCTCGCCGAACTCCGGCCACAGGTGCATGCCCGTGGCCACCACCTGCAACGCGCACCCCGGGTCCTCCCGCACCAGCCCCATGAGGGTGGCCAGGTACCCGTAGTCGGCCCGCGAGCCGGTGATGACGCAGATCTTTCGCGGTTCCATGGTGGCCTACAGGTTGTAGATGCCGGCCTTGTACATCGTGAGGTTCCCGGGCTCCCCGAACCAGGCCGCGGTCTCGGCCAGGCCCCGCCGGAACCCGTCCAGCCCGCCGTAGAGCGGGGCCCAGTCCGTGAGCCGGCGCAGCTTGTCGTTGCAGGCGAAGAGCCGCTCCACCTCGCTCTTCTCCGGCCGGATGCGCTGCGCGTCGGTGACGATCTCGATATCTCGGCCCATGACTTCGCCAATCAGCCTGGCCGTGTCGCCGATGCTCACCTCGAAGGCGCTGCCCGCGTTCACCACCTCGCCCACGGCCGCGTCGCACTCGGCCACGCTGATGAAGGCCCGCACCGTGTCCGCCACATAGTTGAAGTCCCGGGTGGGGTGCAGGGAGCCCAGCTTGATCTGCCTGGCCCCGGCCCGGATCTGGGTCATGACCGTGGGGATCACCGCCCGGGCGCTCTGGCGCGGGCCGTAGGTGTTGAAGGGCCGGATCACGGCCACCGGGGTCTCGAAGCTGCGGTAGAAGGACAGGGCGATCTGGTCCGCGCCGATCTTGGACGCGGAGTACGGGGACTGGCCCTGCAGGGGGTGCTCCTCGGTGATGGGCACGAACTGCGCGGTGCCGTAGACCTCGCTGGTGGAGGTGTGTACCACCCGCTCCACCCCCAGGTCCCGGGCCGCCTGCACGATGTTGAGCGTGCCCTTGACGTTGGTGTCCACGTAGGTGTCCGGGGAGTGGTAGGAGTACGGGATGGCGATGAGCGCGGCCAGGTGCAGCACCACGTCGCAGCCGCGCATGGCGGTGCGCACCCCGCCCGGGTCGCGCACGTCGCCGCAGAACACGTCCAGGTCGTCGCGGACCTCGGAGCGGTCCAGCCAGCCCCAGGAGTTGAAGGAGTTGTAGAGCACGAAGGCGCGCACGTCGTGGCCGCGGCGCACCAGCTCCTCCACCAGGTGGGAGCCGATGAAGCCGTCGGACCCGGTGACCAGGATCTTCTTGCCGGACAGGTTCATGCCGCGTCTCCTCTCAGCCTGCGCCCGGGGCGGCTAGGTTCGTCCCTGCATGCCGCTCACCCGGGCGTACCAGTCGTCGGAGGCCATGAGTTCGGCGTGGCCGCCCTGTTCGGTGATGCGGCCATGCTCCAGGACCACGATCTTGTCCGCCTCCCGGATGGTGGACAGGCGGTGGGCAATGATGACGATGGTGGCCTCTCCCCGCTCCCGCAGGTCACGGATGACCTGCTGGATGTCCTGTTCGGTCTCCGAGTCCAGGGCGCTGGTGGGCTCGTCCAGGATGAGCACGCCGGAGTTCTGCAGCAGGGCCCGGGCCAGGGACAGGCGCTGCTTCTGGCCGCCCGAGAGCATGACCCCGCGCTCGCCCAGGCGGGAGTCCAGGCCCTGGGGCAGGGCGGCCACGAACTCCCGGGCCCGGGCCCGGTCCAGGGCCTGCCAGAGTTCCTGGTCCGTGGCCTGGGGCCGCACGAAGCGCAGGTTCTCGGCCACGCTGTCGTCCAGGATGGCCGCATCCTGGGACACGAAGGCCATGCCCGCGCGCAGCGAGGCCAGGTCGTACTCCGCCCCGTCCACCCCGTCGTAGAGCACGCGGCCCTGCTGCGGGGCGCGCAGGCGGGGAATGAGGTCGGCCAGGGTGGTCTTGCCCGCGCCCGAGGGGCCCACCAGGGCGGTGACGCGGCCCGCGGGAATCTCCAGGCTCACCCGCTCCAGGGCCGGGCGCTCCGCATCCCGGTAGGCGAAGGTCACGTCCGCGAAGGTGATGGCCTTGGGGCCGGGGCCCAGGGGCCGGCCGCCGCTGGCGGTCTCGCGGTGGACCCGGGCGTTGTCGTGGGCCTCTAGCACGGCGGTCAGGCTGCCTGCGCAGGAGCGCCAGCTCTGGAGCGACTTCATGGATTCCTTGGCCAGGGGCAGCATGCGCAGCAGGATGAGCATGAACAGGCCCACCTGGGACAGGCCCAGGCCGAAGACGTTCACCGCGAAGTAGAGGATGCCGCCGCCCGCGGCCAGGACCACGGGCTCTATGACCAGGTCCACCCCGGCCGCGAGCTTGGCCAGCTGGTAGAGCATGTCGCGCACCCTGGCCGAGGCCTCGCGCACCCTGCCGGCCTCGCGGGGTCCGACCGCTCCCAGCTTGACCAGGCGGAAGGCCCCCAGGCGCTCCAGGGCCATGCGCGAATAGCGGTCGTTGGCCTCGGTGGCCTTGAAGCTGAACCGGCGCGTGTGGCGCACCCAAAAGGACGCCACGCCCCCGGCGAGCCCCAGGAAGGCCAGGGCCAGCACGGTCAGGGGCGCGGACAGCCAGAGCAGGACCCAGGCGAACCCGGCCAGGACCACGGCGTTGGCCGCCACGCCGAACAGGGAGCTGAAGCTGCCCCCGGCCCGCTGGGCTTCGGTGGTCAGCACGTTGATGATCCCGCCGCTGGACAGGCCCGTATAGGCCTCGTAGTCCATGGCCAGGCAGGCGTCGAAGAGCTTGGTGCGCGTGACGTGCAGGATGTCCTGGGCCAGCCAGGCGGTATAGAGTTGGCGGGCGTAGATGAAGCCCACCCGCAGGAGCATGACCAGCAGGGCCGCGGTCAGGAGCGCGCCCAGGGTGACGTCCAGGTCCAGGAACCGGAAGGCCTGGACGATCCGCCGCCACATGGCGGACGAGTCCGCCAGCAGGGCGAGGTCGCGGCCCTTTTCGACGAACTCCAGCACGGGCAGGAACATGGCCATGCCGAAGCCCTCCAGCGCGCCGGCCAGGGCGGTCAGGCCCACAAAGAGCGCAATGCGCCGGCCGGTGAGCCCGAAGAAGCGCAGCCTGGCGGCGTCAAGCACGGCAACGGCTCCCGGCGTCCGGCCGCGCGGGGCGGCCGGCGAATCCGTTCATCGCCCGGCGGCAGCCTTCCGGATGGATTGATGTCTCTCCCGTGCGCACAATAGAACCCTATTGGGTGAAGACATGATTGTCAACTTTTTTTGAACAATATCGTTCTCGTCCCCGGCCTGCACACCGAACATTCAGGCCCGGGGCCTCACCCCGCTGGGGATGTTCACCAGACGCTCGGCCAGGCGGCGGGCGGTGGGCACCCCGTCGCCGGGGCTCTGGGCGTACATGGGCAGGTCGCAGACCAGCCGCCACAGGGGCCGGCACTGGACCTTGCGCTCCGCAGCCCGGGCCAGGAAGGCGTCGCGCTCGGCCATGTCCGCCAGGAAGATCCCGTTCAGCCACCAGTTGGAGCGGCAATCCGCGGGCTCGTGCACGCAGGGCACGCCCAGGGCCGTGAAGCGATCCAGATAGGCCTGGGCCACGGCCCGCTTGTCCGCCAGGTAGGCGGGGAGCATCTCCATCTGGGCGCAGCCAAGGGCGGCGTTGAGCGCGGGCAGGCGGTAGTTGTAGGCCACCGCGTCGTGCACGTACTCCCAGGGGTGGGGCACCTTGGCGGTGGTGGCCATGTGCCGGATCCAGGCGGCCAGCTTCCCGTCCTCGCACAGGATCATGCCCCCGCCGCCGGTGGTGATGACCTTGTTGCCGTTGAAGCTCAGCACCCCCACCCGGCCGGCGCTGCCCACGTGGCGGCCCTGGGAGAAGCTGCCCAGGGCTTCGGCCGCGTCCTCCACCAGGGGCACCCCGAACCGGGCGCAGACCGCGGCCACCTCCGCCGTCCGGGCGGGATGGCCCAGCACGTGCACCAGCATGCAGGCCGCCACCTTGCGGCCGCTGGCCGCGTGCTCCAGGGTCCCGTCGGGCCGGCGGCGGCAGTCCGCCTCCAGGCAGCGCTGCAGGGCCTCGGGGCAGAGGCCGAGATGGACCTCCTCGCTGTCCACGAACACCGGCTCGGCCCCGGCCAGGCTGGCCGCGTTGGCCGAGCCCACGAAGGTGAGCGCCGGCATGAGCACCGCGTCCCCGGCCGCGACGCCCACCGCCACCAGGGCCAGGTGCAGGGCCGCGGTGGCGTTGACCGTGGCCACCACGTGGGACGCGCCCACGTACTCGCGCACCAGGGTCTCGAACCGCGTGGTGAAAGGACCCACGCTGGACACGAAGGTGGAGTCCACGCACTGGGCCAGGTACTCCTTCTCCCTGCCCTGGAACACCGGCGCGTGCAGGGGCACGGTGTCCTGGCCCGGGTACAGGGAGCGGATCACGTCGATGATGTCGTCCAAGAGGCGGGTTCGGTCCATGGGAAACGGTCCTCGGCCGGGCGGTCAGGTTTCAGTCGTTTTTTCTGTACAACTTTGCGCGGGTCA
>DKEU01000147.1:3856-14570 GCA_002452635.1 Desulfovibrionaceae bacterium UBA6814 | reverse complement strand
GGGTTCAGGGGCAGGTCCCCGAAATCCCAGGCCACCACCGGGGCCAGCACCAGGTTGGCGGCCAGGGAGGTGGCCAGGAGCCCGGCCGCGGCCAGGATTGCGCCCCGCAGGGCGCGGCCCCGCCAGTCCGCAAAGCGCACCAGGGGCTCCAGCCGGTGCATGGCCGGCGGCACCAGGGCGATGATGCCGGCCACGGCCAGGGCCGAGAACTGGAGCCGGATGTCGTAGGCGGACAGGGGCGAAACCAGGAGGATGGCGGCCAGGGCCAGGAACAGGCCGTCCAGGGCCACCCGGCCGCGGCCCAGGAGCAGGAGCGCGCCCCAGGACGCGAACATGAGAAAGGACCGCACCAGGCTGGGGGTGGCCCCGCCCAGCCAGAGGTAGGCCAGGGCCAGGGGCAGGGCCAGGAGCACGCCCAGCCGGGGCCGGGGCGCGGCCAGCAGGATGCCGGGCCGCAGCCGGCCCAGCAGCCAGGCCAGGGCGAAGCCCAGGCCGCACACGAAGCCCAGGTGCAGGCCGGACAGGGCCAGGCTGTGGGACAGGGAGGCATCGCGGAACAGGTCGGTGGTGGCGGGGTCCAGGAGCGATCGGTCGCCCAGGAGCAGGGCCAGGAGCACGGCGCGGCCCTGGCCGGGACGCTCTTCGGGCCCGTGTACGGCCAGGCGCAGCCGCTCGCGCAGTCGCCAACTCGCCCCTTCCGCAGGCGGCCCCAATCCGATGCCCTTGTGGCCCCGGGCGTAGGCCCGGTGGAACACGCCCTGCAGGGCGCGGTAGAAACCGTAGTCCCAGGCGTCCGGGTTGCGGAACCCGCCCACGGGCAGGACCCGCAGCGCGCCCGCCACCTCGCGTCCCGGGCCGGGGCGCTCCGGGGGCCAGTCCCAGGCCAGGAGCAGCCGGCCGGGCAAGATGTAGTCCGGCCCGCCGTCGGGTGGAGCCACGCGCACGCCGTCGAGGTAGACGTTGATGCGGCCGCCGTCGCGGGGCTCCACCTGGGACACCGTGCCGCGCACGTCCAGCTTGCCGCCCTGCTCCAGCCAGGCCGGGGCCGGCCCCGGGACCGCGGGCAGCCAGGCCGCGGCCCAGGCCGCGCCGGCCAGGAAGCAGAGGGCGAAGAGCAGGTGCTCGAACCGGCGCAGGCTCCCCCGCGCCAGACCCCAGGCCACCGCCCCGGCGGCCAGGGCCGGCGCGGTGTACACCGGCGCGAACAGCCCCAGCCCGAAGGCCGCGAACAGGATTTCCCAGAACAGCAGCCCCGGGAGAATCCCGGCGCCGGTGGTCAGGGCGTCCTGGCCGTGCATCCCGCCCTGCCCTGGAGGCTTATTCCTTGGCCCGGGTTATCTTCGCGCCCACAGCCTTCAGTTTGGCCTCGATGTTCTCGTAGCCCCGGTCCAGGTGGTAGATGCGGGCCACCTCGGTGGCGCCCTTGGCAGCCAGGCCGGCCAGCACCAGGGAGGCGCTGGCCCGCAGGTCCGAGGCCATGACCGGCGCGCCGGTGAGCTGCTTCACCCCGCGCACCACCGCGGTGCGGCCGTCCAGGGCGATGTTCGCGCCCATGCGGGCCAGCTCCAGCACGTGCATGAAGCGGTTCTCGAAGATGGTCTCCCGGATCATGCCCGAGCCTTCCGCCACGCACATGACCGCCATGACCTGGGCCTGCATGTCCGTGGGGAAGCCCGGGAAGGGCTGGGTCACCACGTCCACCCCGTGCAGGCCGTTGCCGCGCTTGGCCACCACGATATCGCCCTGCTCCTCGATGGACATGCCCATCTCGCGCAGCTTGTCGGCCACGGACTCCATCTCGAACAGGGGGCAGCGCTCCACCTCCAGCTCGCCGTCGGTGATGGCCGCGGCGGCCAGGTAGGTGCCGGCCTCGATGCGGTCGGGCATGATGCGGTAGGTGCAGCCGCGCAGGCGCTCCACCCCGTGGATGTGGATCTGGCTGGTGCCGTGGCCCGAGATGTTGGCCCCGCAGAAGTTCAGGAAGTTGGCCAGGTCCACGATCTCGGGCTCGCGGGCCGCGTTGTCCAGCACGGTCTCGCCCTCGGCCAGGGCCGCGGCCATGAGCAGGTTCTCGGTGCCCCCCACCGTGGGGAAGGGGAACTGGATGTGCGCGCCCTTCAGCCGGTCGCAGGTGCCGTGGATGTAGCCCTGCTCCAGGTCGAAGGTCGCGCCCATGCGCTCCAGGGCCTTGAGGTGCATGTCCACGGGCCGCGCGCCGATGGCGCAGCCCCCGGGCAGGGCCACCTTGGCCTCGCCCAGCTTGGCCATGAGCGGCCCCAGGCAGAGCACCGAGGCGCGCATGGTCTTGACCAGCTCGTAGGGGGCCTCGCACTTGAGCGCGCCCGGCAGCACCCGGGCCTCGTTGTTCTCGAAGACGGTCTCGCACCCCAGGATGTCCAGGAGTTTCAGGGTGGTGCGGATGTCCGCCAGGCGCGGCACGTTGCGGTAGAGAATCTCGCCGTCCACCAGCAAGGCGGCGAAGAGGATGGGCAGGGCCGCGTTCTTGGAGCCGCTGACCCGGATGCGGCCGTGCAGGGGCTGACCGCCTTGAATGATGAGCTTATCCATGTTCCTTCCCGAAAGAGCGTTTTGGTCTCTTGACCGCGGAAGCGTTCGCGGTTAGAAGTTCTCCCCTCTGTGGTGGCTGTGGCGCAGTTGGTTAGCGCGTCAGGTTGTGGCCCTGAAGGGCGAGGGTTCAAGTCCCTCCAGCCACCCCACCGAGATTCCCGGGGCGATGCCGTCAGGCGTCGCCCCGTTTTTTTGGCGTCGACGGCTGGGAGGTATCTCCCCCGGCCCGGGAAATCAACCCTGCCCAGGGCCGGTTTTCGCCGGTCCCAGGAAGTTGGCCAGGTCCAGCAGCCGGTCCAGCTCCTCCGCGCTGAGCAGCCCCAGGCGCAGGCAGGCGGCCTTCACGTCCAGGTCCTCGGCCAGGGCCAGCTTCACCACGTCCGCGGCCTTTTCGTAGCCGATGATTGGAGCCAGGGCGGTGGCCAGCATGGGGGTCCGGCCCGCATAGGCCGCCAGGCGCTCCCGGTTGGGGGCGAGCCCGTCCAGCACCTTGTGGGTCAATGCCCGGCAGGAGCCGGCCATGAGCCCCAGCATGGCGAGCAGGTTGTGGGCCAGGAGCGGCTTGAGCACGTTCAGCTCGAACTCGCCCAGGGACCCGGCGAACGCGCAGGCCGCGTCCAGGCCCATGACCTGCACGCAGGCCATGCGCACGGCCTCGCACTGGGTGGGGTTCACCTTGCCGGGCATGATGGAGGAGCCGGGCTCGTTCTCGGGCAGGCGCAGCTCGGCCAGGCCGCAACGCGGCCCGGACCCGGCCCAGCGCAGGTCCCCGGCCAGCTTCATGAGCGCGCCGGCCAGGGAGCGGCAGGCCGCGCCCGCGTGCACCACCGCGTCATGCGCAGCCAGGCCCGCGAAGAAATTCCCCGCCTTCCGGAAGGGCAGCCCGCTCTCCCGGGCGATCTCGGCCACGGCCCGCTCGGCGTAGCCCGCCGGGGTGTTGAGCCCGGTGCCCACCGCGGTGCCGCCCAGGGGCAGGTCCAGGAGCCCCTCCTGGGCCTGTTCCAGCCGGGTTTCGCAGGCCCGGGCCTGGGCCGCGTAGCCCGAGAACTCCTGGCCCAGGGTGAGCGGCGCGGCGTCCATGAGGTGGGTGCGGCCGGACTTGACCAGGCTCTTGAATTCGTCGGCCTTCCCTTCCAGCGCCACGGCCAAATCCCGCACCGCGGGCAAAAGCTCCATGGAGAGCCGGATGGACGCGGCCATGTGGATCGCCGCGGGAAAGGCGTCGTTGGTGGACTGGGAGCGGTTCACGTGGTCGTTGGGGTGGATGGCCGGGCCGGGGGCCAGGTCCATGGCCCGACGGGCCACCACCTCGTTCACGTTCATGTTGGTCTGGGTGCCCGAGCCCGACTGCCAGACCACCAGGGGAAAGGCGTGGTCGAGCCGGCCCTCCCAGACCTCCCGGGCCGCGGGCTCGATGCGGGCCGCGCGCTCCGGGTCCAGGGCGCCCAGGGCGGCGTTGGCCCGGGCCGCGGCCAGCTTGATGAGACCCAGGCAGCGCACCACCTCCGGGGGCATGCGCTCCGGCCCGATGGCGAAGTTCTCCTTGGCCCGCTGGGTCTGCGCCCCCCACGGCGCGTCCGCCGGCACTTCCACCGGCCCCATGGTGTCGTGTTCGATGCGGGTGGTTTTGCTCATGCTCCCGTGTAGCCCCCGCCCCAGCCCCGGTCAATCCTTGCCCCCGAGGGTCCTCCCCCTCCGCACCGCGGTCTTGCCAAACTTGCCGCTGATGGCGTCCAGGGCCGCGTCCAGCTTGTCGCGGCGCTCGGCCGCCGGGTCGGGGAGCAGCTTGGGCTGGGGCCCCACCCGGTCCAGATTGGACACGGAGATGCCGATGAGCCGCAGCTCCCGCTCCAGGGAGATGCCGGCCAGGAGCGCCGTGGCCGCGGCCAGGATGTCTTCCGTGGAATGGGTGGGCTCGTCCAGGGTGCGGCTCCTGGTGTGCTTGGAAAAGTCCGCGTACGTGTACTTGAGGGTCACGGTGCGGCCGAAGAAGCCCTCGGCGCGCAGCTCGCGCCCCACCCGCTCGGCCTGCACCGCCAGCCAGCGGGCCAGCTCCCGGGGGTCGCGGGTGTCGCGCTCGAAGGTGTTCTCCGCGCCCATGCTCTTCTGATCGCCGCCGGGCTGCACGGGTCGGTCGTCCTGGCCGTTCACCCGCTCCCAGAGCCACTCCCCGCTAGTGTCCCCCAGGTGCTCCAGCAGGAACTCCCGGCCCCGGGCCAGGGCCTCGGCAATGGTGCGCACCCCGAGCTTGGCCAGGTAATCGCGGGTCTTGGGGCCCACCCCGGGAATCTTGCCCAGGGGGAGCGGAGCGAGAAAGGCCGCCACCTCCCCGGGCCGCACCACGGTGAGGCCGTCGGGCTTATGGAAGTCCGAGGCGATCTTGGCCACGAACTTCACCGGGGCCAGGCCCACCGAGCCGGTCAGGCCGGTGGCCTCCCGGATGCGGGCCTTGAGCATGAGCGCGGCCTCTTCCGGGGCACCCAGCAGCCGGCGGGTGCCGGTGAGGTCCAGGTAGGCCTCGTCCACCGAGGTCTGTTCCACCACCGGGACGAGATTCCGCAGGAGCCCAAAGATGACGTGGGACACCTCGGAGTAGCGGTGGTGCCGGCCGGGCAGGAACACCCCGTGCGGGCAGAGCTTGCGCGCCCGCATCACCGGCATGGCCGAATGCACCCCGAACTTGCGCGCCTCGTAGGACGCGGCCGACACCACCCCCCGCGGGTTGGCCCCGATGATCACCGGCTTGCCCGCAAGCGCGGGGTCGTCCGCGACCTCCACCGAGGCGAAGAACGCGTCCATGTCCAGATGGGCGATGACCCGCTGCCAGTCCATGCCCGAAAATCGCATTGCGCAGCGGGGCTGTCAAACGCCCCTTGCACTCCGTTGACATCACGAAACGCAACACTTATGTTGCATGCATGAATGCCCGAGAGTTCACGCGCTGGCTGCGAAAACAAGGCTGCGAGTTCAAGACCCACAAGGGCGGAAGCGGCCACGTCACCGTGACTCTGGGCGACCGCACCTCGCAGCTCCCCCTGCACGGCAAGGGCCGGGAACTGGGCACGGGCCTGGTGGAAAAGATCAAGAAAGACCTCGGGCTCAAGTGAGGACAACCATGCTCGCCTTTCGCATCGAACTGGCTCCGGACGACAACGGAACGATCCTGGCCACCTGCCCGGACCTGCCGGAGGTCACGACCTTCGGCGAAGACGAGGCCGACGCCCTGCTCCGGGCCGTGGACGCCATCGAAGAGGCCCTGGCCGCCCGCATTGCGCGACGGCAGGACATCCCGCTCCCTTCCAAGGGCAAGGGGCCGCGGGCGACCCTGTCCACCCAGGCCGCGGTCAAGGTGGCGCTCTACCGGCTCATGAGCGAAGAGGGCCTGCGCAAGGCCGACTTGGCCCGCCGCCTCTCCCTGCACGCCCCCCAGGTAGACCGCCTCCTGGACCTGCGCCACGCCACCCGCCTCGACCAACTCGACGCGGCTTTTCATGCGCTGGGGAAGCGGCTGGATGTGAGGGTGGAATAAAAAGGCCCGCCCCGGGTTGCCGGGACGGGCCTTGTGCGCTCGTCGGAGCCTAAGCTACTGCTTCTTCTCGTCCTTCTTCTCGGCCGGCTTCTCGGCCGGCTTCTCGGCGGCCTTGGGCTCCTCGGCCTTCTTCTCCTCTGCAGCAGGCGCAGCAGGGGCGGCGGCTTCGGCCTTGGGCTCTTCCTTCATCTCGGGCTTCCACTTGATGTCCATGGCGTTCATGGCCGCCACCACGCCGGCGGTGACGTCCGCGTCCGGACCCATGGCCAGCGCGCTCTCCTTGGTCAGGATCAGGGCGTAGTTGTTCTTGGCCCGGTAGTCCTCCAGCACCTTCTGCAGGGCCTCGTTCAGCACCGCCACGATGCGGCCCTGCTCCTTGCCCACGGTCTGCTGGTATTCCATGAGCTTGGCCTGGAACTGCTTGGACAGCTCGTCCTTGGCCTTCTGGTCCAGCTTGTCGTTCTGCATCTCCTTCTGGACCTTCATCACCTCTTCCTGCAGGGACTTGCTCATGGTCTGGAGGTACTTGGAGGCCTCGGCCGCGGCCGTGCTCTTGGTGAAGACCTCATTGGGGTCCACCACGCCCACCTTGGGCGCCTTGGGGGCCTCCTGATTGCAGGCCGCGACCAGGGCGGCCAGGCAGAGAACCGTCATCAGCAAAAGCTTCTTCATTGGCGTCATGCTCCGATACGTGAGGGTTGTCCGTCCCGCCGGGAACGGATGGTGAAAAGTGGATGCTTACCCCCCGCCCGGGGGAAAGGCAAGCCCCGCCGCCCGACGCCTGTCCCACCGCGCCGCCTCCGGTCTTCCCGGTTGCCATTGCCTGTCTTTGGTGACATGAGCCAAACAGGCGGGATGCGCCCGCATCCCCACTTCATCGCAGGAGATCGCCATGACCCCTACCCGCTCCGGCGGACGCTACGACGTGATCGTGGTCGGCGCAGGCCCGGCCGGGCTCTTCGCCGCCCACTACCTCTCCCGCCACTCCAGGCTCTCGGTCCTGCTCCTGGACAAGGGCAAGCAGGCCGGCAACCGCTCCTGCCCCATGGACGTGGCCGGCGAATGCCTGCACTGCCGGCCCTGCAACATCCTCTCGGGCGTGGGCGGCGCGGGCCTCTACTCCGACGGCAAGCTGAACTTCATCCACATCCTGGGCAAGACCGACCTCACCCAGTTCATGCCCGAGGACGCGGCCCGCGACCTCATCCGCGAGACCGAGGACATCTTCAACAGCTTCGGCATGGACGGCCCGGTCTTCCCCACGGACATGGAGGCGGCCCGCGCCATCCGGCGGGGCGCCCTGCGCGCCGGGGTGAACCTGCTCATCATCCGCCAGAAGCACATGGGTTCGGACCGCCTGCCCGGCCACATCGCCAAGATGGCCGACGCCATCCGGGAGGCCGGGGTCACCATCCACACCTCCGAGGAGGTGCGCGACATCCTGGTCACCAACGGCCGGGTGGCCGGCGTGGCCACCAACCGCGGCGAATACTCGGCGGACAACGTCATCCTGGCCCCGGGCCGGGTGGGCGCGGAATGGGTCTCGGGCCTGGCCCGCACCCTGGGCCTGGGCCTGTCCCAGCGCGGCATCGAGGTGGGCGTGCGGGTGGAGGTGCACCGCGACATCATGCAGGAGATCACCGACGTGATCTACGACCCCACCTTCTTCATCCAGACCAACAAGTACGACGACCTGACCCGCACCTTCTGCACCAACCCCGGCGGGTTCGTGGCCCTGGAGAACTACCAGGACTTCGTGTGCGTCAACGGCCACGCCTTCCTGGACAAGAAGTCCCAGAACACCAACTTCGCCTTCCTGTCCAAGGTGGTGCTCACCGAGCCGGTCACCGACAACCAGGCCTACGGCGAGGCCCTGGGCCGGCTGGCCACCCTCATCGGCGGGGGCAAGCCCATCCTGCAGCGCTTCGGCGACCTCACCCGGGGCCGGCGCAGCACGCCGCAGCGCATCAAGAACTCCACCATCCGCCCCACGCTCAAGAACGCCACCCCCGGCGACATCGCCATGGCCCTGCCCGAGCGCATCGTGACCAACATGATCGAGGGCCTGGAGAAGCTGAACGAGGTGGTGCCCGGCGTGGCCAACGACGAGACCCTGCTCTACGCGCCGGAGATCAAGTTCTTCGCCACCCAGGTGGACACCAGCAAGGACCTGGAGACCTCGGTCCCCGGCCTCTACGTGGCCGGCGACGGCCCCGGCGTGGCCGGCAACATCGTCTCCGCCGCCGCCACCGGCCTCATCCCGGCCAAGGCCATCGCGGCCAAGGCGAAATAGCGAAGCTCACGCCGCGGATACAGAAAGAGGGTGGTTCACGAACCGCCCCTACCCAAGAAAACAGCGACAACCAAAGGGCAGGGACTTCTTCTCTTCGGTAGGGGCGGATCGCGATCCGCCCTTCTTTCCGCCGCCCTTCTTGAAGGGCCGAAGGCCCGTTACAAAAGTTTTCCGGGGAGGGGGGGGTTCCCCCTCCCTCTCGTTTCCTCTCGTCCGCCCTACTTCCCGTCGTACAGGCCCGAGACGTTCTCGGACCAGAGCAGGGTGTAGGGAGCGAAGCCGAAGTGGGTGAGGATGGTGTCGATTTCGTCCTGGTGGCGGGTGAAGTAGGACTGTTCCCGCATGTCCAGTTGCAGGGTGTAGGCGCCGGCGCAGGGGATGCGCAGGCGGAAGTTCTCCAGGCCCACGGCGGCCAGCTGGTCTTCGGCCAGGGCCAGGCGCTCCAGGGTGTCCTCGTCCGGGCGCAGGTCGTAGGCGAACCGGGTGAGCAGGCAGGCGCGGGAGGGCTGGTCCGGGGAATCCAGGCCCACGGCCGCGGCCAGGTCGCGGACCTGGGGCTTGGTGATGCCCAGTTCCGCATAGGGGCTGCGCACGCCCAGTTCCCGGAGGGCCTTGATGCCCGGGCGGAAGGTGGTGGCGTCGTCGGCGTTGGTGCCGTCCACCAGGGTGCGGCCGCCGGCCAGGTCCCGGGCCTGGCCGAAGAGCTCGAGCTTGCAGAAGTAGCAGCGTTCCCGGGTGTTGTTGGCCACCTCGGGCACGTCCGTGACGTCGGTATCCAGGGTATGGAAGGGCATGCCCAGCTTGTCGAGCCACAGGGTGGCCTGGGCCGTGTCCGTGATGGGCAGGTGCGGGCCCTGGAACAGGACCAGTTCGTAGTCCAGGCCCCAGGTCTTGGCCAGGAAGGCCAGGAGCCGGCTGTCCAGGCCGCCGGACACCGCGAGCAGGGCCGGCGCCAGCTCGCGCATGCGGCCGGCCAGGGCCTCCAGGATCCGGTTCTGTTCGGCTGTGGGCATGGCCAGGCTACTCCGAGGGGATGGGCTCCACGGGTTCGCTCAGGGTGAACTCGCCGCTCTTGATCCAGTCCTTGAGCTTGTCCGCGATCTCCAGGGAACGGCTGTAGCTGGTGACCGGCACAGCCGGGACCTTCTTGCCGTGCAGCTCGAACTCGCCGGACTTGAGCTCGGCCATGGACACGTGCTTGAGCGCCTTGCCCACCCCGCTGGGATAGTCGTGGCCGTAGTCCTTGACCGGAACCATGATGTCCTCGTCGCAGACGCCGGTGAAGGCGGCCATGTCCTCGTCCAGGATGGGGATGGGGATGCCCACGCCCACGGCCAGGGAGCAGCCGTAGCCGGTGATGCTCATGCCGCGCAGGTAGCGCGCGTCCATCTTCTTGAGATCGCCCTTGACCATGAGGGTGCCCGAGGGGGTCTCGGGCAGGCCGCGTTCGGTGCGGGGGGGCCTCGGGTTGTGCTGGGTGCCCGCGCCGATGACGTAGCCCACGCCGCCGCCCAGGAAGATGCGGGTGCCCAGGCCGATGGTGCGCAGGTAGGGGTCGTTGAACAGGGGCGAGAGCTGGCCCGCGGTGGCGTAGTTGGCGTTGCGCGCGTCGGGCTTGAGCGGCCCCATGTAGGTGTAGATGATCCGGCTGGTGAGGTTCACCGCGCAGTTGTAGTTCTGGTAGCAGTTGCGCGGGTTGAGCAAATAGGCGTTGGGCAGGTCGGCCAGGGTGATGTCCCGGTCGAGCTCCTTGCGGGGGTAGCAGTCCGTGCCGTAGGCCTTGCAGGTGAGGTGCACCACCTTGCCGCGCACCAGGTCCTCGATGACGTGGCCCCCGCCGTACTTGAACTGGCCGGGGTAGACCTTGTTCAGGGGGTCGTCCTCGGTGGGCTCGGTGGCGCCCAGGTAGGCGTCCACCGCGGCCAGGCCGGAATAGGCCGGCACGCCGTTGAGCCACATTCTGGAAACCTTGATAAGGGGCTTGGCGGGCTGGCCGATGTTGAAGAGGATGCCCGACGAGCACATGGTGGAGAAGGTTCCGGTGGTGACCACGTCCACCTCGCGGGCGGCCTTGGCCTTGCCCTCGCGGCGCACTATCTCCACCATCTCCTCGGCATTGACCACCACGGCCTTGCCGCTCTTGATGCGCTTGTTGATATCCGCAATGGTCTTCACGGGTTTGCTGTCCTTGGACATGCACGGCTCCTTGTGCGGTATGGCCGGCAATGCTGGCCCAATTCAAGCCCGAAGGCAAGGCTTTTCAGGGCATTTCTCGGCTTGGCTTGGGGGCGGTTTTAGGGTATAAAAAGCAGGTTGGGGACGGG
>DKEU01000147.1:0-3826 GCA_002452635.1 Desulfovibrionaceae bacterium UBA6814 | reverse complement strand
AACCCTCAAACCCCCGCCCCCGGGCGACCCAACGTGCTCAAGGAAACCCTGCGCCAACACCTGACCCAGAACCACTCGGACGGAGATCTCAAGCGGTGGTACGACCCCTTGCGCATCGAGATGTGCGAGGACGGCAAGTGCCTGTGCGTGCACTTCCCGCACAGCTTCTTTGCCGAATGGTTCGCCCGCTCGGTGCAGGACCGGTTCGAGGAGCAGCTGCACCTGTTCCTGGGCCCGGGGCACACGGTCCGCTACATGAACTCGATTCCCGGCCTCCTGGGCGGGGATGACGGACGCGGGGCCGGGGCCTCGGACAAGACCATCGACTTCCCGTTCGGGCACCAGTTCACCTTCGAGAACTTCCTGTCCAACAAGAAGAACTACTTCCCCCTGGCCACGGCCAAGGAGGTGGCCAAGAACCCCGAGGTCATCTTCAACCCCTTCATCATCTGCGGCGGCCCGGGCTCGGGCAAGACCCACCTGCTCAAGTCCATCGCCAACGAGATCAGCAAGCGGCACAGCCAGGACACGGTCTTCTACGGCAACATCGAGGACCTGTTCAACATCTACCAGGTGACCTTCAAGAACGACGCCTTTGCCGCGCGCAACCACCTGTGCCGGTTCAAATACCTCCTGGTGGACGAGTTCAATCTGCTCAAGCGCTACAAACAGTTCCAGACCGAACTCATCAACCTCTTCAATTTCTTCTACGACAACAAGCAGCAGATGATCTTCTCCTGCCCGGACCGGCTGCCCAGCTACGACTTCCTGGATCCCAAGCTCAAATCCCGGCTGGAATGGGGGCTCATCGTCAACCTCAAGGAACCGGACCTGGACATCCGCATCCGGTACATCGAGCGGCAGTGCAAGGCCAAGAAGCTCCCCCTGACCAAGGAGCAGGTGCTCACCCTGGCCCAGACCTTTGCGGACCTGCGGTTCCTGCAGGGAATATTGCTTAAATTCTACGCCTTTAAGGAGTTTGTGCACAAGGACGTCACGGACCGGGACTTCCAGCAGATCCTGAGCCAGAGCGCCACACCGCCGGTGCAGAACGTGACTCCCGAGGCGGTCATCGACACCGTGGCCCGGCATTTCGAGGTGGAGGTGCGCGACGTGACCGGCACCAAGCGCCACCACCGCATCGTGCGCGCCCGGCAGTTGGCCATGTTCCTGATCCGCGAGCTCATGGGCTCGTCCTTCCCGGCCCTGGGCCGGCTCTTCGGCAACCGGGACCACTCCACCGCCCTGTATGCGGTCAAGAAGATCGGCCAGCTCCAGAAGGACAACCCCGAGGTGAAGAAACTTGTCACCATCTTGAAGAAAAAATGTCAGGCCGGCGCGGAAACCCCGTGACCCTCGGCGGGAAGACACGCCGGGCGCGCCTTTTGCGAACTCGGGAGAGACAGGAAAATAGCGTGGCATTCGAAAGGGTTGGCTCGAAAGTGAACAAAAGCGACACACCTACGAGTGCTGCTGGCTTTCTTTTCTCACAAGAGAAAACAAGGAGAGTGTAGATGCTGCTCAAGCTGTTCCGTGACGACATCATCGAAGGCCTGCAGAAGTCGGCCAGCATCATCCCGGCCAAGACCGGGGCCGCCTTCTTGCGCACCATCTGGCTCAAGGTGGAGGACGGCAGCCTCAAGGTCATGTCCACGGACTCCAACCTGGAGTTCTGTGGGTCCTATCCTGCGGAGATAGTCGAGGACGGCCTGGTGGGCGTGCAGGGCCGCTCCTTCTATGACCTGATCCGCAAGCTCCCGGCCGGCCAGATCAGCCTCAAGGCCGAGGAGGACGGGCAGCACCTGGCCATCGAGCAGGGCAGCCGGCGCTACAAGCTGCCCACCAACGAGAAGAGCTGGTTCCAGGACTTCGCCGAGTTCCCCGAGGAGAACACGGTGTTCTGGTCCGGCGACTTCCTCTCGGACCTCATCGACAAGATCGCCTACTGCCTGGGCGAGGAGGATGCCGAGGCCATCTCCTGCCTGCACATGACCCGCTCCCGCACGGGCGAGCACATCGAGGTCTGCGGCCTGAACGGCCACCAGTTCTCCATGTACCGCTTCCTGCACGAGGACCTGAAGGCCCTGGTGCCCGAGTCCGGCATCCTCATCCAGCGCCGCTACCTGACCGAGCTCAAGAAGTGGCTGGCCGCGGACGAGATCGAGCTGAACGCCGCGGGCAAGCGCCTGTTCTTCCGCACCGGGGACAAGAAGGAGACCTTCAGCCTGCCGCTGAACTTCGCCCAGTACCCGGACTACACCACCTTCCTGGGCAAGGTGCTGCGCGAATCCAGCGCCACCCTCACCGTGGACCGGCTGGAGCTGGTGGACGCCCTGGAGCGCATCGCCATCTTCAACACCGACTCCAACCGCTGCGTGTACCTGGACCTGAACGGCGGGGAGGTCACCCTCTCCAGCCAGGGCCAGGACGTGGGCAAGGCCAACGAGACCCTGGAGGTGCAGTTCTCCGGGGACGTGAAACGCATCGCCTTCCCCACCCGCAACCTCATCGAGATACTGTCCCACTTCTCCTCGGAGAAGGTGAGCTTCAAGTTCACCGGCGCGGAAGGCCCCTGCGGGGTCGAGGGCGCCGACGATCCCGAGTACCTGGTGATCATCATGCCCATGAAGATCACCGAGGAGACCTATTACAACGAGGAAGACGAAGCCATATGACCCAGGATTCCGTTCCCGCGAAACGCGCCTACGACGCGTCGAGCATCACCGTTCTCGAGGGCCTGTCCGCGGTCCGCAAGCGGCCGGCCATGTACATCGGCTCCACCGACGTCCGGGGCCTGCACCACCTGGTCTACGAGGTGGTGGACAACTCCGTGGACGAGGCCATGGCCGGGTACTGCTCCAAGATCACCGTGAGCCTGCACCTGGACAACTCGGTCACGGTCTCGGACAACGGCCGCGGCATCCCCGTGGACATGCATCCCAAGGAGAACCGGCCGGCCGTGGAAGTGGTCATGACCGTGCTGCACGCCGGCGNNGGCAAGTTCAACCAGAACAGCTACAAGGTGTCGGGCGGCCTGCACGGCGTGGGCGTGTCCGTGGTCAACGCCCTGTCCGAGTACCTGGAGGTCACGGTCAAGCGCAACGGCCGGCGCTACACCCAGCGCTACGAGCGCGGCATCCCGGTGACCGCGGTCACCGATGTGGGCGAGAGCCAGAACACCGGCACCGTGGTGCGCTTCCGGCCCGACGAGGAGATATTCGAGACCAACCAGTTCAGCTACGACGTGCTGCGCAAGCGGTTCGAGGAGCTGGCCTACCTGAACAGCGGCCTGGAGATCGAGTTCAAGGACGAGCGCACCCAGCAGTCCGACACCTTCCACTTCGAGGGCGGCATCCGGCGCTTCGTCAAGGACCTGAACGAGGGCACCACCGCGGTGCACGAGATCGTGGACGGCTCCACCGAGACCGAGGGCGTGACCATCGACTTCGCCCTGCAGTTCAACGCCGGGTACAAGGAGACGGTCCACTCCTTTGCCAACAACATCCGCACCAAGGAAGGCGGCACCCACCTGGTGGGCTTCAAGACCGCGCTCACCCGGGCCATCAACGTCTACGTCAAGAACGCGGACCTGCCCAAGAAGCTCAAGGAGGTCCTCACCGGCGACGACGTGCGCGAGGGCCTGACCGCGGTCATCTCGGTCAAGCTGCCCCGGCCCCAGTTCGAGGGCCAGACCAAGACCNNCAAGACCAAGCTGGGCAACTCCGAGATGGTGGGCCTGGTCTCCACCATGGTCTACGAGACCCTGTCCACCTTCTTCCAGGAGAACCCGCGCGACGCCAAGGCCATCATCGAGAAGGTGGTGGAC
>DKEU01000251.1:7079-26461 GCA_002452635.1 Desulfovibrionaceae bacterium UBA6814 | reverse complement strand
CCTTGGACAGGTAGTTGGCCACGGTTTCGGCCTGCTTGCCCCAGACCACGATGCGGTGCCACTCGGTCTTCTCGACCCGCTGGCCGTCCTTGACGTAGCCCTCGTCGGTGGCCACGTTCAGGTTGCACACCGGCTGGCCCGACTGGGTGTACTTGAGCTCCGGGTCCCGGCCCAGGCGTCCGATGATCATCACCTTGTTCAGCGATCCGGCCATATGCGTTTCCTCCCGCGAAATTCTCTCGGTTCTGCCATCTCGCCGCCAAGGCGGCAAGGGCTACTTCGGCGCCTCGGCCTCCAACCGGTCCAGGGCCTCCTCCAGCTTGTCGGACAGGGCGTTGGCCTCGGCCGGCTTCCAGTCGGCCAGGGCCGACTCCAGCCTGGCCTTGACGCCCTCCACCTCGCCCAGGAGCGGCTCCAGGGCCTTTCTCGCGGCCGGGTCCACCTTGCCGTAGCGAACCTCGTCGCCCAGCACGGCCACCAGCTCCAGGACGCCCACGGTCCCGTCCTCGCGCATGGCGCCCCGGGGCATCTCCGCCTCGGGCCAGGCCAGGGAGCACAGGCCCGGCCAGCGCTTCTCCACCGCGCGGGGATCGTAGGTCTGGGCCGACACCCGGATCTGGAGGACTCTACCCATTGCCTTCGGGCTCCTCCCACTCGGCCTGCACCCGGTTCACCACATCCTGAATCACGGCCAGCTGGTCCGCGGGGCACACCCCGATGAGGGGGTCGCCCGCATCCACGTTGTCGGCCAGGCCGAAGTACACCGCATAGATGATGCCCGCGGGGCCGCTGTAGGCCAGGGGGGACTCCCGCTTCATGCGGGACACGATGAACAGCTCCATGCCGTCGCGCACCTTGACCGCGCGCGAGCCCGAGGCCCGGACCTTCTTGTCCACCTCGGGCACGAAATAATACTTGGCCCGCTCCGGCGCGGGGAACAGGAACAGCGCCTTCTTGAGAATGGCGGCGAGCACCTCGGCCTTGGTCAGGTAGTGCCGGATGGTGCAGAAGGGGGTGGCGGCCTGGACAAAGGCCGTGTCCAGGTCCGAGGCCACGCTCTCCACCACGCCGTTGGTGGGGGCGTGGATGGGCTTGACGTTGCGCTCGCGCTCGATGGTGGCCAGGGTGGTGCCCTTCTTCTCCTTCCACGAGCCCAGGGGGCCGCGGACCTGGGCCCCGGGGGCCAGGGACAGGGACAGGACCCCGGTGTGCGGGGTGGCCACCTCGACCATGGTGTAGGGCGAGGCCTTCATCTCCTCCAGCAGGGCTTTGACGTCTATCATGCGGGCGCTCCGTCAGCGGTAGTACAGGTTGCGTCCGCCCATGGTGAGCAGGGCCTGGTAGAGGTTCTCGCGGATCTCCCGGCGATCCCAGATGGCCACGATGTGGCCGCGGGACAGGGCCTGGTGCGCGTCGTGGTAGTCGGGCGGGATGTCGATGCCGGTGGTCTCCTTGATGACGCCCGGACCGGCGAAGCCGATGTTGGCCGAGCGCACCGCGAACTGGTAGGGCGAACAGCCCAGGAAGCTGGCCACCGGACCGGCGTAGGAGTTGTGGTCGTAGAGCACCACGTAGAGCCCCCCCTCCTCCATGTAGCGGCGCACCGCCAGGGTGCAGCGGGGCATCTGGATGACGCCGTTGACGCCCTCCTGGATGCGGATGCCCGCGGTGCCGTGCACGTAGGCCAGGAAGGGATAGTGCTTCTTGCGCGCCCGGTCCGCGGCGCGGATGAACTTCTCGCCCTCGGCCGCGCCCACGCTGCCGCCGCGGAAATTGGCGGTGAGCATGGCCACCACCACCCGCACGTCCTTCACCTTGGCCTCGAAGGTCAGGCAGGAGCACTTCTGGCCGGTCTCCCGCTTGGCCTTTTCCAGGGCCTTGGCCAGGCCCTCGTGGGACAGGGGGTTGCCGGACTCGATGCGCTTGTTGAACTCGAACACCGACTCCCGGTCGAACACGTTGTGCAGGTACCACTGGGACTCCATGGGGAAGTGGTGCCCGCAAAAGGCGCACACCCCGGCCGAATCGCCGAACAGCTCCGGGGCCCAGAGGTCCAGGCAGCCGTGCTCGTCGGCCCGGGGGCAGGTCACGGTGCGGTCGTCCCGGGCCTGGGGGCTCAGGTAGCCCGACCCGTTCAGGAAGCCGCAGGCCCCGCCCTCCCAGCAGGAGAGCTCGGTGAGGCTCTTGCCGGCCTTCTCCAGGTCCAGGGACCGGCCGTTGCCCAGGAGGCCGCGGACCTTGCCCAGGGGCGCGCCCACCTTGTCCTTGAGCACCTGCACCTCGGCCCCGATCTCCTCCACCGCGTGGGCGAACTTCTTCTGGTGCTTCTTGAAGAAGTCGTACTTGAAGAAGGAGGACACGCTCCACCAGGCCTCGCGGCCCCAGCCGCTCACCTTGTCCAGGTAGTGCCGGGGATCCAGGTAGGCGTGGCGGCTCATGCGCCGGAACTTCATGTAGCGCCGCCAGATGAGGCGCTCCCGGGCCTGGGCCGAGAGGCTCCAGCGCACGTAGATGTCCTCGGTGCGCTTCTCCTCGTCCCCGCGGCCGGAGCGCAGGGCCATCATGCGGAAGAAGTTCCAGCCCCGCACCGAGAGCACCACGCTGTCCGTGGCCCGGATCATCTCCTGGCGCAGGAGCTTGAAGAAGTCGTAGTGCTCGGGCCGGGCGCCCAGGGGCGGTTCGGGCACCACCCGGTCCACGTAGCCCATGGCCCGGTTGTCGTCGGCGGTGATCTTGAGGGCCTTGGCGCAGGCCTCGATGAGTTCGGCCGGGGCCCGCTGGCCCTGGCGCAGCCGGCCCTCGATGGCCGCCGCGCCCTCGGGAGAGATGACCGAGTAGTAGCCGTGGGAGAGCATGAGCCGGGCGTCGGCCAGGCCGATGGCCTCGGCCCCGCCCGAGCCGCCCTCGGAGATGCAGGCCACGATGGGCACGGAGAGGCCGGCCATCTCGTAGAGGTTGCGGGCGATCTGCTGGGCCGCCCCGGGCGGCTCCTCGATGGGGTAGGAGCCCGGGGTGAAGATGTAGGTGTGGATGGGGATGTTCTCGGTCTGGGCGACCTTCATGTAGTGCTGGGCCTTGGCGTTGCCCCAGGGCTTGACCGAGCCGCCGTTGCGGAACTCCTGGCCGTGCCCCTTTTCCTGGCCGATGACCATGACCGGCTGGTTGTAGACCTTCCCCCCCACCCGGCGGGTGATGTAGGCCCGGGCGATGAGCATGGACGGGTCGATGCTGTACTCGTCCTGGCCGCCCAGCTCGGTGTAGTTGTCGTAGACGTTCTCCAGGATGTCCCGCAGGCAGATGCGCTGGGGATGGCGAACGATGCGCACCTTGTCCATGGGGGTGAGCTCGCGGTCGAGCTTCTTCTCCACGAAGGTGAAGAAGTCCTCCAGGGCGGTGAACTGCTTGGCCACCTCGTGCACCGGCAGGGCCTTGGCCCGCTCCTCGAACTCCGCCAGCTTGGCGGCCAGGAGGCGGACGTTCTCGTTGTCCTTGTGGCCGGAGATGTCCCGCACGTAGTCCAGGCGGGTCTTGAGGCCGTGAATGCGCTTTTCGATGTCCATGGGTGTCGGATGATCCTGTGCCGGCCGGGGGACGGCCCGGCCGAACGGCCGGGGACCGCGGCCCGCGGCGGGCTCGGGTTGGTTCTAGAACTCCAGGAGGTTCGCGGTCTTTTCCCGGAGGAAGGCCACGTTGGACTTGAGCCCGCCGCCGGACGAGTCTTTCCCTTCCAGCACCAGCTTGTCAAGGAAGCCCAGGCCGCGCTCCTTGGCCTCGGCCAGGGTGCGCCCCCAGACGATGGCCAGGGCCAGGTTGGGGTCGTACTCGGTGGGGATGTCGTAGGGCTCGTCCCGGGGCACCTGGCTGTGCACCTTGAGCCAGGGCTCCTCCACGAAGTCGAAGCGTTCGATGCGGCCGGTCCAGGGGGAGAAGCCCCGCGCCGGGTCCTCGGCGATGAGCCGGTACTCGATGCCCACCCCCTCCAGGCGGATGTCCTCCTGGTCGAAGCCGGTCTTGGCGTCCTTCTCGGTGTCCAGGTGCGCGCCCAGGCCCAGGCGGATCTGCTCGGCGATGAGGTCCACCTCTTCGCCCTCCCGCCGGCCGATGCGGGCGATGATGGCCGAAACCCCGTTCTCCACCTGGATGCGGGTGTTCACCTCCATGAGGAAGGGATCGCCCTTGGGGGTCACGATCCACTCCCAGGTGCCCACGTTGTCGTAGCAGGCGGCCTGGGCGATGGCCAGGGAGTGGTTCTTGATCTCCTCCAGCACCCGGGCCGCGTCGAAGCTGTACTTGAGCTCGCCCGGGGCGAAGCCCGGGGCCACCTCGATGCGCTTCTGGTGGCCGGTGGACTGCACCGAGCAGTTGCGGGTGCCGAAATGGCGCACGTGGCCGTGCCGGTCGGCCACCACCTGGACCTCCAGGTGGTTGAAGTTCATGATCCGCTGCTCCACCAGCACCCCGTCGTCCCCGAACTGGCGCTTGGCGTAGTTGCGGATGCGGCGGAACACCTGGCGGAAGGCGTCGGGATCGTGCACCTCCTCGATGCCCATGCCCCCGCCCCCGGCCGAGGCCTTGACCAGCACCAGGGGCTTCTCCACGCCCTGCTCCGACTGGAAGGCGAAGAGGTTCTCGGCGATCTCCTCGGCCTCCATCTCGTCGTAGATGGGCCGGTCCGAGCCGGGCACCGTGGGCACGCCCAGGCCGCGGGCCAGGCGCTTGGTGTTGATCTTGTCGCCCAGCTCCCGGATCACGCTCCAGCTGGGGCCGATGAAGGTCAGCTTGCGCCGGCGCTCGGTGGCCCGGCGGGCGAAGCGGAAGTCCTCGGCAAAGAACCCGTACCCGGGGTGGATGGCCGTGGCGCCGGCGGCGTCGGCCACCGAGAAGAGTTCGTTGGCGTCACGGTAGGAGGAAATGCGCACCGCGGCCGCGTCGCCGCCCATCTTCCGGGCCAGGCGCACGTGGCCGCTGGCGTGGTCCACATCGGTGTATACACACACAAAGTCCAGGCCGAGCTTGGCGCAGGCCTGGACGATGCGCATGGCGATCTCGCCCCGGTTGGCAACCAGGACCTTGTCGGTCTGCTTCACAGGCTATCCGTTTGAGTTGGTTACTCCCTGGCCTTCTTGCGCAGGGCGATGAGGCGCTTCTGGACTTCCAGCACGAGCTTGTCCAGGCGGGCCTCCTTGCGGTGGTCGTTCCCCTCGAAGTTGCACCCGATGATCCCGTTGGCCAGCACGCGCATGACCCGGGCGGTCAGCTCGGCCAGGAACACCTTGCCGTTGAGGTGCAGGTCGAAGGTGATGATGGTGTTTTCCTTGAAGGACTTGGTGTCGTCCCGGAACGCCAGGCCCATGGCCGAGAGGTCCACCACGTCGTAGGCGGCCTGCTTGGCCGGGACCGCCACCTGCAGTCCCGGAACCTTGGCCCGGAAGGCCCGCCGCTGGGAATCGTCGCCCGAGACCGAGAAGGAGAGCTCGTCCGCCATGGCCGTTCCTCACTTACCTACTTTCTTTTCCAGGACAATTTCCACACGGCGGTTCTGGGCCCGGTTCTCCTCCGAGTTGTTCGGGAAGAGGGGCTGTAAATCAGCAAGCCCGGTGGCTGTCAAGCGTTTTTGGTCGATGCCGCTCTGCAGGAAAAAGCGCAGCACGTTCACCGCCCGCAGGGCGGAAATCTCCCAGTTGTCCTTGAACCGGCTGCCCGGCCCGGGCGGGATGTCGTCCGAGTGGCCCACGATGTTCACGGTCTGGTCCGGGCTCTTGATGAGCAGCTCCCGGATGGACAGGAGGGCCTTCTTGCCCTCGGGGGTGATGTCCACCTCGCCGCTGGCGAACAGGGCGTTGCCCGGCACCCGCAGGGTGATGACCCCCTCGTCGAACACCGCGCCGATGACTCCCTCCACGCCCTTGCGGTTCAGGAAGGTCTTCACGTCCGAGAACACCTTGCGCTGGCTCTCGATGAGCTGCTTCTGCATGCGCACGGTGTCCAGGATGGCGGCCTCCTGCTGCTTGACCCGGGCGGTGGACAGCTCCTGGTCCTTGCCGCCGAAGGTCCGCTTCACCGCGGTGAAGGAGTCCGTGAACTTGGTGGTGTCCAGGGTGGACATGGAATAGAGGAGCACGAAGAACGTCATCAGCAGACACGACATGTCTGCGAATGTGTTCATCCACTCGCTTGGTGGAGCTTCGGGCTCTTCTACGTCCTGGATTTCGTCATTGGCCACGTTGCTTGCGCTCCTTGGGCGGTTCGAAGGAGGACAGCTTCTCGTACACCAGCCTGGGGTTGTTGTTCTCCAGGATGGACTTGGCCCCCTCGAAGATGATCATGAGTTGGAGCTCCTCCTGCATGGTGCGGGCCTTCATCTTGCCGGCAAAGGGCAGGAAGATCAGGTTGGCCAGGAGCGACCCGTAGAAGGTGGTGATGATGGCCACGGCCATGGCCGGGCCGATGGTCTTGGGGTCGTCCAGCCGGGAGAGCATCTGCACCAGGCCGATGAGGGTGCCCATCATGCCGAAGGCCGGGCTGTACCCGGCCAGCTTCTGGAACACCTCGATGGAGATGTTGTGGCGGCGCTTCATGGTGCCGATCTCGATGCCCAGGGTGTCCCGGATGAGCTGGGGATCGGCGTTGTCCGCGATGAGCTGGCAGGCCTTCTTGAGGATCGGGTTCTCGGTCTGGATGTTCTCCAGGGCGATGAGGCCCTCGCGGCGGCTGATCTCCGCGATGCGGACCATGATGTTCACCACGTCCTCGATCTTGCCCTTCTTCTTCATGAAGAGCGACATGGCCCCGCCGAAGGAGCCGATCACGTCGCCCAGGGGGAAGGTCACGCAGATGGCCGCGAACGAGCCGCCGAACACGATCATCATACTGGGCACGTCCACGAACATGCCCACGTTGCCGCCGAGCAGGATGGCCCCCAAGACCAGGCCGAATCCGATGAGCGTGCCAAGTAGTGTGACGATATCCATGGGCTGCGCTGTGCTCCTTGTGGGCCTCGGTGCAGTGTGCCGCGGACTGGTGCGTTGACAGGCCGCGGTCCGGTCCGCACAATGCCGCCTGTCCCGACGCGTCGAAAGCCCTTATACCTGTAGGCGCAACATTATGCAAAACCCCCGAAAAGTCCAGCAAGCCGCCACATTCATTCGCGAAACCCTCGGCCTGTCCCACCCGGCCCGGCTGGGGCTGGTGCTGGGCACCGGGCTGTCCGGCGCAGCCGGGAGCCTGGATGTCCTGGCCAGCCTGCCCTATGCGGACATCCCCGGCTTCCCCTGCTCCACCGCGCCCAGCCACGCGGGCAGCCTGGCCGCAGCCCGGCTCGGCGGGGTCCCGGCCTGGGTGCTCTCGGGCCGGTTCCACCTGTACGAGGGCTACGACCCGTCCGAGGTGGCGGCCGGGGTGCGGGTGCTGGCCGCCCTGGGCGCGGACACCGTGATCCTGACCAACGCCGCGGGCGCGCTCAACCCGCAGTTCGCGGCCGGCGGGCTCATGGCGGTCACGGACCACATCAACATGACGGGAAGATCGCCGCTCACCGGGCCCAACTGCGAGGAATGGGGGGAGCGGTTCCCGGACATGACCCGGGCCTACGACCCGGACCTGGTGCGCCTGGCCCTGAGCTGCGCGGCCCGGCTGGGCCTGCGCCTGGAGCGGGGGGTGTACGCCGGGGTGCCCGGACCCCAGTTGGAGACCCCGGCCGAGACCCGGGCCCTGCGCATCCTGGGCGCGGACGCGGTGGGCATGTCCACGGTGTTGGAGACCATCGCGGCCCGGCACCTGGGCCTGCGGGTCCTGGCCCTCTCCTGCCTGACCAACCAGAACCTGCCGGACTGCATGGAGCCGGTGACCCTGGACAAGGTGCTGGCCGCGGCCTGGGCCGCCTCGGCCGACCTGGGCCGGTTGTTGGCCGCGGTGGCCGCGGAGCTTCCGAACTGTTAGCGACCGGCCGCTACCCGGACCACGAGTACGCCGGAACCGCGTCGTCCAGGGGGAGCTCCTTGCACTCGACGCCCTCCCGGGTGATGACGTAGCGGGACAGCACGCCCGCGTCCTGGTCGATCACGTCCACGTAGCCCTTCTTGCCCTCGGGCAGCATCCCCCGCACCCGCTCCATGAGCGCCGGGAGCTGGGGCAGCCGGCCCTCGTGCATGATCTCCACCTTGTTCCCGTCGTATTCCGCCTCGTCCAGGCGGCGCAGGTCCTGCCTCAGCTCCTGCCAGGCCTCCTGGCCCAGGCCGAAGAACTGGGCGAACACCTTCACTCCGCTGCGCGAACTCACGCTCCATCCTCCTGGCGCAGCCCTGGACAGGGCCGCGGGATGCCCCTTCCCTACCCTGCCCCGGCCCGGGCTGTCGAGGCCGCGCCTGCCGGAAACCCGACACCCGGATCCGGGGCCCAAATGTAACATTTCAGAATCACATGGCTAATCATAATGGCAGGGTTGTTGCTTCAGCGGGCGTGAAGCAAAAACGCCCGGCCCCGGCCGGACCCATAGCCCAGACCCACACGCCCAAGGAGGAGACCATGTTGTCCCTGCTCAAGAAGCCCGCGCCCGTCCCGTCCTCGCCTGGGGAAAAGCTCGGCGAGGCCAAGGAGCTCTTTCTCTCCGGCAAGTTCCCGGTGGTGACCACCGAGGCCATCCCCACCAAGGACATCCGCCTGGTCATCGGCCTGGTGGCCTTCCGCGGCTACGACATGGAGCAGGCCTTCTACGGCATGGTGAGCCGGGCCATCTCCCACGGCGCGCACGCGGTCATCGGGTACAAGGAGAACGTGGCCTTCCACCCGGACGGCAGCCGCTACGTGTCCTGCTACGGCACCGCGGTGCGCATCCACGACCGGCCCAAGGAACAGCCCCAGATCCAGTAGGCCGAAGCCGGCCCCGGCCGGCGCAGACGACATGACGGGCAGGCCCCGCTCCCTCGGGAGGCGGGTCCTGCCCCTTTTTCGTTCCGGGAGCGTCAGACCAGTGACAGCAGCGCCCCGTCACACCAGCGACAGCAGCGCCTGGATGAGCAGGGAGTCGTCCACCCGGGGCGCGCTCTCGGCCGAGACCAGGGGCAGGTCCAGCACCTCCACCCCGAAGCGCCGGATCTTCTCCAGCTCCAGGGGCCGGGCATACGTTCCCCGCCGGGAGTCGATGAGCACGTAGTTGAGCAGCCGGTCCCGGGAGGTCTCCTGGGAGCAGGTGCCCTGCAGCACGCCGAGCAGCGCCTTGACCGCGCCGTACAGGTTCATGCCCACCATCTCCGGGTCCGGACCGGGGTTGGGCACGAAGACCTTGGGGCAGTCGTTGTGGGCCACCGCCTCCCCCACCCCGCCGGGCAGGAGCGTGGCCAGCAGGCTGGTGTAGAAGCTGCCGATGGGGAAGCAGATGAGCTCCGCCTCCCGGATGAGGCCCCTCACCTTGTCCCGGATGGCCGCCTCCACCGGGGCGGGGTCGTCCAGGGAGCGGCACAGGCGCAGGCTCCTGATGGCCGACGCGAGCGGCGCGGTCTCCTTGCCCGTGAGGTTGTGCTGGCCCAGCACCGTGCGGCCGTCGGCCAGCTCGGCGCACAGGTGCAGGTCCCGGGCCACCACCGGCCGCACCGTGCCCCGAACCTCGGCCAGCTTGGAGAAGATGTAGATCACCGGGTCGATGTGCCGGTTGTTCACGAAGTACCCGCCGGCCAGGATGAGGTTGCCGATGGAGGCCCCGCGCAGGTCGAAGTCCGCCGGCATCTGCTCGCGGAAGTACCCCAGGTGGTTGCGGATGATCTTGCGCATGGGGTCGGGCACCTCGCGCACCAGCCGCACCTTGCCGTGGATGAACCGGTCCAGGGCCTCGGCCAGGGCCGCGGGCTCCTGGTCCTTGGGCAGGCGGTGGCTGAAGAGTTCGTAGATGGCCGGGTTGCCGTGCACCGAGCGGTCGGCCAGGGCCATGAGCCGGTTGCGCACGTCGCCCACGGCCGGCATGCGGAAGGCGCGGCGCAACTCCGCGGAGCTGCCCCCGGAGTCGAAGGGGGTGATGATGTGGATGGAGTTGTGGGTGTAGTCGATGAGCGTCCGGCTCAGGGACTTGAGGGCCGTGCCCCCGCTGAAGAACAGCACCTTGGGCCCCAGCTCCGGGGCCTTGCGGTAGCGGGCCAGCCGGATGCGGTCGGGCAGGAGCGCGGTGCGGGTGAGGGGGACCTTGATCATGGCGGCCTAGAAGAATCCCAGGAGCATCTGCGCGGCAGCCGCGAAGTCCGCGCCGCCGGTGAGCTCGTATACCGGGCAATCAGCCAGGAGGTCCAGATAGGCCGAGGCGCTGAAGTCGGGCACGGCCAGGTCGCCGTCCTGGCTGTAGAACAGGCCCACGTCCTTCATGAAGGCGGGCATGAGGTCCGGCCGCTCGCGCAGGTCCACCCGGACCGCGGCCAGGGGGCCGCCGTCGCGCCGCCAGTTGAGCAGCACCAGGCCCGCCATCTCCGCGGCCAGCGTGAACCGGCCCGGGCCGAAGCACTGGTCGATGAAGGCGTCGTACTTGTGCTCCAGGCGCCACAGTTCCTCCGGGGGCAGGGCCGCGAAGCGCCGGCGCTCGTCCTCCCCCATGGCGTCCATGACCGGGGCCAGGGAGGGATTGTGCAGCGCGGTCCCGGGATTGATGCGGGGCATCTTGGCCAGGCCGTACATGGTGAGCGCGCCGTTTTTGCGCACCATGAGCCGGTCGTTGGACACGAAGTCCAGGCCCAGGTTCATGGCGTGCAGGGCCAGGGTGGACTTGCCCATGCCCGAGAACCCGGCCAGGGCCAGGCCGCGGCCGCTGCGCGCCACGCCCGCGGCGTGGAAGAGCAGGCACCCTTGGTCCAGGGTCCACTGGATGAACCGGTTGTTGATGAAGTTCACCACCTGGTTGTCGTTGGCCGTGCACGGCCCGCAGGCCAGGTGCCGGCCGGCCCCGAACAGGAAGACCATGCCCGTGAGGCGCTTGCGCACCAGCCGGCCGTCGGCCAGCTCGGCGAACTCCTCCTTCACCTTGGTCTTGCCCGGATCGGGCGGCTTGACCGTCAGCTCCACGCCCAGGTCCGCGGGCGCGGGGGACGGGGCCTCGATGGCCTCCACCGTCACGTCCACGTCGTTGCCTGCGGCCAGGAAATCCTTGAAGTAGAAGGCCAGCTTGTCGCGCAGGGCCGGGGCGTTGGTGCGCACCGCGATGCGAAAGCCGCCGAAGTCCAGGGCCAGGCCCAGGCCGGCCGCGCGGCCGCCGGCCAGGCGTCCGGCCAGTTCCGCCACCGTCAGAGAGGCGGGGGCGCTCATTTCCCGAGCCTCGCCAGCACGTGGTCCACAAAGAGTTCGTTGACCTTGAGGTTGTTGGCCACCAGCAGGCCGCGGAACCCGCCGAAGGCCGAGACCTCGAACACCTTGGGGCCGTCCGGGGTCTCCACCACGTCCACGCAGGTGAAGTCCAGGCCGAAGAGGTCCTGGGCCCGCTGGGCCAGGTCGACGATCTCCCGGGGCGGGTCGTAGGGCTGGTACATGCCCCCGGAGCGGGTGGTGGTGTTCCAGGACTTCTCGCTGCCCGCCCGGGCGTAGGTGGCCAGATACTCCCCGCCCAGGAAGGCCACGCCCAGGTCCTTGCCCATGTGCTCCACCATGCGCTGGATGTACATGACCGGGTTGCCGTTGTTCTGGAAGCTCATGATCTCGTCGCGGGCCACGTCGCCGTGCTCGATGACCACCATGCCCCGGGCCTTGGAGGTGTAGAGCGGCTTGAACACCGCCCGGCCGAAGCGGGCCACGGCCTGGGAGGCGTGGTCCACGCTCTCGGTGACGACCGTCTCGGGCATGGGGATGTCGCCCAGGCGCAGGGTCACGGTGCAGGACAGGCGGTCGATCATGCGCATGATGCGCTCCGGGTCCGAGAACATGGGCACCCCGGAGCGGGCCACCAGGCGCAGCATCTCCAGGCGGTCCATGAGGTCCGCGGAATACGCCGGCCCCACCTTCTTGACCATGACCGCGTCCATGGCGGCGAGGTCGTAGCCCTGGCACATGACCGAGCCCGAGGCCAGGTCCACGGCCATGTCCGCCGGGTCCACCAGCAGGCGGAACCCGGTCTTCTCTCCCACGGTATCGGCCAGGAGTTCCGAGGACCAGCCCCCGGGCACCCCGACCACGGCGATGCGTTGCATGAAGTCTTCCTTTCAGGACAAGGAGTTAAAAGAGAATGGAATCCTCGGGCAGGGTAAACTCCTCCCAGGGCTTGCCCTTGTGGGCGGCCATGCGGTCCAGGAGGTAGACCCCGCGCAGGAACATGTCCTTGACGAACCGCTTGTTCAGCTCGAAGCGGGCCGAGGTGATGTAGGACCGGGCCAGGCCCAGGCACAACCGGGCCTGGAAGGTGGCGTCCTTGGACTGCTCGGCGTAGCGCTTGGCGAAGGCGTACATGTTGCGCGCGGACCAGTTGAGGCGCTCGCGCAGGGGCTCCTCGAAGATGGGCAGCCGGAAGTTGGACACCAGGAACACCGACACGTCCTGCAGGTAGTCCGAGAGCTTGGAGCGGTGCAGGTCGATGAAGCGGATGCTCTGGGCCGCGTGGTCGTAGACGATGTTGTTGATGTTGAAATCGCCGTGGATGAACACGGTGAAGGGCGAGATGAGCTTGGTGGCGTCGGGCTCCAGCCGGGCCAGCAGGAGCTCCAGGCTGGGGGCCTGCACCCCGCCCACGGTCTTGGGCGTCTCCTTGAGAAAGGGATGCAGCCGGTACACGTCCGGGAGCCGGCTCTTGAGCTGGGTCAGGAAGTCGGCCTGGCCCGGGCCGAAGCTCTTGGTGTGCTCCCAGACGTAGAGCAGGGTCTGCTCCAGCACGAAGGTGGCGTTCTGCACCACGGACATCTCCGCGTTGAGCACCACCTCCTGGTAGGTGCAGCCGTCCAGGAACTCCACCAGCATGGAGGCCTGGGAGTCCTCCTGCTGCACCGAGAGGATGCGCGGGGGCAGGCCGGGCATGATGGCCTCCCAGCGCTCGATGTTCTCCTTTTCCCGGAGGATCTTGCGCTTGGCGCCTTCCTTGAACAACACCCCGCCGCTGACCTTGGCGGGGTCGGGCGGGGCCTGCACCCGGCCGATGCGGCAGCCCGAGCGCGAGCCCCAGATGGACTGGAACTCCAGGTCCGAGATGGGGGTCTCGATGCCGCTCTTGGCCAGGTTCTCCTTGAGGGCCTCGTACTGCTTGATCTTGAACTTCTCCCCCACCACCGCGAAGATGATGGCCTCGCCCACATTCAGGAGGGCGTCGCCCATGCGCTCCAGGTAGCGCAGGATGAGATGGCTGGTGATGAGGTTCTCGGTCTCGGCCCCGGAGCGCAGCTCGTTCAGGATGCGGTCGAACTGGACCTTGTAGAGGTAGTCCAGGGAGAACTCGGACCGGCAGATGCGAAACGCCAGGCCCATGTCCCGCTTGATGAAGGCGTCGTGGCACAGGCCCAGGGCCTGCAGGATCTCGCTGAAGAACTTGCCGTAGTCGTAGCGCTTGAGGAAATCAAAGTCCTTCAGGTACTCGGTCTGGGCCACCACGTTCTCGGCGAAGTCCGCGATGCGCTCCAGGTTGGAGGCCAGGGTGGTCATGGCCCGGAGCTGGTTCACCACCCGGCGGTCCGCCGCGCCCACCCGGTTGATGGCCGAGAAGCACTTGTTCTCGATGACGCTCTTGAGCACGTCGATGTAGTCGTCCCGGGAGCTGATGGACTCCACCAGCTTGGGGTTGCGGGTATCGAGCAGCTTCCAGGCGTTCTCCACCTGCTTGGTGACTTCGAGGACCATGAAGCGGAAATTCTCCGCAATGCCCTCGGCTACCAGGATGTCGCTCACGCCCTACCCCGCCGCGATGGTCAGGTTGCCGGTCTCCTCGTCGGTGGGCCGGTCCTTCCAGGCGAACTTGAGGGTGAGCTTGCAGCCCTGGCCCTTGCACTTGGCCTCCAGGTCGAAGCGCACCAGGCCCTTGGGCTCCAGGACGATCTCCCGCTCCTGGTCGGTGAAGGTCAGCCGGCGCCGGGTGAACCCGTCGCGCACCGCCTCCAGGTAGGCGATGACGGTGTCCAGGTCCTGCAGGCTCTCGTGCTTGAACAGGGTGTCGTCTCCCATGGTCGCTCCCGTGGTCAGGACAGCCTGGCCACATAGTCCTCGATGGTTTTTTCCCGGCTCACGCCGCAGAGGATGAGGCTCTTGCGAATGGCCATGTCGTCCCAGGCGGGCTGGTAGCCGATCTCCCGGCCGGCCTTTTCCGGGTCCTGGGTATGGGGGTCCTTGACCTTCTCGCCCATGTGGCAGTCGTCGCCCATGAACACGAGCAGGGGCCGCTTGGTGCGGCGGGTCTCGTTGTGGCGGCTCACCACGTTGATGAGGAACTCGGTGTACTCCCGGGACTGGGGGTTCCAGACCTCGATGCCGTCCACGTCGTAGTCGGCCAGCAGGATGGGCCAGAACTGCTCGGGGTGGGGGATCACCACCCCGCCGCCCAGGCCGCGCGCCTCCTCGATGAACTCCGTGGCGCGGTAGAAATGGCGCAGGGAGAAGTTCTCCTTGACCAGGCGCTTGACCTCCTTGAGATACACCTGGGCCTTGTCCACCACCCGGTCCCCGAAGCGGGGCCGCAGGGTGTCGAAGAAGTCCCGCACCAGCTTGTTCTTGGCCATGGCCCGGGGGGTGTCGGCCCAGTTCTCCTCCAGCAGGGTGCGCAGCTTGGCGGCGAACACCCGGCAGAAGTCCACCAGGTCCTCGCCCGCCGCGGTGTTGGCCGCGGCCTTCTCCCGGCGCCCGGCCAGGGTGTCGTCCACCAGGGAGTCCAGGAACTCGCCCAGCTGCGAGGTGCGGTAGGTGAAGGTGTGGTCCAGCATGGAGCGCAGCTTGTCCGCGCCCGCAGCCACCTTGTCCGCCCGGAAGTGGAGCAGGAGCTGCACCTTGCGGTTGAAGCCCCGGGAGTAGCAGTCCACCTCCACCCCGGCGTAGCCGTTCAGGCAGAGCAGCTCGTTGTGCTGGGTGGGGATGAGCAGTTCCTGCCCCGCATGGGGGTACAGGGCCCGGACCCGCTCCAGGATGAGGTCCATGGGCACGAACTCGGGGTGCCAGTGCACGGCCAGGATGCTCTCCTGGCGCGGGTGGGACCTGTCCGGCTCGGCCACCTGGGCCCGCTGGCGCGGGTTCAGGGACACGTCCACGCAGCCCAGGTAGGCGGCGCGGTCCTCATCCGTGACCTCCCGCTCCACCCGGGACAGGTCCACCCCGGCGCAGGCCTCCCCGTCCCGGCGCGCCACCTCCATCTTCTTGCCCGCCTTCACGTGGTCCCGGCCTACTTGTAGCGGTCGTGGCAGTCGCGCTTGAGCGCGCCCAGTTCGGCCGCCGCCTCCTGGGCCGCGGCCAGGTCCCCGGCCTTGACCGCCGCGCCGAACTTCCCGGCGGCCGCGGTGTAGGCCGGGTAGTACTCGTCGCCCTTGTCCGGGTAGGTGCACATGAGCAGGGAGTCGGACACGAAGCTCTCGGCCAGGTCCGGGTCGGGCATCTGGCCCAGGGCCAGGGCCTCGCCTATGGCCTTGAACTCCTTCTTCATCCACTTCTTGAGGGTGGAGTACTTGGGCCGCCCGGCCTCGGGCGCGGCCGCGGCGGGCTGGCCGGCCTGGCTTGCGGGCGGGGTCCCGGCCCCGGCTCCGGCCGCGGGGGTCTTGACCTTGACCTTGAGCTTGAGGCCCTCCCCGGACTTCTTGAGCCCGATGGAGATGCTCTTGAAGCCCTCCAGGCTGATGCTGGCGTCGTCCACGTGCAGGGCGCCGCCCTCCAGGTCCTGGGCCAGGCTCCTGAAGAACTCGGCCACCTCTTCCGGGGCTATGGTCGTCTCGATCTTGCGTTTTTCGCTGCCGCCCATGGGGTCCTCCTGGGAACATGGCAAGGGGAATCGCCCTGCCTGGCATGGCTCCAAGCACATTCCACGCGCCGGCCTTTTGACCTGCCGCGCGTCACAACCTAGCCCCACATTGTTACAATAGTATTACTTTTCCGAACCCACCTGGACACCACGTATGGGCCGGGGCATTCTGCGGGATTGAAACCCCGGAGGAACCCCATGGGACGCGAAGACAAGTTCGAGTTCGAGACCGTGCAGACCGCGGCCACCGTCCGCGCCTTCCTGATCCCCATCATCGAGGGGCTGGAGGCCGGCCGCCTCACCCTGGCCTCGGCCGGCGAGGAGATACTGCTCACGCCCGGCCAGGCCCTCAAGGTGGAGGTCAAGGCCAAGCGCAAGAAGGACGGGGGCAAGCTGGAGCTGGAGATATCCTGGAAGGGCGACGCCGCGCCCGGCCTGGCCGTAGGCTCCTAGGCCGACGCTTTCCTGGAGAGCAGAAAGATGCCGTAGGTGGCCAGCAGGTTCGGCAGGAGCCTGACCCGGCGGCCCCGCTCCTCGTGGTGGTGGGTGGAGATGGCCACCTCCCGCTCCACCGCAAAGCCCTCCTTGCGGCAGAACCGGCGGAAGTCCTTGAGGGTGATCACCCGGATGTTGGGGGTGTCGTGCCAGCCGTAGGGCAGCTCCCGGGACACCGGGGCCACCCCGGTGAGCAAAAGCTGCAGGCGGATGCCCCAGTGGCTGAAGTTGGGGAAGCTCACGATGCCGCACTTCCCCACCCGCAGCATCTCCCGGATGATGCGGGCCGGCTCGTACACCTGCTGCAGGGTCTGGGACAGGATCACGTAGTCGAAGGACTGGTCCGGGTAGTCCTCGATCTCGGCCGTCAGATCGCCGTGCAGCACGGACAGGCCGCGGGCGATGGCCTCCTCGGCCTTGTCCTCGGAGATCTCGATGCCCCGGGCCACTGCCTGCTTGTGCTCGCGCAGGTGGGCCAGGAGGTCGCCCCGGCCGCAGCCCAGGTCCAGGACCCGGGCGCAGGGCTCCACCCAGGAGGCGATGACCGACAGGTCGTAGCGCATCAATCGGATCCTCCCGGGGCCCCGCCCTCCCCGGCCTCGGCCGCCCCGTCGGCGCAGCCGTCCTCCGCCTCGCCCCGCCGCTCCCGGGCGGCCTGCTCCAGGAACCCGGCCAGGGTGCGGGCCAGGCGCGGGTTGGGCAGGAGAAAGGCGTCGTGCCCGCAGTCCGCGGATATCTCCACAAAGGACACGTCCCGGCCGGCCTTCTTCATGGCCTGCACCATGAGCCGGGACTGGGCCGTGGGATAGAGCCAGTCCGAGGTGAAGGACACCACCAGGAACCGGGCCTGGGCCCGGGAGAAGGCCTTGACCAGCGAGCCCCCGCCCCAGCACATCTCCAGGTTGAAGTAGTCCGCGGCCCGGGTGATGTAGAGGAAGGAGTTGGCGTCGAAGCGCTCCACGAACTTCTTGCCCTGGTGGCGCAGGTAGCTCTCCACCTGGAACTCGGCGTCGAAGTTGTAGGCCAGGTCGCAGCGGTCCTGCAGCCGGCGGTCGAACTTGCGGCGCATGGCCTCGTCCGAGAGGTAGGTGATGTGCCCGATCATGCGGGCCACGGACAGGCCGGTGCGCGGGCCGGGGCCGTCGTAGTAGGCCCCCTCCGCCCACTGCGGGTCGGTCATGATGGCCTGGCGCGCCACCTCGTTGAAGGCGATGCACAGGGCCGAGTGCTTGGGGGTGGTGGCCAGGGGGATGGCCGCCTGCACCATGTCCGGAAAGCGCACCGCCCACTCCAGCACCTGCATGCCGCCGATGGAGCCCCCGGCCACGGCCAAGAGCCGCGTCACGCCCAGGTGCTCCACCAGGGCCCGCTGGGCCTCCACCCAATCGCCGATGGTGAGCATGGGGAAGTCCAGGCCAAAGGGCCGCCCGGTCTCGGGGTTCACGGACCCCGGCCCGGTGGAGCCCATGCACCCGCCGACGACGTTGGAGCACACGACGAAATAGCGGTCCGTGTCAAAGGCCTTGCCCGGCCCCACGTAGAGGTCCCACCAGCCCGGCTTCTTGTCGGACACGTCGTAGTACCCGGCCGCGTGGGAGTCGCCGGACAGGGCGTGGCAGACCAGGATGGCGTTGTCCCGGGCCGGGGACAGGGTCCCGTAGGTCTCGTAGGCCAGGGTCACCGGGCCCAGGGGCCGGCCGCACTCCAGCTCCAGGCGGGTCGGGGGTTCGGCAAAGGTGAAGAACCGCTTCTCCACCCTGCCCACGGACCTGCCGGCAAAGGCCTCGGTCTCGTAGTCGCTCACTACTCGCGCTCCACCCCGCAGGCCACGGCCAGGTTCAGGCTCCCTCCGGGCGCAGCCAGGCGCACCGCCGCGGCCGGCCGAGGCAGGTCGCCGGGGGGCAGGAATTCCGGGACGAGCAGGCAGCAGGTCACCTCGACCTGGCGCTCCACCAGGCCGTGGTAGAGGTAGCGCCCGGCCACCGCGAACACCTCCGGCCCGGGCTGGACGCCCTCCCCGCCGGCCAGGGCCACGGCGAAGTATTCGTCGCCCTGGACCCACACCGGATACCGGTAGGCGGACCGGTAGTCCGCCATGTCCAGCTCCACGCCCACCTCCACCGCGGCCGAAGCCATGCCGGCGAAGCGCCGGCAGGCGCGCTGCACCGCCCCGGCCAGGCAGGCCATGAGCGCCCCGGGCACGCTGCCGTCGGTGAAGTAGGCCATATCCACGGTGTGCCCCTGGCGGGCGGAGAAGAACCGCTCCAGCAGGATGGCGTGCTTCTCCTTGTCGATGATGCCCAGCTCCAGCAGAGCCTCGCCCAGGCGGGCGGTGTGCACCGTCTGCAGGAAGAGCATCTCGTCCAGGTCCTCGCGGGTCATGAGCCCCATCTCCACGGCCAACTCGCCGAAGGGCAGGTCCCGGTACTTCTGCTCCTCGCAGACCAGCTCCGCGTCCAGGATGGTGATGTACCCCCGATCCACCGCCAGCTCACCCAGACGCCGGTTGGCCGTGCGCTGGTGCGCCAGGGCCTTGTCCAGCTCGTCCTGGGTGATCACGCCCTCCTGCAGGAGGAACTGACCAAGAAAGACTGTTTCCACAGTAGCACCCCTAAAGGACGATTTTCTTGTCCTCGACCGCCTTGTCCACCGCCGCCAGCAGCTTGCGCGCCTCTCCCAGCCCGGGATTGAGGGCCAGGGCCTTGTCCGCCTGCTCCCGGGCCTCCCGCAACCGTCCGCTCTCGAAGGCCGCCCGGGCCAGGTTGAAGAACAAATTCTCGTCCGAACCGGTGAGCTGGATGGCCCGGGCATAGTACTCGATGGCCTGGGCGAACAACCCGTTCCTGCGCAGTTGCATGCCGAATTCGTTGAACATGTGCTTGTGCCGGACCTCGAAGGCCGACTCCAGGTTCACGATGCGCTTGAACACCGCCTCGGCGCTGCGCGCCTCGTTGCGGCGCAGGTAGGTCAGGCCCAGGCCGAAGGTGGAGCGCACGTGCTCCTCGTCCAC
>DKEU01000251.1:0-7056 GCA_002452635.1 Desulfovibrionaceae bacterium UBA6814 | reverse complement strand
CCGCGGTCGGCCATGGCCTCCAGGGCGCGCATGGCCGGGGACACGTTGTGCATGTACATGGACGGTTCGGGCAGGTAGTCCTTGAGCAGCTTTTCCCGGGTGAGCACGGTCTTCTTGCCCGAGGGCACGAAATTCTTGTTCACGGGCTGCACCGTGACCCGGCCGTCCCCCAGGTCCTCCACGAACATGTAGACCTTCTGGGACACGCGGCGCTTGGTGGCGCCCGCGCCGATGGTGGTCATCACCTCGGCGGAAAAGACCCCGGCGAGGGGCTCGTCCGGGTCGGAGATATGAATGGGGAGTTCGGGTTCGTCGATCATGGGCTTCCCCTGCGGCGCAGGCCAACAGGTTAGAACCACTACTCCAAGTGCGGCCGGCTCGTCCACCCTGCGGGATTCACGCGGAACCCGGGGCCGCGACCGACACCGAGGCCGCGAACTCCGCCAGCCAGGCCCAACCCCGCACGTCCCGGGAACGGGGCAGGTCCAGGGCGGCCACCACCAGCTCCGGCCCCGCGGCCCAGGCCGCCACCAGCCGCTCCAGCCGGAAGGCGGCGAAACTGGTGAACTGGGCCCGCGCCCCCGGCCCGCCGGGCAGCTCGCAGGGCTCCAGGAAGCGCACCGTAAACCCGGGCAGCGCAGCCAGGCCCGCGGCCTCGGCCCGGGCCCAGTCCAGCGGGAAGAGACCGCCGGCGGGCAGAATGAGCAGGGTGAGGGTGGCGGCGAAGGCCGCGGAGCGCAGGTCCCCCGGCCCCTCGGCAAAGAGGGGCCGGGCCGGCCGGGGCAAAAGCTGTTGCCGGAACACCAGGCAGGAGCCGTCCGGAGGCATGGCCGCCTCCACGGGAACGAACCCGGGCGGCGGGACGCAGGCGACGCGGCCCCGGGCAAAGGCCATCAGGCCCGCTCCGCCACCACCAGGTGCACGGCATACACGACGCTGCTGCGGTCGTGCAGGCGCACCCGCCAACGGGCTTCCGCCTCGGCGGCCAGGCGCAGGCCGGCCAGGGCCGCAGGGTGCCCGCCCCCGGCCAGGAGCGAGCGCAGCACCGCCGCCGGGTCGCCTCTCCACTCCCCGCGCTGGGAGTGCCCGCCCAGCCAGTTCTCCGGGGCGGTCACCCCGCCGGACCAGTCGTAGGGCGTGCAGAGCAGGGCGCGGCCGCCCGGGGCCAGCACCCGCTCCAAGCCGGCGAGATGGCCGTGCGGCGAGGCCACGCAGTCCACCAGGTTCAGGGAGGCGGCCAGGCCGAACGTCCCGGCGGCAAAGGGCGGCTCGGCCGCATCCAGGCACCAGAAGTCCACCTGATCGGAGTGCGGCGGAGCCACGGCGAACTCGCGGCGCTCGAACACGATGCCCGCTCGGCGCAGGGGATAGGCGGCCCGGCCCCCCAGCAGCGCGGACTGGGCCAGGCGCAACAGGTCCAGGTTCAGGTCCGCGCCCAGGACCAGCGCGCCCCCATTCCCGTGGACCCGGTCGGCCAGGTCGAAGCTGGTGCGGCCCGCAGCGCAACCCGCGTCCAGCACCGGGCCGGCGGGCAGGGAGCCCGCCAGGTCCAGGAGCCGGCCGAGCAGCTCCCGCACCGCGCCCGGGCTGCCGCCCGGGGCCGGGGCCGGGTCCAGGTCGCCCCAGTGGTCAAAGGCGTAGGTGGAGAGCACCTGGTTGCGGGAGTCCTGGGCCGAGCCCGGTCCCAGGCAGTCGCCGAGCAGCCCCTCCAGCTCCGGCCCCAGGTCCGCGCGGCCGAGCAGGGAGAGCTGGTTGCGGGTGCAGAAGTCGCGCAGGTCCGCCACCAGCAGGGGGATGCCGTCCACCACCGGGTACTCGCTGCGGCAGGCGGCCTCCGGGCAGTGCAGCACGCCTTCCAGCACGACCCCGCCCTGTTCCTTCCACACGGAAGCCAGGGACAGGGGCGACTCGGCCCCGCGCCGCAGGCAGCGCGGACACAGGGGCTTCAGGGTCTCGAAATGGGAAAGGCGCACGAAATCAACCGCCGATCATGACGGTGGGACAGCCTGGGGGCATCACCTTGCCGACCGGGCTCGGGATCGGGGCCACGCAGCCGGGGTGGGAGGTCATGTCATTCACCCGGGCCGCGGGCATGGAGCAGATCATGACCGTGGCCGAGCCCATGGCGATCATGCCCGGGCCGTTGGGCACGCAGCCCGGGAGCATGCAGGGCGCCGACATGCTGCCCAGGATGGCCGCGGGCGGGCCGCCGATCATCACCGTGGGCGCGCCCTGGATGATGGCCAGGGGCAGGCCCGGGTGCGGCACCGGAGTGGGCGTGGGCGCGGGCGGATGGATGGGCGCGTGGCAGTGCGGCGCGTCCTGCTTGATCATGTCCCCCACGCGGGCGGCAGGCGGCATGGCGACCTCCCTTCACTACTATGGCATCCGGCCCGAAAGCCGGCGGCGCTCAATTCAGGTGGATCATCTTGCCCGTGACCCGGACCTCGTCCTCGGAGTGGACGCGCATGTCCTTGTCCGACTCCACGGCCAGGGTCCCGGCGCTGGTGAGGGCGGCCGACGCGGTGGCGGCAATGCGCACCGCCGGGGCCACGATGGACACCTCCTCGCTGGCGGCCAGCTCCAGCCGCGCGCCGGTAAGGCGCAACAGCGCGCCGCCCTCGGTCAACTCCACGGAAAGGCAGACCTCGCCGCCCGGCTCGCGGACCTCCACCACCTCGGCCCCGGCCTCCTGGCGCACGGCCAGGCTGCGGCCTCCGGCCAGTTGCAGGGTCCTCTCCTCGGGCTTCTTCTTGGCTGCGGGCATGGCGTCCTCCGTGTTCAATCTATACCCCGCCCCCGGCCGCGGCGCAACCGCGGCGCTCGGCCAGGCGGGCGCGCAGGGCCTCCCAGGCGGCGTGGATGCGGGCCATCTCGGCGGGCGGGAACCCGGGCAGATCCAGGAGCGGGGCCACGTTGTCCGCGGGCCGGTCCAGCCAGTCCGGGGGCAGCAGGCCGCGCTCCCGGCAGGCCTCGAACAGGGCCGTGCCCGGGAAGGGATGGAACGCGAAATGGCCCACGTCGTGGGGCTCCAGGGCCTCGGCCAGGGCCAGGGTGGCCGCGGCCTCGGCCGGGGTCTCGCCGGGCAGGCCGTACATGGCGTTCAGGGTCAGGGTCAGCCCGGCCCCGCGCACCGCGGCCGCGGCCCGGCGGATCACGGCCTCGGCCATGGGCCGGCGCATGATGTCGCGCCGCACCCGCTCGCTGCCGCTCTCCAGGCCCAACACCACGTGGCGGCACCCGGCCCGGGCCAGGGCCGCGGCCAGGGCCTGGTCGATGGTGTCGGGCCGGGAATGGACCGAGAAGCCCAGGCCGAACTCCGCGGCATAGGCGGGCAGGAAGGCGGCCAGCCAGTCCCGGTCCAGGGTGAAGGTGTCGTCCACGAAGAGCACGTAGTTGAGGTCCCCGGCCCGGGCCAGGCTGCGCAGCTCGGCCAGCACGTGGCCGGGCGGCCGGCGGCGGCCCCAGGCCGGGCCGTGCAGGGCCGAAAGCGCCCCGGCCGCGCAGTAGGCGCAGGAAAACGGGCAGCCCCGCCGGGTGCCGAGGTGGACCACGCCGTTCTGTTCGGCGCACAGGTCCCGCGCCCAGAAGGGCAGCTCCACGGGGTCCAGGTCCGCAGGCCGGCCGGGCCACGGGTCCTGGAGGGTGGCCAGGCCCGGGATGCCCGCGGCCGGCCGCTCCCCCCGGGCCAGGGCGTCCAGCAGCGCCGCAGCCGGGACCTCGCCCTGGCCGATGCAGGCGTAGTCGACGCCGACTGCCCCCAAGACCTCGGCTGGCGCGAACGTGGGCAGGAGCCCGCCCGCCAGCACCGGCACGCGGGAAACCTCCCGCAGCGCCGCGGCCACGGCCTTGGCCCGGGGCCACTGCCGGCAGGCCAGGGACAGGCCGATGCAGCCGGGGTTCAGAGCAAGCGCCGCCCGGGCCGCCTCGGACGGAGCCTGGTCCACGGGCACGCGCAGCAGCGAAGCCTCATGCCCCCGCTCCCGCACGTACGCCCCCACCGCCGCCGCGCCCAGGGACGCGGCGGCCCAGTCCGATTCGGTGGCGATGTCCAAGAAGAGAAGGCGCACTGTCCGATCAACTCCCCCGCCGTGGCCATGCCGGAACGCCCTGGCCCCCGGCACCGGCCCGCCGGATCACTTCTGCGCAGAGATCATGTCGCAGGCCGAGGAGAACCAGGAAAAGACGTCTTCCACCCACTGCCCGGGATCCTTGGCCGCCTTCATGCGGCGGGGAAGGGCCAGCCCCCTGTTCAGCATGTCCCTCTCCAGGCCGAGCCGGCTGAAGTTCTCGGGCGACCAGCTGAAACCACACTCCATGGGCTTGAGTCCGAACAGCCCCACGTCGCGCCGCACCGCGCCGCCTGCCTTGAACTTCACGTTGAGTTCCTTCGTGTTGCCCATCAGCTTGAGTGTCGGATTCCCCTCGACGTATCTGGCGACGCTCCCCAACAGGACCTTCATGCTTGCCGCCAGGGGTGATCCACTCTTTTCCAGAATCGCCAGGGCAATCTCATGCGTCATCTTGAACTGGTTCCTTCGATGCAACGGCTTGCCCGCAACATCGAAGAACGCGGCAAGGGCATCGTCGAAGCTCTTTCCTCCCAGCATGGTTTCAGCCAGGGCGCGAAGATTCCGGCAACCGGAAAGGACACTGTCCTTGCCGATCACGCCGGCGAGCAGACCGAGGATGGAGGGCAGCCCGGTCGAACATATTTCTGCCAGGCCGACTTTTTCCAATAAAAACAAGCCGGATTTCGAATCACCCAACACGCAGTAGAGACGTAGTTCCGTTCCATTGCACGCGACTACCCAGGGAGTCCGCAGCTTCAAGGCATAGTCGATGTACTGGGATTCATAATTCTCCAACCGTTCTTTCCACGTCTTGGTCTCTACAATGACCGTGTTTCCTCCCGCCCGCAGGAGTATGTCGACACTCTTGTATTCGAACCAGATATCCTCCAGCAAATCCCAACCGATCCCCTGCAGCAAGGGCAAGACGATTTTTATCTTCACGTTTTCTTCGACGGATCGCTCCTCGCCCACGATGTGCTTCCCGGGATCGCACCGGGCAAAGAATTCGCGCAAAGAGCCCTGCAAATCGCTCATGGGGGCATCCTCCGGATGCGGGCTACCCGTTTCGGGCCAGCCAGTCGCGGCACAGGGCCTCGTAGAAGCGGGCCGCGACGCGGATGTTGGCCTCGGCGCACCATTCGTCGGTCTGGTGGGCCTGGCCGGGCTCGCCCGGACCTAGGATCAGGACCGGGGGCCGGCCCAGGGCCGGGACCAGGATGCCGGCGTCGGTGAAATAGGGAAGCTGGCCCGGCTCCGGGGCCCGGCCGGTCTCCGCGGCCAGCAGCGCAAAGGCCCGCCGCACCCAGGGATGGTCCGGCGAGGCGCCCACGCCCCGCCCGGCGGACTTCACCTCGATCTCCACCTCCGGCCCGGCGGCCCGGCGCAGGTCCGCCACCAGGGCCTCGGGCTCCAGGTCCACGGGGCAGCGCAGGTCCAGCTCCAGGGTCGCGGCGTCGGGCACCACGTTCACCTTGGTCCCGCCCCGGATGCCCCCCACGTTGAGGCTGACCCGCTGGCCCGAGGCCGGGACAGGCAGGCCGTCCACGTATGCGGTGAGGGCCAGGGCCGCCCGGGCGGCCTTGAGCACCGCGTTGTCGCCCAGTTCGGGCATGGACCCGTGCGCGGCCCGGCCCCGGGTGCGGGCGGCCAGCACCAGCGCGCCCTTGTGACCGAGCATGGGCCGGTTGGCCGTGGGCTCGGCCACCAGGAGCGCTCCGGCCCGGGGCGGCAGCACCCTGTCGCGCACCATGGCCGAGGCCCCGGTGCAACCGGTCTCCTCGCCCGCGGTGAGCACCAGGGCCAAACCGCCGCCCGGACAGTCCCGGGCCGCGGCCAGGGCCGCCACCAGCAGCGCGGCCACCCCGCCCTTCATGTCGCTGGTCCCGCGGCCCCAGATACGCCCGTCCCGGCGCTCGCCCCGGGGATTCACGCTCCAGGGGGCCGCGCCCAGGGGCACGGTGTCCAGGTGGCCGGACAGGATGAGGGGCGGCGGGCCATCGGCCTCGCCCAGCCGGGCCACCAGCCCGGTGCGCTGCGGCCCGAACTCGTGATACGCCACGGAAAATCCCCCGGCCTCCAGCAGGCCGGCCGCCAGGGCGGCGCATTCGCTCTCCCGGCCGGGCGGGTTGTCCGAATCCCGGGCCACCAGGTCCAAGGCCAGGTCCACCGGATCGGGCAGGGGCGTCATGCCGGGGCATCCCCGGAGGGAAGGGGCGCGCGGCCGGCCAGGGCCAGCTCGGCCAGGGCGTTCACCGTGGCCGCGGCCAGGGCCGAGCCGCCTTTGCGGCCGGTGATGACGATGGAGGCCAGGTCCTTTTCGGCCAGCAGCATGTCCTTGGACTCGGCCGCATTCACGAAGCCCACGGGCATGCCGATGACCAGGGAGGGGGTCAACCGGCCCTCGCGGAACAGCTCCAGGATGCGCAAAAGCGCGGTGGGCGCGTTGCCCACCGCCAGGATGGGGCCGGGCTCCCGGCCCGGGGGGTGCAGCTCCGCGGCCAGGTCCACGGCCACCCGCGCCCGGGTCACCCCGGCCGCCTGGGCGGCCTCGGCCACCTTGGGATGGCTCATGAAGCACTGCACCGAGGCCCCCAGGGGCAGGAGCCGGCGCTCGGGGATGCCCGCCCGGCACATCTCGGTGTCCGTGACGATGGCCGCGCAGCGGGACAGGGCCTCCACCCCGGCCTCCAGCGCGCCCGGGGAGAAGCGCACCAGGGAGAGCATGTCGAAGTCCGCGCTGGTGTGGATGAGCCGGCGCACCACGGTCCACTGCGCGCCCGCAAAGGGACGGGGCTCCGGGACCTCGGAGTCGATGATGGCGAAGGAGCGGGCTTCGATGTCCGCGGGTCCGAGGCCGCCGCTGTCGGGATGGCGAGTGGTGTCCATGCGCCGGAACCTAGCGCAGACCCGGGCCGATTGCCACCCCCGGCAGGCCATTGAAAACCCCGCGATGGCCGCGTTGCTGCGAACCCGTCAAACCCTC
>DKEU01000192.1:2236-6304 GCA_002452635.1 Desulfovibrionaceae bacterium UBA6814 | reverse complement strand
ACCGGCGCGCCCGTGGGCTTCGCCGGCCCGGTGGGGCTCAAGGTCACCAAGCTGTACGCGGACAGGGAACTGGCCCTGGGCACGGACTGGGCCGCCGGGGCCAACGCCTCCGACGCCCACGTGCTGCACCTGGACCTGGGCCGGGACGCGCAGCTCACCGGCTGGGCCGACCTGCGCACCATCGCGGCCGACGACCCCTGCCCGCGCTGTGACGGCAGGATCAGCTTCACCAAGGGCATCGAGGTGGGGCACGTGTTCAAGCTGGGCCTCAAGTACTCCAAGGCCCTGAACGCCAAGTTCCTGGACGAGGCGGGCAAGGAGCAGCTCATGGTCATGGGCTGCTACGGCATCGGCGTGTCGCGCATCGTGGCCGCCTGCATCGAGCAGAACCACGACGCGGACGGCATCAAGTTCCCGCCGCCGGTGGCCCCCTTCGAGGCGGCGGTGCTCAGCCTGGGCAAGGCCGGGGACGAGGTGAGCGCCAAGGCCGAGGACATCTACGCGCTGCTGGGCTCCCTGGGCGTGGAGACCGTGCTGGACGACCGGGACGAGCGGCCCGGGGTCAAGTTCAAGGACGCGGACCTGTGCGGCTGGCCCATGCAGCTCACCCTGGGCGGCAAGGGCCTGGCCGAGGGCATCGTGGAGGCCAAGGACCGCCGCACCGGCGAGAAGACCAAATTGCCCCTGGACGGCTTTGCCGACGCCTTCGCGGCCTGGCGCAAGGCCGTGCGGGCCGGCTGGGGCCTGTCGGATTAGCGTTGCAGAGGAGTTGAGCAGATGACGATGGGAGCTTTGTTGGCGTTCGCCGCGGCCTTCTTCGTGGCCTGCATCATCCCCGGGCCGTGCATGCTGGCCATCACCGCCCGGTCCGTGAGCTCGGGCTTCGGCTCGGCCATGGTCATGGCCCTGGGCGTGGCCTTCGGCGACATGGTGTACCTGCTCCTGGCGGCCTTCGGCCTGTCCCATCTGGCCGCCAGCCTGGGCGGGCTGTTCATGGTGGTGAAGTGGGCCGGAGCGGCCTACCTGGTCTGGCTGGGCGCGCGCGCCTGGCTGGGCCGGGGCGACATGATCACCGTGCGGCCCGAGGCCGGGTCCTGCCGGCACAGCCTGGCCGGCGGCGTGCTGGGCGGGTTCGTCATCTGCATGGGCAACCCCAAGGTGATCCTGTTCTACTGCAGCTTCCTGCCCGCGTTCGTGGACATGTCCACCCTGACCAACGGCGACGTGGCCCGTTTGGCCGGCACCTGCCTGGTGGTGTTGGCGGCCTGCGCCGCGGCCTACGCCCTGGCCGCGGCCCGGGCCATCCGGCTCCTGCGCAGCCGCCGCGCCCTGCGCCTGGCCAACCGCGCCGCCGGCACCCTGTTCATCGGCTGCGGCATCGCCGTGGCGGCGGAGTAACGTTGTTTGAAGCGTCTGAATATAGAGAGTTGACACCTATTTTATATGCCATATCATTTAAGCTAGCGTTTGATCGGCTGGTAAGCTTGTCTATATTTATGGGAGATTTTTCATAATACCATTAAGTTATTTATTAGCGTGAGTAATGGAGATAGTATATGGCAACTATTATTGTTACTGACTTAACCCATTTCAATAGGCCGAATACAGTATGTATTGCTGGGATTGATATTGATAACCATAATTGTGTGCGGCCGTTACCTTATTTTACGCCGCAACAAGTTCAGCAGCATAATATTCAGCCTGGAGTCAGGATTATTTTGGATGGTAACTTCGCTGGAGCTCAACCCCCACATTGCGAAGATTTTAATTATAATAGAGCAAGAATTGGCGAGTATTCGCCACAACAGTTTCAAGAAATTCTTGAAAATATCCTAAGCCCAAATATTGAAGCAGGCTTTGGGGTAGGTGAGATTGATGGGAAATGTATTAATTATGAAAATCCCCCTGCGCATTCAATTATAACTATTGCAATATCAGGAAGAGGGATTAGAGCTGTAGCGGATGAATATACTGATACAAAAATTAAAATACACATTATAGATAATGATGCCAAGGAATATAGTTTTCTTCCTTGTGCTCAACTAGTTTGGCACAATGCAGCAGAAAATGATAGGGCAATGGCAATACGAGATTTTAATAATTATTCTCGGCAGTTTGGGCAAGTATACGTTCGGGTTGGTGTTGGGCGTAGACATGCAGTTGCTGGGCGTGATGGATTTTGGTTGCAGTTGAATGGAGTTTATGGATTTTGATGAGATTTGATATGGAATTAGTTAATTCAAAAAACAATATGCTTTACACAGTTGGCTATACATCGTATAGTCGTGGTGAATTGTTGGCGATACTTATTAAATATAAAATTACAGCCGTTGTTGATGTTCGTTCATCACCATTTAGTAGTTATTATGCTGAGTTTAATCAGGATGTGCTCAAAGCTTATCTTAATGCAAACTATATATTCTATGTTCCAATGGGTAAAGAGCTTGGTGCTCGGCAAAGTGATAATTCGGTTTATAGAGAAGGGAAGGCTGACTATGGGAAGATTGCAAATTTAGGTACTTTTAAGGATGGCATTAATCGATTAATCACAGGGTTAACTAAGTATAATATAGTATTATTATGTGCAGAAAAGGATCCTATGACTTGCCATCGCACCATTCTCATATGTCGGCATATGAAAAAATATTGCAACATTTTACATATATGGCCACACAAATATTACAATGAAGAAGTTGAGTTGGAAACTCATGAGTGTCTTGAGTCACGTCTTTTAAAAAAATTCAATAAGGATCATATTGACATATTAAAATCATCCGACCAGCTATTGGCTGAAGCATATGACATGCAAGGAAATGAAATCGCTTATCACGTCAACTCTGAAGCTTTAGGACGCATTGAAGTGGAGTAGTAATATGGATCATATCTTTCTTTTTACTATAGGCTTTACTAAAAAGAATGCAGAGAAGTTTTTTTCAATTTTAGAGAGTAATAAAGTAAAGACAATAATTGATGTCAGGCTTAATAATACATCTCAATTAGCAGCTTTTACTAAACAGGATGACTTAAGATTTTTTCTTCACAGGATATTGAATTGTTCTTATGTCCATCTAGCTGAGTTTGCTCCCACAGAAGATATACTGTCAAGTTATAAAAATAAAAAAATATCATGGAATGATTACGAAAGAATGTATCTTGAATTGCTTGAGAAGCGGAAGCCAGAAAATAAGTTGAGTTTTTCTGATTTGGATCATGCATGTCTTTTATGTAGTGAGCCACTTCCTGAAAAGTGTCACCGTAGATTGGCAGCAGAGTATTTAAAGAAGAAAATTCCTGGAATAGTTGTGCGGCATCTATAGCGATGTAAGTAGTTCTGTTTTGATTTCGTACAGCCCGGCATAGTTAAATACTATCTAATTCCCATGCCCCACGTCTTCACCGTCCGCGAACTGACCACCGCCGTCTCGGAAGTGCTGGGCGGGCAGTTCCCGTTCGTGTGGGTGCGGGGGCAGGTGGGGAACCTGTCGCGGCCGCCGTCCGGCCACGTGTACTTTACCCTGCGCGACGCGGACGCGGTGCTGTCCGTGGTCTGGTTCCGCCGCCGCCGGCGCGAGGGCGCGGCCCGGGGGGTGGACCCCCTCACCGGCGAGGTGCTGGACGAGGCCGAGCCCTTCACCCTGGCCGAGGGCCAGGAGGTGCTGGCCGCGGGCCGCATCGGCGTGTACGCCCCGCGCGGGGCGTACCAACTGGTGGCCGAGCTGGTGCAGGAATACGGGGTCGGCGACCTGCACCTGCGCTTCGAGGCCCTGAAACAGAAGCTCGCGGCCCTGGGCTACTTCGACCAGGGCCGCAAGCGGCCCCTGCCCGCACATCCCGACCGGGTCGCTGTTGTCACCTCGCCCGAGGGCGCGGCCATCAAGGACTTTTTGCGCATCGCGGCCGAGCGCGGCCGGGGCGCGTCCATCCGCATCCATCCCACCCTGGTGCAGGGGCCGGCCGCGCCCGAGCAGATCGTGGCCGCCATGCAGCGGGCCGCGGCCGACGGCTGGGCCCAGGTTCTCGTGCTCATCCGCGGGGGCGGCTCCCTGGAGGACCTGTGGGCCTTCAACG
>DKEU01000192.1:0-2194 GCA_002452635.1 Desulfovibrionaceae bacterium UBA6814 | reverse complement strand
GACCTGCGCGCGGCCACGCCGTCCCATGCGGCCCAGCTCCTCTGGCCCGAGCGCCTGGCCCTGGTGCAGCAGGTGGACGGCCTGGAGACGGCCCTCGTGCGCAGCTTCTCCCGCTATCTTTCCGGGCGCGAGGCCGGCCTGGACCGCCTCACCCGCGCCCTGGCCTGGCTGTCCCCGGTCCGGAGACTGGAGCGGCTGGAGCAGGCCCTCACCCGCGAGGCCCGCGCCCTGGACCGGGCGGGCAGCGCCCTGCTGGACCGCGCCGCCAGCGGCCTGGACCGCGCCGCCGCCGGCCTGGACCGGGCCTTCGGCCTGCGCGACGTGGCGCAGCGCGAGCAGCGCCTGGCCGCGCTCTCCGCCCGTCTGGCCCCGGCCTGCGCCGGCCTGCTGGCGCGCAAGGAGGCCGCCGCGGGCCTGGCCGGGACCCGGCTGGAATCCGGCGGCCGGGCCTGGATGGGGGCGCAGGAGACGAGCCTGGGCCTGCTCGCGGCCCGGCTGGCGGCCCTGGACCCGGAAGCGCCGCTCACCCGCGGCTACAGCCTGGTCACGGTGCGCCGCACCGGCCGCTTCCTGCGCGGCCCCCAAGAGGTGGCCCCGGGCGACGGCCTGGACATCCGCACCCGGGACGGCCGGGTGGCGGCCCGGGTGGAGCCCGGGGAGGGCGGGGAGCGGTGAGGCGTCGCGCGTTCGTCCTGCTGGCGCTCCTGCTCCTGCTTCCGGCCGCGGCCCGGGCCGCGGGCTTCACCGTGCAGTGCCCGGGGAGCGTGGAGCGGGGCAGCGCCTTCTTCGTGCGGGTGGAGTCGGACGCCGAACTCAGGAACCTCACCGTGCGCTGGCTGGACAAGGAGTTCTCGCCCCAGGCCTACCGGACCGCCCGGGGCCATGCCGCGGGCATGCTGCTGGGCGTCGGGCTGGACGCCCCGGCCGGGCATGGTGTACTTCACGTCTTTGCCGACACGGCCGCGGGCCGCACCGCGCAGCACCATAAGGTGGCGGTGAAGGAACGCGCCTTTGCCGAGCAGCGGCTCGAAGTGGACCAGGAGTACGTGGAGCCGCCGGCCAAGGCCCTGGAGCGCCACCGCCGGGAAAAGGAAGAGGTGGCCAAGGTCCTGGCCGAGGCCGAGCCCGGGCTCTTCCTGGAGTGCCCCCTGGTGCGGCCGGTCCCCGGCGCGGTGGGCAGCGAGTTCGGCCTGCGCCGGTTCTTCAACGGCCAGCCCCGCGCCCCGCACTCCGGGGTGGACCTGCGGGGAGGCGAGGGCGAGCCGGTCCTGGCCATGGCCGCGGGCCGGGTGGCCCTGGCCGCGGACCACTATTTTTCCGGCCGCTCGGTGTACCTGGACCACGGCCAGGGGGTGGTGAGCATGTACTTCCACCTCTCGGAGATCCTGGTCAAACCCGGCCAGTTCGTGGCCAAGGGCCAGGAGGTCGGCAAGGTCGGCAGCACCGGCCGGGTCACCGGGCCGCACCTGCATTTCGGCCTGTCGGTCCTGGGGCAGAGGGTGGACCCCCTGCCCCTGGTGGACCGCGACTGCGTATTCTGACGCGTTGCGTGCGAAGGACGCGATGCGGCAGCGCGCGCCAGGACGGCGCGCCATGGGCGAAGCCCATGCGAGGCCGGGCGAAACCGCGTTTTGCCAGGCCGAGGCGGGCAAAACACAGGATGGGTTTTGACCGCAACGGGTATGAGGTGGGTATGGCGAAGAAACAGGAGAGTTTCGAGCAGTCCCTGGAGCGGCTCTCGGCCATCGTCGAGGAGCTGGAGGCCGGGGACGCGCCGCTGGAAAAGGGCGTGGCCCTGTTCAAGGAGGGCGTGGCCCTGGCCGCGGCCTGCCGCAAGCAGTTGGACAAGGCCAGGAACGAGGTGGCCGTGGTGCGCGGGGGCCTGAGCCAGGAGCTGGAGCAGTTGGACGCGCCCGAAGGTGACGATGCCGAACGTTAAGGACACCCTGGGGGCCTACGCCCGGCGGGTGGAGGCCTACCTGGCCTCCTGCCTGCGCGGCAAGGGCGCGCCCGAGGGCCTGCTGGCGGCCATGGAGTACAGCCTCCTGGCCGGGGGCAAGCGCTTGCGCCCGGCGCTGTGCCTGGCCTGGTCCGAGCTGGGCGGGCTGGCGGGCGACGCGGCCCTGCCGTCGGCCGCGGCCCTGGAGCTGGTGCACACCTATTCCCTGGTGCACGACGACCTGCCGGCCATGGA
>DKEU01000055.1 GCA_002452635.1 Desulfovibrionaceae bacterium UBA6814 | reverse complement strand
CTCGTCGGTGGGCGGGGGGCTGGCGGCGTGGACCACGGCGTCCACGCCCTGGAGGCGGCTGTCCCAGGCGGTGTCCGGTCCGATTTCCCCCACCGCGGCCCAGTCCACGCCCGGGACCGCACCCGGGGCCGGGAGGCGGCGGCAGCAACCGGTCACCCGCCAGCCCTCGGCTGCGAGGCCGGAGCACAGCGCCCTGCCGATGTATCCGGTGGCGCCGGTGATGAGGACGTGTCCCTGCATGGCGTGCCTGGTTGTCTGGTTGCGGGCCCGCGGACCGCGAGCGCAAGCCACCCTATACGCATACCCGAGGCGGAATCAACCGGCGGCGGGAGCGGCACCCGCCGCGCAGGTTGAAAAACTGCCCGGAATGCGTAGGGTTGCCCCGCGGCGTAGGGGTGTCCGGGCCGGCGGGCGGGAGAGGCGAGGCGAGCGGGGAGAGCGGGCGCGCATGAGAGTGTCATTCCTTGGGTTCCGTTCCGTGGGCACAGGCTCCGGAGGCGTGGAGCGCCACGTGTACGAACTGGCGGTGCGCATGGCCGCCCTGGGCCACCAGGTGCGCGTGTTCTACCGCAGCCGGTACCAGACCAGCCTGCCGGACGCCGGGCCCAACCTGCGCCTGATCCCGAAGTTCACCCTCTACTCCAAGCACGTGGAGAACCTGAGCCATACCCTGTGCGCCATGCCGGAGGCCATGCGGGACGCGGACATCGTGCACATCCACTCCATGGGCCCCACCCTGCTGTCCTGGCTGCCCAAGCTGTGCGGCAAGACCGTGGTGGCCACCATCCACTCCCTGGACTTCCAGCGGGACAAGTGGAACGCCTTGGCCCGCAAGGTGCTGTACCTCTCCGCCTGGACCAGCGTGACCTTCCCCGACGCCACCATCTCGGTGTCCCGCCCCATGTGCGAGTTCTATCGCAGCCGGTTCGGCCGGGCGCCGGTCTACATCCCCAACGGCATCAACCCCCCTGAAACGCGGCCCCTGGAGCGGCTGGCCGGGCTGGGGCTCGCGCCGCGGGGGTACGTCCTGGCCCTGGGCCGGCTGGTCCCGGAAAAGGGATACCACTACCTGATCCGCGCCTTCCGGCAGTTGGCCACGGACTGCAAGCTGGTGGTGGTCGGCGCGCACACCCATACCCCGGAATACGTCAGGTCCCTGGAGGCCATGGCCGGGGGGGACCCCCGGATCCTGCTCCCCGGCCCCATGTACGACGAGGAGAAGGCGGAGCTCTATTCCAACGCGCGGCTTTTCGTGCTTCCCTCGGACCTGGAGGGCATGCCCATCGTCATGCTGGAGGCCATGAGCCACGGGTGCCCGGTCCTGGTCAGCGACATCCCGGCCAACCTGGACGTGGTCTCGGGCAACGGGGAGGAGGCCCGCCGGGCCCTGCAGGGCGAACTGGGATACTGCTTCCGGGCGGGCGACGTGCCGGGCCTGGCCGCCCTGCTCCACGGCCTGCTGCAGCGCGGGGACCTGCCCGAGATGGGGGAGAGGGGACGGCGGTTCGTGCTGGCGTCCTACCAGTGGGACGCCATCGTGGAGCAGACCCTGGGGCTGTACCGCTCCCTGCTCGGCCGGGGCTGAGCCCGGCCCCTCACCCGCTGCGCCGGGACGCGGCCAGTTCGGCGAACAGGGCGGTGAGCTCGTCCAGGTGCCGGTCCAGGCCCAGCTCCGCCCGGGCGAAGGCCTGGGCCTCGCCGCCCATGCGGGCCAGGCGCGGCCGGTCCGCCAGCATCTCGCCCAGGCGGCGGCTCAGGTCGTCCGCCGAATCCGGGACGAAGAGCTCCCCGGTCCGGCCGGGCAGGACCTGCTCCGGGATGCCGCCGATGTCCGCGGCCAGCACCGGCACGCCCAGGCCGTAGCTCTCGTAGATGGACAGGGGGGCGTTGTCGTAGCAGCGGCTGGGCACCACGCTCAGCAGCGCGCCGCCTACGCAGCGGGCCAACTCCTCCCCGGCCAGGAAGTCCAGGAACCGGATGCGGTGGGCGCAGTCCTGGTGCACCATGGCCTGCAACTGCTCCCGGCACCCCGCGTAGGAACGGCCCACGATGAGCAGGTCCACGTCGGGCCGCAGCTTCTGGTAGGCGGCCACCAGCGTGTCCAGCCCCTTCTCCGGGGAGACCCTGCCGAAGGAGACGATGTACTCGCCCTTGGGCGGGGGCGGGATGTCGGCGATGGTCGTGGCCGGCTGGCGGATGATGCGGATGCGCTCCGGAGCGAAGCCGCCCTCCACCAGCTTGTCGCGCATGAACCCGCAGGGGGCCACCACCGCATCGGCGTCCAGGAAGAGCCGCAGGCCGCGCTGGACGTAGAGGCCCAGGGTGCGCAGCAGGGTGGCGGGCAGGCTGCCCTTGACGCAGCGGTGGCGCAGCCCGTGCAGGTAGTTGCCCCGCACGCAGAGCCGGCAGGGCCGGCCGTCGCGCAGCAGCGAGTAGTTGGCGCACAGGGCGTTGTAGTCCCCGAAGCGCACCACCACCGGGATGCCCCGCCGCCGGAACGACCGGACGATGCTCGACGACATGTAGTTGTAGACGGAAAGCACGTACCCGATGTCCGCGCCGCCCAGGTGGTCGAGCAGCCGGTCCAGGCAGGCCCGGGCCTCCCAAGAATAGACGCTGCGGCCCAGCAGGCGCAGCAGGGTGCCGGGCCGGGGCTGCAGCAGGTTGTAGTGGGTCTCCTCGGGCCGGCCGGGCGGGGGCAGGAAGAAGCGGGAATAGGGGGACTCCCAGCTCCCGGCGTAGGCCACGCTGTAGGGCACGGCCTCCACGCCCCGGCCGGGCAGGCTGTCCAGGCAGGTGCGCAGGTAGCGCTCGGTCCCGCCGTTGAGGAAGAAGTATTTGTTGCACACCACCACGCGCATGGGTTCATCCTTGTGCCGGGGTTCCTACCACGGGAACAGCCGGCGTCCCAAGAGCGAGTTCAGCAGGTCCCGCTCCCGGGGGGAGAAGGGCCGGAGCACCAGGGCCACGGCCAGGAACAGGACCCCGCCGGCCAGGCCGAGGCCCGCGATGGCCAGCGGGCCGGGGTTCTTCGGGACAACGGGCAGCAGGAGCAGGTAGGCCGCCCCGGCCGAGCCCGCAAGCCGCAGCAGGCCCGGGAGGTCCACGCCCGCAGGGACCCCGGCCCGGCCCAGCCGGGACATGAGCAGGGCGTCCCGGCCCAGGCAGCCGAGGGCGACCCCGGCGATGAGCCCCCAGGCGCCGATCTGCATGGCCAGCAGGGTGGCCGGGGCCAGGGACGCGATCACCAGGAGGTGGGAGGCCAGGAGCAGGCCGCTGCGCTCCGCGGCGTGGGCCTGGAGTTCCAGGCGGCGGTAGTGGCACTGCTGCACCAAAAGGCCGGTGAGGCCCAGGAGCATCCAGGACTGGTCCGGGTAGCGGCCGTTGCTGATCCACCCGGCCAGGGGGCCGTCGCACAGGCCCACCAGCACCATCACCGGGGCGAGCAGGAACAGGTTGAGCTTGAGGAAGAGGTTGGCGTGGCGGTTGAGGGCCACGGTGTCCCGGCTCTTGGCGAAACTGGCCATGAGCACCGGCCGCAGGGTGTTCAGGAGCAGGGTGTGGGGCATGTAGCGGTTGACCGTGTCGGCCAGGGCCTGGACAAAGCCGAACTCGGCCAGGGCCATGGCGGGCAGGATGTTGGCGGCCACCAGGCGGCTCAGGGCGTTGCTCTGGAACATGGCGGCCAGGCCCATGAGGTAGTTGAGGCCGGCAAAGGAGACCATCCGCCGGCGCAAGTCCTGGGGCGGGGCGGCTTCCCGGGTGGCTGCGGGGCGGGAGATGGCCAGGAGCATGGCCAGGCCCGCCACCCCGCCGGCGCCGAAGGCCGCGGTCTCGGCCACCATGATGCGGTGCAGGTCCAGGCCGTGGCGCCACGCGAGCCAGCCCACCAGGCCCAGGCGCAGGGACGAGACCAGGACCCAGAGCCATTTCACCTGGGACTGGAGCATCATGGTCTCCATGGTCTGGCACGCGAAAAACATGAGCGTGGTGGCCAGGAAGAGGGGGCCGGCCAGTTGCACGGCCCAGGCGTAGTCCGGCAGGTCCCAGAGGGCCGCCAGGGCCGGGGCGGCCAGGACCAGGACCGCCACGGCCGGGAACAGGACGGCCAGGCGCAGCCCCAGGATGAACCGCATGGTCCGCATGGCCAGGCCCCGCTGCCGGTGGATGCACAGGGCCGGCAGGTAGCGCTGCATGGTCTCCACCAGCCCCAGGGAGGTGACGCAGCCCAGGATGTAGACCGCCCCCAGGAGCACCGCATAGGTGGCGTACTCCCGGGGCTCCAGGCGTCGCGCGGCCAGCACGGTCACGGTCAGCCCGGCCAGGGCGGAAAGGGTCTTGCCCCCCAGGAAATGGAGCAGGGCGGGCTTGATGCTGGCCGCGCCGAAGGCGTCGGGAGTCCCGGCCTGCCTTTTGGGGGAGGGTGCGCCCTGGCTCACGCGCGATTCTCCGTCGGAGTCAGGAGCCGGCGATAGGCCTCGGCCACCCGGTCGGCGATGGCGGCGTAGGAGCGCTCGGCCTGCACCGCCTCCCGGCCGCGGCGGCCCATCTCCCGCGCGGCGGCGGGGTCGGCGAGGATGTCCAGGATCGCCGCGGCGAAGGCCTCGGGGCTGAAGGGCGCGCTGCGGCCCGCGCCGCTGGCCGTCACCAGTTCGCCCTGGTCCGGGTGCTCGCTCACCACCATGGGAAGCCCCAGGGCCATGAGCTCCACAGCCTTGGTCAGGGAGGCCGGGGCGGTGATGGGACCCAGGGGCAGGGAGCTCACCCCCACCTGGCATCGGGCCGCCCGCCGCCATGCCTCGGCCTGGGGCAGCCAGCCGGTGATCTCCACCGCCTGGTCCAGGCCCCGGTCCCGGGCCAGGGCCAGGAATCTCTCCCGCTCGCCGGGGTCCGGGGCGTCGCCCACCAGGAGCAGGCGGGCCGGAACGCCGGCGGCCCGCACCCGGGCGAGCGCGTCCAGGAGGAGGTCCAGTTGCCGGCTGCGGTCCAGGGATCCCAGGTAGACCAGGGTCGGCTCCTGGGCCGGGGCGACGGGGGAGCCGGCCAGGGCCTGGTCGATGCGGTCCAGGTTCACGCCCATGGGAACCGGGGTCATCCGCTCGCGGGGGATGCCCCGGGCCGCCATGTCGTCGCGCATCCGGGGGCTCTGCACAAAGGCGTGGTCGCATCGCCGCAGGACCACCCGGTACAGGAGCCAGCCCGTGATGCGGCCGCGCAGGCGGAGGAAGGCCGCGCGCAGCAGGGCCATGCCCGGCTGGTCGGCCCGGGCCAGGTCGTCCTCGGGATAGAGGAAGGACATCCAGTAGAAGCAGGGAACGCCCCGCCAGCGGGCCACGGCCAGGGCGGCCAGGGCGGCCACGGGCTTGTTGCGCACCTGGATGGCGTCGTGTCCCCGGGAATGCCGGACCAGGCAGGCCAGGTCGTGAAGGAACCCGCCCAGCATGCGGCCGAGCCGGGAGGCCCGGGGCCTGTCCAGCAGCACGGGGCCGCCGCCCCAGCCCGCATCCGGGCCGGCTCCCTGCGCCGGGGGGGCCACCAGGGTGCAGCCCACTCCCCGCAGGGGCAGCATGGCCCCGAAGAGGTCCACCAGGTCGGGCCGGAAGGTGGGAAACGGGTCGCGCACCAGGTAGAGGAGCTTCACGGCAAGGCCTCCCGGGGGGACGGCGCGGACCGGTTGGCCTGCTCCAGGGAGTAGGCGAAGCCGAACACCGTGAAGGCCACGTTGGAGAAATAGCCGTGCATGAACCCGTTGGTCAGGCTGTTGACCAGGATGACGTAGACCACCAGGAGGTGGGCCGCCTGGTCGGGGTCGTGGGTCGCCTGGCCCTGGAACCGGCCGAAATGGCACAGCAGCAGGGCGAGGTAGGCCAGGTAGCCGATGACGCCGCCGATTTCCAGCCACTCCATGTGGATGTTGTGGGGGGTCACCAGGATGTTGGCGCGGCGGGTGCCGGCCCCCATGATGGGGTGCTCCAGGAAGGATTTCATGGTGATGCGGAACACCACGGCGCGGAGCATGAGGGCCTTGGCCCAGTGGGTGGGGCTCACCAGCCGGGCCAGCCCGCCTTCGTCGCTGCGGTACTCGGCGTCGATGCCCGCCGCGACGCCCAGGTCCCGGGCGGTGCGCACCTCCATGTCCGGGGCCAGGGCGGCCATGCCCAGGGTCACGGCCAGGCTCAGGGCCATGGTCCAGGCCAGCAGGGACCTGGCGTGGCCGCGGCGGATGGCGCGCATGAACAGCGGGCTCAGGGCCAGGCTCAGGATGTAGATCCGGGACAGGGACAGGAGCAGGGAGCTCAGGCACACCAGGATGGCGAACCGGTGCGCCCACAGCTTGGTCCGGCCGGTGTAGAGCAGGTAGAGGGCGGTGGGCAGGGCCAGGGTGGCGACGCTCACCGGGGGCACGTTGAGCAGGGTCAGCCGCTCCTGGTGGTAGATGGCCTGGCCGAGGTACAGGGCGTTGAAGCAGGTGATCCCGGCGAGGTAGAACCCGATGCAGGCGCGGTACCGCTCCGGGCTGTCCGCCTGGACCCGCAGGATGAAGTAGGCCAGGGTCGGCAGGAACAGGGTGTGGAAGGCCAGGAACCCGGTGTTGACGACGTCCGGCGAGGTCAGGGTGGAGGCCATGAAGACCATGCAGAGCAGCAGGAGCCAGGAGTCGAAGCTGTGCATGGCGTAGGCCTTGGCCCTGACCAGCACCAGGAACGCGCTCTGGACCGCCAGGAGGATGAGGCCGGCGGAGTAGGGGCTGAAGGTGACGATCCCGAACTCGAACCGGAAGATGCCCGAGGTGAAGGGGAAGAAGGCCAGGATGACGCACAGGAAGCCCAGGCTGTCCAGGGCGGTGAAGACCAGCCCGGCCAGGCCCAGCAGGCCGGCCAGGGCCAGGGTCACGGTCCGGGAGTCGGCCAGGTCCGCCAGCTGCACGAAGGCCACGGATGTCCCCATGACCAGGGCCAGGCTCAGGTAGACGGGGATGCGCTGGGCCAGGGGCATGGGTCACTCCGCCAGGTAGAGCACCGGGCGCTCCAGGGGCAGGGTGCCCAGGCCGGCCTGGTGGACCATGGACCACCGGAGGGGGTCCACGCCCCGGCCGGCGAAGAAGTCGTCGGACCCCTGGCCGGGAAGGCGCGGCGTGTCCGCGAGGTTGGCCAGCAGGAGGGCGCTGCAGCCCGCGATGTCGAAGAGGGCGGAGCCCTCCAGGGCCGCGGCGTTGCCTCCGTAGCCGAACACCCGGATGTCCCGGCTGTTGCGCAGGCGCAGGATGGGCAGGTTGCCCTCGCCCTTCAACCCGTAGATGGAGACCCCGCGGGAGTCGGCGATCTCCATGTTGGCCTCGCCCCGGGCGTGCTCCGGGTTGCACTGGTAGATGGCCAGGGGCCCGGGGATGCCCGAGATGCGCAGGTGGCGGTAGCCCGGACCCATGGCCAGCCAGCTCTCCTGGTAGAAATTGTACCAGCGCCCGCCGCCCGAGCCGTCCACCAGCACCAGGGGGGCGTTGCGCTCCGGCGTCTTGGCGTATCGCGCGTAGCCGCCGAAGGGCGGGGAGGTCTGCAGGGCCACGTTGTGCAGCATGGAGTCTCCCCCGCAGCGCCAGTGCAGGGCGAAGGCGTCGGGCGCCTCGCGGGGGGCGTAGAGCCAGCAGAACGCCAGCACGTTGTCCGCTGCCGGACCCTCGGCGGTGCGCACCAGGGGCGCGGGCCGGTCGGGGTCGGCGAAGGCCGGCGTGCCCGGCGCGGCGAACAGCACCGTGTTGTGCTGGGAGACGCCCGCCAGGCGGGAGCCGGGACGCATGACCAGGGGCCGGGTCAGGCGGTAGAGGCCCCGGGGCAGGAGCACGGTGCGGTGCTCGTCCAGGGCCTTTTGCAGCGCCGCGGTGTCGTCGGCCGCTCCGTCGCCCGCGGCGTTGTAGGGCGGGGCCTGGACGTTGGCCGCATCGGGGCTGTCGGGCCAGGGGAAGTCCCGGGTCCAGAGGTGGCGGGACTGGAGATCGGGCGGGGGAGGGCCGGGCAGGCCCAGGCGCAGGTACTGGTCCTGCCGCCGGCCGTTGACCACGGCCGCGGTGGTGTAGCGGATGCCCTTCCACTCCGGCGGGTCCAGGGCCAGGGCCAGGGACTGCACATGGATCCAGCCGGGCCCTCCGGCCAGGCGGACCCCGGAACCGTCCGCCACCAGCGCCGCGGCGTTGCGCAGGAACACGTTGTCCAGGTAGACCGGCGCGCCGGCCAGGATGGCCGGCCCGGACAGGGCGTCGTAGGCGATTTCGCTGTCCACCAGGGTGAGCCGGCCGTTGTTGGGGGCCCACCGGGTGGGCCAGGTCTCGATGGCGGCCCCCGGGGCCGAGCGCCGGATTTTCACCCCCACCGCCACCAGGGTGTGCATGCCCGCGAAGCGGATGGAGCGCCGGCGCTGCCCGGTCAGGGTGACGCCCACCAGGGTGGCCGTGGGCTGGGCGTCGAGCAGGTCGAGGCCATACTCCCCGCCTTGCACCGTGAGGTCGATCACGCTGCCGCCCGAGCCCAGGCCGCCGTCGAAGCCGGTGAGGCCGTCCTCCAGGGTGATGGTGCAGCCCAGCACCTCGCTGCCCTGGGCCCCGCTGTGGCGCAGGGCCACGGCGCCCGGGTTGCCCTGGGCCACCCGGATGTCCAGGTTGGCCAGGACCTGGCCCATGTCGATGTCGTTGCGGGGCTCGCCCGGCTTTTCCGGGTCGCGCGCCCAGAAGTGGACCACGTACCTGGGGTGGGCCGGGCTGGCGAAGCCCGGGGAGTGCGGAGCGAGCAGGAGCGTGGCCCGGGGGCCGTTGCTCGCGCCCAGGAGCACGCAGGGGTGGTTGCGCGCGCTCATGGTCTTGCCGTTGCTGCGGCGGTAGAAGTTCTGCACGCACCGGATGGTGTCCGAGATGCGGTAGGTGCCGCCCGGGAAATAGCAGACCATCTGGTGGTCGCGGGCATAGTCCACGGCGGCCTGGATGGCTGCGGTGCTGTCCCGCTGCCCGGCGGGGTCGGCGTGGAAGGGGGCCGCGGTGACGTCCAGCAGGCCCATGCCGGCCAGGCGGCGGTTCCCGGGCAGCGCGGGGACCCGCGCGTCCACGGTGTCCGGCGCGGCCCCCGCGATGGTCGGGGCCACCAGGGGGTCTTCCTGGGCCGCGGCGGCCGCGGCCGCGCAGAATATCCCCAGGGCCAGGCAGAGGAGCCCCGGCAGGATTCTCAATAGCCGCACCATGCCAGAAGCCTGCGCAGCCATCCGGGCCGGGGCCGGTGTTTGTTCGCGGTCGGGGAGGATGCCGGAGCCAGTTCGCCCAGGACCTCGGCGATGTCGTCCTGGGCCTGCTCGTGCAGGACTCGCAGGTCGTTCTGGTAGGCCCGTTCCTGGGCCGCGAGCTGCTTGTTCAGGGCGGCCATGCGGTCGAACCACTGCTCGTCGGAGGGGGGCCGCAGGGGGGAGTAGGGCGGCGTCGGGGCGTGGGGAGACTCGGCAGAGGGGGAGTCCGGGGCCTGGGCCGCAGGCCGGCGCAGCGGCTCGGGTTGGTAGGCGGGCTCGCGCAGGTTGGCCGGCTCGGGAGGAAGGGGGGGCGCGGCCGCGGGCTGCGGGGCCGGCCGGGACGGCGGCGCGGGCCGGGCCTGGGGCGGGGCCGCGGGCCGGGGCAGCGGGTCGGGCAGCCGGGGCAGGGTGCGTCCCTCGGCCCGGGCCTTCTGCACCGCCTCCACCATGCCCAGGTCGACCTTGGCCGTACGCTCCACGTAGCCGGTCATGAGGCAGGCGTCGCACAGGGTGTTCACCGCCCGGGGCAGGCCCTGGGACAACTCGTGGATGTGCGCCACGGCCTCGGGGGAGAAGATGTCCTTGTGGGTGGCGCCCGCGTCGGCCAGGCGGAAGTCCACGTAACTGCGGGTCTCCTCCAGGGTGAGGGGGCCCAGGTGGCAGTGCACGGTGATGCGCTGGGCCAGTTGGGCCAGGTCGGGTTCGCGGATGCGGTCGCGCAGTTCGGGCTGGCCCACCAGGAGAATGTGCAGGAGGGGCTCGGTCTCGGTCTGGAGGTTGGAGAGCATGCGCATCTCCTCCAGGGCCTCCCGGGAGAGGTTCTGGGCCTCGTCCACCACCAGCACCGCCCGCTGGCCCTTGGCGTAGAGCCCGATGAGGAAGTCCTGCAGCCGGCCCAGGTGGTCGGCCTTGTCCGCCCCGGGCACCACGCCGTACTCGACCAGCACCAGCTTGAGCAGCTCGGTGGCCGAGACGTTGGTGTTGAAGACCTGGGCCACCACGTAGCCGCCGCCCAGGGACTTGAGCAGCCGGCGCACCAGGGTGGTCTTGCCTGCGCCGACTTCGCCGGTGAGCAGGGTGAACCCCGCGCCCTCGGCCAGGCCGTACTCCAGGTGGGCCAGGGCCCCGGCGTGGGTGTCGCCCAGGTACAGCACGTCCGGGTCCGGGGTGATGCTGAAGGGCCGTCGGGCCAGGCCGTAGAATCCGAGGTACATGGCGGTTTCCGTGGCTTTCCGGGACGCTAGAGCTGGGGGCCCCGGTTCATGATGATGCCGACGATGGTCTTGCCCCGCAGGCTCTCGAGCACGTGGGCCAAGTCGTAGCGCGAGGTGCGCCGCGCCTCCATCACCAGGATGACGCCGTCCACATAGGAGGCCAGGATGTGCGCGTCGGGCATGCCCTTGAGGTGCGGGCCGTCGAAAATGATGTAGCGGTCGTCATAGCGCGCCTTGAGCTCGCGCACCAGCAACTGCATCTTGGGCAGGCTGAACAGGTCCGTGGACCCCGAGGTGGGGGCCCCGGCCAGGATGACCCGCAGCATGCTGCCCAGGCCCGGGTTGATGAGCAGGTCGCTCAGGTCCAGGTCGTGGAACAGGTACTCGGTGAGGCCCTCGCAGGCGCTGGACAGGCCCAGGCGTTCGGACACCGCGGGCCGGCGCAGGTTGGCCTCCACCAGGAGCGCGGTCTGCTTGGCCTCGCGGGAGATGCTCAGGGCCAGGTTGATGGCCGTGAGGGTTTTGCCTTCTCCCGGGTTCACGCTGGTGACCAGGAGGGTGTTGAGCTTCTTCTCCCGGGTCTGCTCCAGCACCCGGGTGCGGATGAAGTTGCAGGCGTCGATGGCCCGGTGGTCGGGGCAGAAGGTCACCACCTTGTTGCGCTCCAGGTGGGCGGGCCGGTCCTTGACGAAGCTGATGAGCCGGCAGCGGGTCTCCAGCAGGGCGTCGGTGACGGAGCCCCTGGCGTTTCCCTGGACGGGCACCGGGGAGCGGCGGTCCAGCAGGCCCGGGGGCGGGCCGATGTCCACCCGGCGGCGGTCCGCCCCGCCGGAGGGCCGGGTGCGGCGGCGCTCACCGTTCGGGTCCTGCGGCCCCTGGTCCGCATGGCGGCGGTCGTCGGGCCGCCGGGGCTCGGACGGGGAAGGGGCGGCCGGGCGGGGCTCGGCCGGGGCCGGCTCCTGGCCGTTGCGCATCCGCTTGGCCCGCTCCAGGGCGTTGGCGATCTTGCTCATGGTAGTCCTTGCGTTGCCTTCCCGGTCGGCGGCCTAGAACAGGCCGTGGATCATCTTCGCGATGTTGGAGCACAAGGTGCAGATCGGGGTAAACAGGTACCAGGCCCCCAGGGCCAGGACCAGCGCCCCCAGGCCCAGCACCAGGGCGGCCCGGCGGCGCTTGAACAGGATCACCCGCTCCTCGTTGGTCTGCACCGAAGGGAAGACCCCGAGCAGGGGCAGGCCGGTCACGGACGAAGCCTCCTGGGGGCCGTGGACCGTAGGATCGAAGCTCTCCGCCGCGAACCCGGCCAGGAGGCCCGCGCCCACGGAGAGGATCAGGCCGAGCATGGAGAGGATCATCCGGTCGGGCTTGAAGGGCCGTACGGGAATGACCGGGCTCTCCAGCACGGTGAGCTTCACGCCGAGATCGCGGCGTTCGGCCTCCATGGCCTCCTTGGCCGCCTGGAGCCGGGCGTTGATGTCGCGGTGGCTGGCCTGGAGCGTCTCGTAGCGGCGCTGCAGGTCCAAAAATTCCTGCTCCACCCCCGGGGTCTGCTCGATGCGCTTGAGGTAGTCCTCGTACTTGGCGACCAGGGAGGCCTGCAGCTTCTCCTTGGCGGCGATCTCCAGGGTGGTCTGCTCAAGCTGGGTCATGAGGCTGATGTAGGCCGGGTTGTCCGGGGAGTCCTCCTCCGGGGTGGTGGTCAGGCCCGGCCGGGAGGATAGTTCGGCCACGGTGGCGGACAGTATGCCCACCTCCTTCTCCAGGGCCACCACGTCGGGGTGATGGGGCGAATACTTGCGGCGCAGGTCGGCCAGGGCGTTTCGCCGCTCGTCGAGCCGTTCGGTGGCGGAGCGCAGCTTCTCCCGGGTGCCGAGCACGCCCTGCATGGCCTCCAGCCGGCGGGAGAGGCTGATGACGTCGGGGTGCTTGTCCGACTGCACCGCGCGCAGGGCCAGGAGCTGGTTGCGCATCTGGCGCACCTGCTCCTCCACGCTCAGGACCTTCTGCCCCTCCCCGGTGACGACGTGGCGCATGGGCTCCTGGATGGCCAGTTGGCCCTCCAGGTAGAGGCGGCGCTCCCGGGCCAGGTTCAGCTCGGCCTGGGCCTGGTCCATCTCCTTCTGGACCCGCTCCAGGGCCAGGAGGTTCATGTTCATGAGTTCGGGCAGGGACTTCATGTGCGCCTGCTTGAACTGCGCGATCTCCTGCTCCACCTGGGCTATCCCCTGCTGGGTGTCCGCCAGCTTGGTGCGCAGGAAGACGAAGGTATCCTGGGTCTTGGTTTCCCGGCGGGAACTGCTCTGCTCGTTGAAGCGGTTGAGAAGGACGATGGAGACCGCGGTGCAGGTCTTGGGGGTCGAGGAGATGAAGCCGATGCGCACCGAATAGGTGGTGGAGGGCATGCGGCCGAAGACGTTGGACTCCTCCGCCGCGGCCACCGAGGTCTCGAAGATGACGTTTCGGTGCATGCGTTCGATGATTTCGTCGTCGCTCGCCCTGCCGATCATCTCGGGGTACAACTGGAAGTCCTTCACGATCTTCATGAGGGCTTCGCGGCTGAGCACCATCTGCATCACGCTGTTGATGTGCTCCTGCACGAAGCCGGCGGCCGAGGCGCGCAACAGTTCGGCCGGGGCGGTGTTGCCCTCCACCAGGAGGGTGGCCCAGGAGCGATACAGGGAGGGCAACGAGGAAATCACCCCGAGGGAAACGGCCAGCGTGATGCTGAAGACCAGGGCGATGGGCGCAAACCGTTTCTTCAGGAAGGTCAGCGGGGTCAGTTGCGAGGAGTGGTGCATAACCTGGACTGGTCCTGGATTACTGGAGCCTTCTGGGAAATTCAAGGTGCAGGGACAGGCTGAGCCGTTGCCCTTGGCTGTAGGCTTTCGCTAGGTGGTCGTCAATACAGGTGTAATCGTATTTCATCTGGAGGCGGGAGTGCTCGCCCATGGCGTATTCCAGGCTGGGGGAGAGGTTCACCAGGGTGTTGTCCGCCAGCCGGACGTATCCCGCGGTGTCCGCGCGGCTCCACGTGGCGGCCAGGCCCAGGATCAGGCTGTCGGTGAGGTGCAGGGCGGTCTCGGCCTGGAGCTTGCGGCGCCGGGTATTTTCGCCCCCGGAGCCGGGAAATGACCCCATCTCGGCGCTCAACTCCGTGGTCATGCGCTCCTGGGTCAGCCGCAGCATGGCCTCGCCGGCCAGGCCCGCATGCCGGGTGTGCGCCTCCCCGGCGCGGGACGGAAACCGGTCCCGGGACAGATAGGGGCCGGCCACCAGGGTGCAGGCGAGGTTCTCGGTGAGGTTGAAGCGGCCCCCCGCGCCCAGCGCGGTGACATCCTGTTTTCCGGTGGCGTAGGACGAGACGCTGTGCCCCAGCCTGGCCAGCAACGCGGACTTGTTCTCGTCCTGGAACCGGGTGACGGTGAAGGTCCCGCCCCGGGTCTGCATGTCGTTCTCGGCCTTCTCCGGGAAGCGGGAGGCCTGGGCGTCGCCCTCCAGCCGGAGGTCCAGACGTTCGCCCAGTCGGTAGGCCAGGGCCGGCTGGAGGGAGTAGGTCTGGTGCGGGCTCTTGTCCACGATGGTGCCGGATTCGGCCAGGGTGGACTCGAAGGAGTGGTCGCTGCGCGCACGGCCGCGCAACTCCGCGCGCAGGAGTTCCGTGAGGGAGCGGCTCATCCCCAGCGCCACCTCCCGGTTGGTCCGGTCGAACTCCTGGTGGCGGTCGTAGCGCAGCACCTCGGCCAGGGCCCGGACGTTCAGGATTGTGCGCTCCGAGCGCAGGTCGGCCTCCAGGGAGGGGATCATCCGGGTTTCCAGGGCCGAGACGTTCTGGAACAGGACATTGCTGTCGTAGGTTTCCAGGACCGAGAACCGGGGAGTCAGGGTGAATTGCGTGCCGGGCGCCGGGTTGCCCACGGGCAGGGCGCCGGGCCGGGGCTTGAGCAGGGGGGAGAACACATAGCCCAGGGGTTTGCCCGGGGCGTCGGCCTGGGCCACGGCGCACCAGTCCTGCATGCAGTCCCCGGCCAGCACGGCATCGCCCGGGGCCAGGCGGCCCACCCGGGGGAAGTCCAACCCGCGGCCGGCGCGCACGTTCACCGCCTCGTCCACGCGAAACGGCCGGGCCGGGGCCTGGCTGGCTTCGGCCGCGGCCGCCGCGAGGAGCAGCGCCGCGATGGCCAGGGGCAGGACGGGGAAAGGGACGGCGCGGGTCCGTGCGGGGTGGCCGAGAGACGCTCCCATTACGGCACGACGACAGTGTCACCCGGTTTGAGCACGATGTCCTGGCCGATGTCCCGGCCCGCGGCAACGCCGTCGTAGTCGAAGGGAATGGCGATGCGGCCGGCGTCGCCGGTGCGCAGCACCAGGATGCGGGCCGAGTCGGCAAAGGGGGTCAGGCCGCCGGCCAGGGCCAGGGCCTGCATGACGCGCAGTTCCCCGGGCATGGGGAACATCCCCGGCTTGGCCACCTTGCCCACCACGTACACCCGCGCGCTGCCCAGCTCGGCCAGCATGACCGTGACCGGCGCATCGGGCACGAAGGCGTGCAGGCGCTCGGCCAGGTCCAGGCGCAGCGACTCCACTCCCCGGCCCGCGGCCGGCACGTCGCCGATGAGGGGGAAGGAGATGAACCCGTCGGGACGCACGGCCACGTCCAGGGTCAGGGACTCCTCGTTCCACACCGAGATGTGCAGGAGGTCGCCCGGCCCCAGGGCGAAGGCCGGCCGGGTTTCTTCGGCTCCGGCCGGGCAGACGGCAACAACCGAGCCCCCGGCCAAGGCCAGGGCCAGGAACAGTAACAGCACCCGCAGCATGATTTCCCCCCTACACGTAAGAACTGGCTTTGGCTGATACACCATGTTTTCGAGGTCTGGCAACACAATGACGGCTTGGGTTTGGCAATTTCAAAGACCAACCGATATGATGGGGATGCAAGTTGGTATGTATGCCGCGAAGTTCGCGAGGATAATGAGAAAGTTCGGTAAGATGTTGACGCAACACGCGCTGCAGGATAGAGTCCGCGGAACCATTCGGGGAGGAGTGGCGCGCCCGAAGCCCGGAGAGGCCTCGGAGCGAGCCTAGTTCGTTATGTCCAAACGGCTTTTTGACGCCATCACCGCGGCATTCCGGTCCGCGTCCGACCGCCTGGATGTCCTCCAGGCGTTCGGACAGGTTTCGCCGTCCCTGCGTGGCAATGGGAACGGCAATGGGAACGGCAACGGGAACGGGAACGGGAACGGCAACGGGAACGGCGGCTATCAGTCCGGGAGCAACCGGGACGATCTCTTGTCCGGCGGTGCGGGCAACGACACCCTGTCCGGGGGCAACGGCGACGACACCTTGCACGGGGGCGCGGGCGCGGACTACCTGGACGGGGGCAACGGCAACGACCTCCTCTACGGCGGCGACGGGGCCGACACCCTGTCCGCGGGCAACGGCGACGATTTGCTGGACGGCGGCGCGGGCGACGACCTGCTCACGGGCGGCAACGGCGACGAGAGCCTGTACGGCGGCGACGGCGCGGACACCCTGTCCTCGGGCAACGGCGACGACCTGCTGGACGGGGGCGCGGGCGAAGACGTGCTGGACGGCGGCAGCGGTCGCGACACCCTGCACGGGGGCGACGGCGCGGATTCCTTGTCCGGCGGTTCGGACCATGATCTGCTGGATGGCGGGGCCGGCGACGACGTTCTGGACGGCGGCAGCGGCAACGACCTCCTCTACGGCGGCGACGGCGCGGACGCTCTTGCCGGGGGCAGCGGCAACGATCTGCTGGACGGCGGTGCCGGGGCCGACACCCTGGCCGGCGGCGCGGGCGCGGACACCCTGCAGGGCGGGGACGGCGACGATCGGCTGGAGTACGCCGCGGACGCCGCCTGGGGCTCGGGCTGGGGCGCGCGGCACGCGGGCAGCGCGGGTGTGGACGCCACCAGCGAGATCCACTCCATCACCGGCATGGGCCGCAGCTACGACATTTTCGACGGCGGCGCGGGCCAGGACACCCTGGTCCTGACCGCGGGGCACGACGCCCTGTTCCTGCACGACTCCTACAGCCCGGGCGGCGGCGCACCGCGCATCGTGGGCATCGAGGCCATCCTGGCCGGGGACGGCAACGACGTGGTGGACCTCACCAGCCCCACGTACGAGTACGGCTCCGTGCTGGTGGACGGCGGCAGCGGCAACGACCTGCTGTGGACCGCGGGCGGGGCGGACACGCTCCTGGGCGGCGACGGGTCGGACAGCCTGAACGCCGGCACCGGCGACGACCTGCTGGACGGCGGCGCGGGCAACGACCTGCTCGTGGGCGGGGCCGGGGCCGACACCCTGGCCGGCGGCGCGGGAGCGGACACCCTGCAGGGCGGGGCCGGCGACGACCGGCTGGAGTACGCCGCGGACGCCGCCTGGGGCTCGGGCTGGGGCGCGCGGCACGCAGGCAGCGCGGGCGTGGACGCCACCGGCGAGGTCCACTCCATCACCGGCCTGAACCGCAGCTACGACATTTTCGACGGCGGCGCGGGCCAGGACACCCTGGTCCTGACCGCGGGGCACGACGCCCTGTTCCTGCACGACTCCTACAGCCCGGGCGGCGGCGTCCCGCGCATCGTGGGCATCGAGGCCATCCTGGCCGGCGACGGCAACGACGTGGTGGACCTCACCAGCCCCACGTACGAGTACGGCTCCGTGCTGGTGGACGGCGGCAGCGGCAACGACCTGCTGTGGACCGCGGGCGGGGCGGACACGCTCCTGGGCGGCGACGGGGCGGACAGCCTGAACGCCGGAACCGGGGACGACCTGCTGGACGGCGGTGCGGGCAACGACCTGCTCGTGGGCGGTGCCGGGGCCGATACCCTGGCCGGCGGCGCGGGCGCGGACACCCTGCAGGGCGGGGACGGCGACGATCGGCTGGAGTACGCCGCGGACGCCGCCTGGGGCTCGGGCTGGGGCGCGCGGCACGCGGGCAGCGCGGGCGTGGACGCCACCGGCGAGGTCCACTCCATTACCGGCCTGAACCGCAGCCACGACACCTTTGACGGCGGTGCGGGCCAGGACACCCTGGCCCTGACCGACGGCAACGACGCCCTGTTCCTGCACGACTCCTACAGCCCGGGCGGCGGCGCACCGCGCATCGCCAGCATCGAGGCCATCCTGGCCGGCGGCGGCAACGACGTGGTGGACCTCACCAGCCCCACGTACGAGTACGGCTCCGTGCTGGTGGACGGCGGCAGCGGCAACGACCTGCTGTGGACCGCGGGCGGGGCGGACACGCTCCTGGGCGGTGACGGCGCGGACAGCCTGAATGCCGGCACCGGCGACGACCTGCTGGACGGCGGGGCGGGCGATGACGTCCTGGCCGGGGGCGCGGGTTCCGACACCCTGCTGGGCGGCGCGGGCGACGACCTGTTGCAGGCTGACGGCGATGCGGTGCTGGACGGCGGCGCAGGAACCGACACCCTGCACGTGGCCGGCGACGCCGACCTGTCGGGCTCCACCTTGGCGAATCTCGAGGCCCTGTCCCTGGGCGACGGGGCGCACCTGACCCTGGACGCCTCCCAGGTCAGCGGCCAGACCCTCACCATCTACGGCGGCAGCGGGGCCGAGACCCTGACCCTGGTGCAGGCCGACGCTAGCCTGGACCTGTCGGGCCTGACCTTCGTGAACTGGGGGCCCGAGGACCACCTGGACATCCAGTACGCGGACCTCCTGCTCGAGGGCACCGAAGGGGCCGACACCCTGCAGGGCCTGGGCGGCGCGGACACGCTCCTGGGCCTGGGCGGCGCGGACTCCCTGCTGGGCGGGGATGGCGCGGACCTGGTGCAGGGCGGCGACGGCGACGACGTGCTCCTGGGCGAGGCCGGGGACGACAGCCTGCTGGGCGGCGACGGGGCGGATACCCTGGCCGGCGGCAGTGGGCTGAACACCTTGGTCGGCGGCACGGGCGTGGACTACATTTCTTATGCCGCGGCCGCGTTCGGGGTGACCGCGGACCTCGCGGCGGGCGTTGGCGTGAGATCTGACGGCCTCGACTCCCTCCAGGGCGTGGAGAACGTCGTGGGCTCGAACTACGGCGACTCGCTGCGGGGCGATTCTGGGGCCAACGTCCTGGACGGCGGTCTGGGCAACGACACCCTGGACGGCGGCCTGGGCAACGACCAGTTGCTGGGCGGGGACGGAGACGATTGCCTGCTGGGCGGCCTGGGCAACGACCTGATCTACGGCAAGGCCGGCAACGACAGTCTGCTGGGCGGCGACGGGGCGGACACCCTGGACAGCGGCTCGGGCGACGACCTGCTGGACGGCGGCGACGGCGCAGACATCGGGTTCGCCGGCAGCGGGAACGACCTGGTCTACGGCCAGGCGGGCGACGACGCGCTCTACGGCGGCGACGGCAACGATCTGCTGGACGGCGGGGACGGCAACGACCTGCTGTACGGCGACGCCGGGGCCGACACCCTGGCCGGCGGCGCGGGCAACGACTATTTCTACGGCGGCACGGGCGACGACTGGCTGGCCGGGGGCGAGGGCGACGACACCCAGGCGGCGGGAGCCGGGAACGACACCCTGGACGGCGGCGCGGGCAACGACGTGCTCTGGGGCGAGGACGGCGACGACTCCCTGTTCGGCGACCTGGGCAACGACCAGCTCAAGGGCCTGGCCGGCAACGACACCCTGGACGGCGGCCTGGGCAACGACGTGCTGGACGGCGGCACGGAAAACGACCTGGTGTACGGCGGCGACGGCGAGGACACGCTGCGCGGCGGCGACGGCAACGATCTGCTGGACGGCGGGGACGGCAACGACCTGCTGTACGGCGACGCCGGGGCCGACACCCTGGCCGGCGGCGCGGGCAACGACTATTTCTACGGCGGCACGGGCGACGACTGGCTGGCCGGGGGCGAGGGCGACGACACCCAGGCGGCGGGAGCCGGGAACGACACCCTGGACGGCGGCGCGGGCAACGACGTGCTCTGGGGCGAGGACGGCGACGACTCCCTGTTCGGCGACCTGGGCAACGACCAGCTCAAGGGCATGGCCGGCAACGACACCCTGGCCGGCGGCGAGGGGCTCGACTCCCTGTACGGCGGGGACGGGAACGACCTGCTCCTGGGCCACGCGGGCGCTGATCTGCTGTCCGGTGACGAGGGGAACGACTCGGTCCTGGGCGGCGACGGCGACGACTTTATCTACGGCGGCGGCGGGGCGGACACCCTGGACGGCGGCGCGGGCAACGACTTCTTCTACGGCGGCGCGGGCGACGACTGGGTGTCCGGCGGCGACGGGGACGACACCCTGTCGTCCGACGACGGCAACGACACCCTGGACGGAGGCCTGGGCAACGACGTGCTCTGGGGCGCCCAGGGCGACGACTCGCTGTACGGATACCTGGGCGACGACGAGATCAAGGGCGGGACGGGCAACGACCTGCTCTTCGGCGGCGACGGCTGGGACGAGCTGGTGGGCGACGAGGGCAACGACACCGTCTACGGCGATGCGGGCGACGACTGCCTGTTCGGCAACGATGGCGATGACCTGCTCGTGGGCGGAATCGGCCAGGACTACATGATCGGCGGCGAGGGCCGGGACTGCCTGGTGGGCGGCGACGATGCCGACTTCATGTGCGCCAGCAACGGCGACGACACCCTGCTGGGCGGCTCCGGCGACGACAGCCTCCAGGGCGGCCTGGGCGACGACGTCATGTGGGGCGGCCTGGGCGACGACGTCATGTCCGGCAACCAGGACGACGACATCCTCTACGGCGAGGACGGAAACGACTTCCTGTTTGGCGACGACGGCAACGACCTGTTGTACGGCGGCGACGGCAACGACTACTTCGTGGGCTCCGAAGGCGACGACACCATGTACGGCGGCGAGGGGCGCGACGAACTGAACGGCAGCATCGGCAACGATCTCCTGTGGGGCGATGCCGGGGACGACACCCTGTTCGGCGGCGACGGGCATGATGTCATGCACGGGGGCGACGGCGCGGACATGCTGTTCGCCGGCGTGGACAACGACCTCGTGCACGGGGACCTGGGCAACGACACCCTCTGGGGCGACCTGGGCGACGACACCCTCTGGGGCGATCTGGGCGACGACATCATCAAGGCCGGCGACGGGGCGGACCAAGCCTTTGGCGGCGACGGGGACGACCAACTCTTCGGCGACGCGGGCAACGACACCCTGTCCGGCGACGCGGGCAACGACATCCTGTACGGCGATACGGGCGACGACTGGCTGGACGGCGGGGACGGCAACGACAATCTCTCGGGGGCCGACGGCAACGACAGCCTGTTCGCCCATGCGGGCAACGACTACCTTTACGGCAATGCCGGCAACGACTGGCTGGACGGCGGCGCCGGCAACGACTGGCTGGACGGCGGGGACGGCAACGACCAGTTGCACGCGGGCGCGGGCAACGACGGGCTGTACGGCGGGCTGGGCAACGACCTGCTGGACGGCGGGGACGGCAACGACAAGTTCTGGGGCGTTGCCGGCGACGACACCCTGCACGGCGGGCTCGGGGCCGACACCATGGACGGCGGCGCGGGCTCCGACGTGTTCAGCTACTCCAGCCCCAGCGAGGGCGGCGACAGCATCCAGAATTTCGTCAAGGGCGAGGATTCCTTCCACTTCGACGCCACTGCGTTCGATCCTGCGGCGAGCTTCGTGTCTTACGCCTCGGGCGGGGCGGGGTACGACGGCGCGTCGGCCGGGGTCGGCTCCACGGATGCGGCCTTCGTGTACGACAGCTCGAGCCAGCAGCTCTGGTACGACGAGAACGGCGACGCCTCGGGCGGGCAGAACCTGGTGGCCACCATCCAGAGCCCGGCCGGCGTGGATCTGGACCAGCACGACATCGATATCTCCTGACCAATCGTCTTGTCCCTTCCCCTCCCCGGCGCGGTTCGCGCCGGGGACTTGCCAAGTACCGGGAAAAGGTATACTGGTCACTCCCTTGTTCGAACCCAACGGCCGGCTATACCGAATCCGGGGACGTCGGCCCCTCATACCGGAGGATCCCATGAAGGAAGGCATTCATCCCAAGGTCTTCAAGGCCACCATCCGCTGCGCCTGCGGCTTCGAGGTCGAGGCCCTGTCCACCAAGGGCGAGAAGGTGGAAGTGGAAATCTGCTCCAACTGCCACCCGTTCTTCACCGGCAAGCAGCGGTTCGTCGACACCGCCGGCCGCATCGACCGCTTCCGCAAGAAGTACGCGAAGCTCCAGGACAAGTAGCTACCCGGCCCGCGGGCCGGTTGGGAGGGCCGCAGGCTCCGCCCGGGTTCCGTCCCGGGGGGCATGCGGCTCTTCCCTTTTCCCGGCCGCGTCCTATATCCTTACGATATGAACACTCCCACCGGACTCCCCGCCCTGGCCGGCCGGCTCTGCCGCAGCCTGGCCCGCCTGCTGGCCCTGGCCCCCTCGGCCGTGGGCGGCCAGGCGGTGATGGAAGGGGTCATGATCCGCAACCGCGACCGGCTGGCCATCGCGGTGCGCAAGCCCGACGGCACCATCCTGCTGGAGCTGCGGCCCTGGTACACCCTGGCCCCCTGGCCCTGGCTGCGCAAGCCCTTCGTGCGCGGGTTCCCGGTGCTCCTGGAGACCCTGGTCAACGGGGTCAAGGCCCTGAACTTTTCGGCCGAGGTGGCGGTGGAAGAGGAGGGCGAGGGGCAGGGGAGCGGCGGCTCGGAGCTCAAGCCCTGGCACCTGGTGGTCACCATCGCCGCGGCCATCGGCCTGGCCCTGTTCCTGTTCGTGGTGCTGCCCCACCTCCTGTCCCTGGGCCTCGAATACCTGGGCTGGAGCGGGGGCACGGACTCCCTGTCCTTCCACATCTGGGACGGGTTCTTCAAGATGGCGGTGTTTCTGGGCTACCTGGGCGCGGTGTCCCTGGTGCCGGACATCCGGCGGGTGTTCCAGTACCACGGGGCCGAGCACAAGGCCATCTGGGCCTTCGAGACCGGGGGCGAGCTCACGCCCGAGGCCTGCCGCGGCCACAGCCGCCTGCACCCGCGCTGCGGCACCGCGTTTTTGCTCTTCGTGCTGTCCATCTCCATCGTGCTGCACGCGGTGCTCATCCCCGGGCTCACCGCCCTGTGGGTCCCGTCCGGCGCGGTCCTGCGCCAGACCTACATCGTGGCCGCCAAGTTCCTGCTCATGATCCCGGTGAGCGCCCTGGCCTACGAGCTCATCCGCTACGCCGGCCGCAAGGCCGACACCCTGCTGTGCCGCGCCCTGTGCTGGCCCGGCCTGGCCATGCAGCGTCTGACCACCTTCGAGCCCGACGACTCCCAACTTGAAGTCGCCCTGGCCGCCCTCAAGGGCGCCACCGACGACCGGAAGTAACCATGTTCGCCAAGCTGGAATCCATCGAGCGCAAGTACGAGGACCTGGAGAAACAGCTCTCCGCCCCGGACGTCTTCGACGACCAGGAGCGCTACCGCAAGCTCACCAAGGCCCATTCGGACCTGGGCGAGGTGGTGGCCGCCTTCCGGGAGTACCGGGCCGCGGAACAGGCCAAGGCCGACAACGAGGAGCTGTTGTCCGACAGCGACAAGGACATCCGCGAGTTGGCCCGGGCCGAACTGGACGAGCTCAGGGAGAAGCTGCCCGAGTTGGAGGAGCGCCTGCGCATCCTGCTCCTGCCCAAGGACCCCCTGGACGAGAAGAACGTCATCATCGAGGTGCGCGCCGGCACCGGCGGCGAGGAGGCGGCCCTGTTCGCGGCCGAGATCTTCCGCATGTACCTGCGCTTCGCCGAGGCCAAGGGCTGGAAGGTGGAGATGCTGGCCGAGCACGAGAGCGCCACCGGCGGGCTCAAGGAAGTCTCCGCCGCCATCGCCGGCGACCGGGTGTACTCGCGGCTCAAGTTCGAGTCCGGGGCGCACCGGGTGCAGCGGGTGCCGGCCACCGAGTCCCAGGGCCGCATCCACACCTCGGCCATCACCGTGGCCATCCTGCCCGAGGCTGAGGAAGTGGACGTGCACATCGCGCCCGAGGACCTGCGCATTGACGTGTACCGCTCCTCCGGGCCGGGCGGCCAGAGCGTGAACACCACGGATTCGGCCATCCGAGTCACCCACCTGCCCTCGGGCCTGGTGGTCACCTGCCAGGACGAGAAGAGCCAGCACAAGAACAAGGCCAAGGCCCTCAAGGTGTTGCGCGCCCGCCTGCTCCAGGCCGAGCAGGACAAGGCCCACGCCGAACAGGCCGCGGCGCGCAAGGCCCAGGTGGGCACCGGCGACCGCTCCGAGCGCATCCGCACCTACAACTTCCCCCAGGGCCGGGTCACGGACCACCGCATCGGCCTGACCCTCTANNTCCGCACCTACAACTTCCCCCAGGGACGGATGACCGATCACCGTATCGGCCTGACCCTCTACCGCCTGGAAGAGATCATGCAGGGCGACCTGGACGAGGTCATCGACGCCCTGGTGGCCCACTACCAGGCCGAGGCCCTGAAGCAGCAGGCCGACGACGCGTGAGCGCCGGCGCGCCCACGGTCCGCGAGATCCTCCAGAAGAGCGCGGACTTCCTGGCCGACCGGGGGGTGGATTCCCCGGCCCTCTCGGCCCAGCTCATGCTGGGCAAGGCGCTTCGCCTCACCCGCCTGGACCTGCTCCTGCAATCGGACCGGCCCCTGACCGAGGCCGAACTGGCCGCGGCCCGCGAACTGGTGCGCCGCCGCGGCCGGGGCGAGCCTGCGGCCTACATCCTGGGCGAAAAGGAATTCTACGGCCTGGCCTTCAGCGTGACCCCGGCCTGCCTCATCCCCCGGCCCGAGACCGAGCACATCGTGGAAGAGGCCGAGGCCAGGTTCCCCCGCGATGCGGCCCTGGCCTTCGCGGACCTGGGCACGGGCAGCGGCTGCCTGGCCGTGACCCTGGCGGTGCGCTTTCCCCAGGCCCGGGGCCTGGCCGTGGACCGATCACCCGGAGCCCTGGCCGTGGCCCGGGACAACGCGGCCCGGCACGGGGTGGGGGAGCGGCTCTCCTTGGTGCAGGGGGATTTCGCGGACCTGGCCGGCCTGGGCGTGGCGCAGGGGAGCCTGGACCTGGTGGCGGCCAACCCGCCCTACGTGTCCGAGGCGGAGTACGCGGACGTCTCGCCCGAGGTGCGGAACTTCGAGCCGAGAGGCGCGCTCACCCCCGGCCCCACCGGCCTGGAGGCCATCGCGGCCCTGGCCCCGGGCGCGCACGCCGCGCTCAAGCCCGGCGGCCTGCTCCTCCTGGAGATGGGCATGACCCAGGCCGCCGCGGTGCGCGGCATCCTGGAGCAGGCCGGCTTCGCAGAGGTCCGCATCCGCAAGGACCTGGCCGGCCGCGACCGCGTGGCCGTGGCCCGGGCCTGACCCGGCCGCATCCCCGCATGTAACCTCCGCCTCGGCCCGGCCGAATCCCGGAGGGGACGCGCATTCCCGGCCCTTTCCCGAACTCCCCGGAATCCTGCACAAAACCCACACCCGGGTGTGCGAAATGCGCACAGGGCCGGCGTTGTCTCTGTATCCATATGGAATGACAGGGGAATAAAAACAACACGCACCGCAAGAGCCGGTGCGCGCGCCCGGGTGAGGCCAACGCCTGGCCGGCCGCGGGAGGAGGGGATGGACGGGAATGCGGTTCCCACGGCCGGCCGTTGGCCTTGGGCGGACGCGGGGTCGGGGGGTGCGTCCGCCATCCCTCCGTGCCGGCAGGGGTGACCGGCGAGGGTCGGAGGGAGTGTCCTTAATAGCACACGGCGTGTGTTTTTGAAAACAAAAAAATCATCCGGCCCGAAGAATAATAGTCAATAAAATCTCGATGTTAAATTTTTTCTTGCAACGGTACGATTCTTGCTGAACGCCCGTTCGGAGGGGATCATGCACCAGAAGACCATCCGCAAGCCTGTGCAGTGCTCAGGCATTGGCCTACATAGCGGCCGCAAGGTCGAACTCACGCTCTCGCCCGCGGCGCCGGACACCGGCATCGTGTTCGCGGTGCGCCACGGCGACGCCTGGCGGCACATCACCCCGGGCCCGCACAACGTGAGCGACACCGGCCTGGCCACCACCCTGTCCGACGGCGACGCCCGGCTCTCCACCGTGGAGCACCTGCTGGCCGCCATCCGCGGCCTGGGCATCGACAACATCCACATCCGGGTCTGTGGGGTCGAGGTGCCCATCATGGACGGCAGCGCGGCCTCCTTCGTGTTCCTGCTGCGCTCCGCCGGCCTGGTGGAGCAGCCTGCCGTGCGCCGCTTCCTCAAGGTCACCCGGCCCATGGCCCTCACGCGCGACGGCAAGTCCGTGCGGGTCACGCCCTACGACGGGTTCGCGGTGGACTATTCCATCGATTTCAAGCATCCCCTCATCGGCCGCCAGGACATGAGCCTGGACATCACCCCGGACAGCTTCGTGCGCCGGCTGGCCAAGGCCCGCACCTTCGGCTTTCTGCGCGACGTGGAGCGCATGCAGCGCGCCGGCCTGGCCCTGGGCGGCTCCCTGGACAACGCCGTGGTCCTGGACGAGTACGGGGTGGTGAACCCGGAGGGCCTGCGCTTCAAGGACGAGTTCGTGCGCCACAAGATCCTGGACTTCGTGGGGGACATGGCCGTGGCCCCGCTGCCCCTGCTGGGCCGGTTCGAGATCAACTGCTCGGGCCATGCCCTGAACAACGAGTTTCTGCGCTACGTCCTGGACAACGCCGTCACCTGCCTGGACACCGTGGCCGCCCCGGCCCCGGCCGCTCCGCACCAGGTCCCGGCCTCGGCCCCGGCCGGGGTGGGCGAGACGGCTCTGGCCTCCTAGGCCCGGGAATTTGGTTTTTTCGGTTTTTTCGGTTGACATTGCAGGCCCCGGGCCATAGAGAAGCACCCGCCCCGCGCCGAAAGGCCGGGGCGGGTTTGTGTTGGCGACGGACGCCGGCTAGCCGGAAATTTGCCGGAGCGGCCAATTGGCCCTTGCAATTTCCTCCGGCGCGGGGTATATGCCCCGCTCTGCTGCTGGCGTAGCTCAATCGGTAGAGCCGCTGATTTGTAATCAGCAGGT
>DKEU01000286.1:163-12016 GCA_002452635.1 Desulfovibrionaceae bacterium UBA6814 | reverse complement strand
GGGGCGGGGCCATCCCATCAGTTCGTGAACCGCCCTGCTTCATTTCTTTAGTCAGCTCTGCGGTACGCCCGCCAGAGCAGCCAGGCGCCGATGAGCATGAGAGGCAGGGACAGGAGCTGGCCCATGGTGAGCCAGTCGAAGGCGATGAAGCCGAGCTGGGGGTCGGGCTGGCGCACGAATTCCACCAGGAAGCGGAACGAGCCGTAGAGCAGGGCGAAGAGGCCGCCCACCGCGCCGGTGGGGCGTTTCTTGGCGGAGAAGAGCCAGACGATGGCGAACAGGGCCACGCCCTCCAGTCCGGCCTCGTAGAGCTGGGAGGGGTGGCGGGGCGCAATGCCGCCGCCCGGGAAGACCATGCCCCAGGGCAGGTCCGTGGGCCGGCCGAAGAGCTCGCCGTTGATGAAGTTGCCCATGCGGCCGGCCAGCAGGCCCGGGGCGCACAGGGGGGTCAGGAAGTCGCCCATCTGGGTGAAGGTGCGGCCGGTCTTCTTGCCGAACCACCACAGGCACAGGCAGATGCCGGCCAGGCCGCCGTGGAAGGACATGCCGCCCTTCCAGATGGCCAGGACGTCCATGGGGTGGGCCAGGAAGTAGGCCGGGTCGTAGAAGAGCACGTAGCCCACGCGCGCGCCGATGATGAGCCCGAACATGCACAGGGCGATGAGGTCGTCCACCTCGCGGGCGGTCCAGCCCGAGCCCGGCCGGGAGGCGCGCCAGCGCCCCAGGCTCCAGCCCGCGGCGAAGCCGATCATGTACATGAGCCCGTACCAGCGCACGGCCAGCGGGCCGATCTGGAGGGCCACCGGGTCTATGGCGGGGTGCAGCAGCATGGCGCTGCGAGTATCACCAGGCGGTGCGGGTGTCCAGCAATTGCCCGGCGTTGACCATGTCTACGGGCCGGGAGAAGAGGTAGCCCTGGGCGAACTCGCAGTCCAGGCCCTTGAGGGAATCCATCTGCTCGGTGGTCTCCACGCCCTCGGCCACCACGTCCATGCCCAGGGTGTGGGCCAGGGTGACCACCGACTGGACGATGCCCAGGTTCTCGGTCTGGTCGGCCATGCCCGAGACGAAGGAGCGGTCGATCTTGAGCGTGTCCACCGGGAAGCGGTTCAGGTAGGACAGGGACGAGTAGCCGGTGCCGAAGTCGTCGATGGAGAGTTTGACCGAGAGGTCGCGCAGCTGCTTGAGCAGGGAGGACGCGGCCTCGGCGTTCTGCATGACCACGCTTTCGGTGATCTCCAGCTTCAGGGACTGGGGGGGCAGGCCGGTCTTGCGCAGCACCCGGTCCACCTGGTCCACCAGGTTGGCGTGGTTGATCTGGGCCGCAGAGAGGTTCACGGACATGGTGAGGCCGCGGTCCGGGTTGTTCCTGTTCCAGTGGGCGAGCTGGTTGCAGGCGTGGTCCAGCACCCAGGCGCCCAGGGGCAGGATGAGCCCGGTCTCCTCGGCCAGGGAGATGAAGTCCCCGGGCGGGATCAGGCCGCGGCTGGGGTGCAGCCAGCGCACCAGGGCCTCGAAGCCCCTGAGCTGGCCGTCGGCCAGGGACACGATGGGCTGGTAGTGGAGCAGGAACTCGCCGCGGTCCAGGGCGCGGCGCAGGTCGCCCTCCAGGTTCAGGAGGCGCATGGCCTGGGCGTGCATCTGGGAGCTGAAGATCTTGAACTGGCTCTTGCCGGCCTTCTTGGCGCGGTTCATGGCGATGTCCGCGTCGCGCAGGATCTGTTCGGCCGAGGTGTCGTGCTCCGAGCCCAGGACCACGCCGATGCTGGCCGAGGTGAAGACCTCGTGTTCGTCGATGGTCACCGGCTCGGACAGGGCCTCGCGGATGCGCTTGGCCACGGCGATGGCCTGGCGGGGCGCGGTGAGGTCGTCCAGGAGCACGGCGAATTCGTCGCCGCCGAAGCGGGCCACCGAGTCGTTGCCGCGCAGCTCCAGGGTGAGCTTGCGGGAGATGTTGCGCAGGAGCTTGTCGCCGCGGGAGTGGCCCAGGCTCTCGTTGACCACCTTGAAGCGGTCCAGGTCCAGGAAGAGCACGGCGTAGCGGTAGTCCTTGCTGCGCCGGGCGCGGGTCATGACCTGGGTGAGGCGGTCCATGAACAGGGCCTTGTTGGGCAGGCCGGTGAGGGTGTCGTAGAAGGAGCGGCGGGCCAGTTCCTCCTGGGCCAGGCGGCGCTCGGTCACGTCCACCAGGGTGCCCTCGTAGTAGGCGATGTTGCCGTCCTTGTCGCGCACGATGCGCGCGTTTTCGCTGATCCAGAGGAGTTGGCCGTCGCGGCGGCGGATCTGGGACTCCAGGCCGGCCACCGTGCCGTCCATGTGCAGCAGGCGCATGAACTCGGTGCGGCGTTCGGGGTCTACGTAGATGGCCGCGGCGTCGGTGACCTCGCGCATGAGCTGTTCGGGTGTGTCGAAGCCGAAGATGCGGGCCAGGGCCGGGTTGGCGTTGATGAACCGGCCCTCGGGCGTGGACTGGAAGATGCCCTCGATGGCGTTCTCGAAGATGGAGCGGTATTTCTGCTCGGCCTTGGCCACGGCGGCCACGGCGATCTTGCGCTCCATGATCTCGGCCTTGAGCTTGGCGTTGACCGCCAGGAGGTGGGCGGTGCGGCGCTCCACCTGGCTCTCCAGGTCGCAGGTGATGGAGCGCAGCTTCTCCTCGGTGCGGCGCAGCTCGGACACGTCGAGCATGAGCCCGACCAGGCCGGCCACCGCGCCCGTGGGCCCGCAGAAGGTGGCCTTGGAGAAGATCACGTCGTGGAAGGAGCCGTCGGCGTGGCAGACGCAGGCCTCGTAGGACTGGGACCCTGGGTTGGCGAAGAGTTCGGGGTCCTTTACCCGGCTGATGCGGGCCAGGTCCGGGGGGGCCACCTCCTCGGTGGTGTGGCCGATGATCTCGTGGCGTGGCAGGCCCAGGAAGTCCTCGAAGGCCCGGTTGCAGCCCATGAACGCGCCCGCCGGGTTCTTGAGGTAGACCGGGCAGGGCAGGTTCTCCATGAGGGCCTGGCGGAAGTGGACGTCCTCCTCCAGCCGGCCGAGCAGGGTGCGGTCCCGGGTGATGTCTTCCAGGGTGGCCAGGTAGGCGTCTTCGGCGCTGTCCGCCAGGCGGGTGATGGACAGCCGGACCGGGATGGGCTCGCGGCCCGGAAAGGCCAGCACGGTCTCCAGGCGCAGGCCGTGGCTCGGTTTGGCCAGCAGTTCGTGGTCCCCGCAGCCGTCCGGGAACAGGGCGTCGCGCAGGAGCAGGCCCTGGGCCTGCTCCAGGCCGGTGAGGCTTAGAAATGCGGGATTGGTCGAGAGGATGGTAGCCTGGCTGTCCAGGACAGCCAAACCGAAATAAAGCGCGTCGATCACCGCTGCAGCGTCAACGGTGTCCATACCCCCGGCCCGGGAAAAAGCCCTAGGGCTGTTTGAACGCAACATGCGTTCCGTACCCCATCGGTAACGTCATCAAACCCCCCGGAAAAAGGATATACTCCAGGGAAAATCAAAAGTAAAACACCCGCTGGAGCCGCTCGGGACGCGGTCAAAAAGGTGGGGGTATTTCCCGGGCCGGATTGGGGGGAAATCCCGTCCGGCGTTTCCGGGATCAGGACTTGGACAGCCAGACCCGGATGGCGGCGCACTCCTCGGCCCATTGGGGGGAGAGCCGCAGGCGCACGAAGCCGGCGAACACGTGGTCCAGGAATCCCAGGGCCTTGTCCAGGAGGAAGATGCGCTCCAGGAACAGGGCGTCGGGGTCGTCGCCCTCTTCGGTCTTGGTCTCCACCTTGGGGGTCTTGAACCCGGACAGGGAGAAGTCCTCGGCCTTGACCGTGACCTGCCAGGCCTCGGCGTCGCGCTCCAGGCGGATGAGGGCGCGGCTGACCTTCTTGCCGGTGGTCAGGCCGAGCCGGGCCTCGCGCAGTTCGGACATGCGGCCGGACACGGTGGCGGTCTCCAGGCTCTCGCCCTCGCCGCCCTGCACGGACACGCGCTGCTCCACGTACAGGGCGAAGTCCAGGTTGTCGGGGCCGGCAAAGATCCCGTTCTTTTCTTCGCTCTTGAACCACAGCCAGGTGAGGAACTCGCGGCCCAGGGCCGCGTCCTGGGCCTGGCCGATGTAGGCGTCTTCCATGGTGTCCCCATGTGCAGGCCGGGCTGGGCCGCAACCCGGACCTGTCGTTGTTTTTATAAAAAATATCTAACGATATTTTTTAGTTATATGAAGACAGTGGGTTCGAGGTTGTCCAGTTCCCGGGCGCGGGCCTCGCCCAGCACGTCCAGGGCCTGGCGGGTGGGGGTGAGCGGCTCCAGGTGGAGATTGAAGGTCAGGGTGTAGTGGTCCTCGAACAGGGAGCGCAGCTTGGGGGTGGTGGAGCCCAGCCAGATGACGCCGGTCTGGGTGTTCCACACCACCTCGAACACCGCGGGGATGGGCAGGGTGCGGGCCATGAGGCGGAGCTTCACCTGCTCGCGCAGCTCCTTCTTGCGCTCCCGGGACACGAACTTGCGGCCGGCCTCCTGGGCCTTGCGCTCCTCGTCGCGCAGGGCCAGGAGGAAGTGCTTCTTGTAGACCGCGGGCGGCACCCGGCGGGTGTCCAGGCGCAGGGCGAAGGCCAGGTACGCGCCCTTTTCGGGCGGGGCCTCGCGCCAGAAGGGGTCGAGCATGTCCTCGAAGCTGACCCAGCCGAAGGAGCGTTCGTCCGCGGTGTCGTCGATCTCCCGGAAGGCGTTCTTCTTCAGGCGGTCGGCCACCTCGGCCCAGAGGGTGTCGGGCACGGGTTCGGTGATGCGGTAGCGGGTGAAGGCCGCCGCGCCGGCGAGAAAACCCATGAGCGTCTCCTGTGCCCCGGGTTTTCCCGGGGCGGGATTTGGTATAGGGTGTCGGGACGGAAGGGAACTCATACCCGCCATCCCGGCCCGGGGCAAGTCCGCCCCGGGCGGCGCGCCCGGAGCGGCCTGCGCCGTACGGGCCGTGGCAAGGAGCAGCAATGCCCGCGTATACCGGCATCAACCATCTGGCCATGGCCACCGGCGACATGGACGCCACCCTGCGCTTCTGGCGCGACCTCTTGGGCATGCGCCTGGTGCTGGGCCTGGGCCATCCCGGCTACCGGCACTATTTCCTGGAGATTTCCCCCACCGACATGATCGCCTTTTTCGAGTGGCCCGGGGTGGAGCCTACCCCGGAGAAGGACCACGGCGTGCCGGTGCAGGGACCCTACGCGTTCGACCACGTGTCCTTCGGGGTGGCGGGCGAGGCGGACCTGTGGGAGCTCAAGGACAAGCTGGAGGCGGCCGGGGAGTGGGTGTCCGAGGTGGTGGACCACGGGTTCATCCATTCCATCTACTGTTTCGACCCCAACGGCATCGCCATCGAGTTCAGCGCGCCCAAGGCCGAGGCGGACGTGCGCGCGCACCCGACCATGGCGGACACGCACCCCAGCGCGGTCGCCCTGGAGGGCCCGGACCCGCAGCCCGGGCGCTGGCCCGCGCCCACGCCCACCCCGCCCGGGGACCGGGTCGCCTATCCCGGCGAGGGCGAGGTGGTGCTGGCGCGCCTGGGCAAGCCCTGGAAGTAGCAGACCCTACCGCCAAGCAACCATCCTGATCGCATCATCCCTTCTCCCCATCGATAGCGGTTTTTGGGGGTGGGGGAGGGGAGAGCGCGAGAGGGGAGGGGGCGGACCCTTTTTTCCGCTGGAAAAAGGGTTCTCCCTCCCCTCTCGTATCTTACAGGTCCAGCGGCGGCAGGGCGGCTTGCTGGGGCGGGCGGCCGGTGGAGAAGGCCTTGCAGGTGAACTTGACCACGTTCCAGGCGTCGGCCAGGCCGGGGGGCAGCAGTCCCGGGCGGTCCGGGCCGTCGGTCTCCACGGTGCGGGGCTCCGCGCCCAGGATGAGGGTGAGGATGTCGCGGGGGTCGGCCTTGCCCTTGGCCGCGGCCAGGGCGGCGGCCAGGCAGCGGGCCGCGGTCTGGGGGTCGGAGGTGAAGTGGCAGGCCCGGGCCAGGTGGGCGTGCAGGCTGTGGCCCACGGGCAGGGTGGACTCGGCCTGGAGGTAGAGGCGGGCGGCCTCCTCGTAGAGTCCCTTGCGCAGGAGCTTGTGGGCGGCCTCCAGGAAGGGGTTGGCCGCGCCGGGATTGGCGGCCATGACCTCGGCCAGGACCTTGCGGGCCTCCAGGAAGCGGCGCTGCCGGGCCAGGACCTCGGCGGCCTGCTCCAGGTAGGTGCGGTGCAGGTCGGAGCGGCCCTTGGTCTTCCAGGCGCGGGCCAGGCCGATGTAGGCCTCGGCCAGGAGCGCATCCAGGGCCAGGGCGCGGTTGAAGGCGGCGATGGCCTGGTCCAGGCGGCGGGCGGCCAGGTGGACGAGGCCCTGGTCGTAGAGGGCGCGGGCCTGTTCCTTGGGCTGGACGGCGCGGGCCAGGGCCGCGGCCTTGGCGGCCTTGCCGGCGTCGGCTTCCTGACGCACCCGGACCAGGGCGGCGCGGCGGGCGGCGTCGAGGTTCTGGCCCGAGAAGGCGAGCTTGAGCTGGCGGGCCAGGGCGTTCTGGGAGTAGGGGCGGATGAGGTAGCCGGAGCTGCCCGCGGCCATGGCCTGGAGCACGGCGGACTGGTCGCCGGAGGTGCTGGCCAGGAGCACGGGCAGGCCCACCAGGAGCGGCCGGGAGCGGATCTTGCGGAGCAGGTCCGGGCCGGACATGTCCTCCAAGTGGTCGCCGGCGACCACCAGGATGACGTGCTCGGCGTCCAGGAGCTTCATGACCTCGCGGCCGGTGGTGAGGGTGCGCACGGCGGTGAAGCCGGCCTCGCGCAGGAAGGTGCGGTCCACGGCGGCCTCGGCCCGGTCGGCGTTGGCCAGGACGGCCAGGGGGGTGGTGGTTGCGTTCTCGTCCACGGGTGTTCTCCAACCCCTCCCCAGGGGCTTCACCCGCGTTATCGGCGGCCTGCGGCGATGCTTTAGCCCTGCTGGAGGAAACTTCCGGCATGGCGTTTGCAAGATATCCATCACCTGGGCCGTTGGTGACGAGGTTCCGACTGGGGAACGAACACAAACCACAGGAAAGGGTTGACGCCCACTACCAGGAAGCGTTCCCGTCCCCTGACAGCACGGCGAACCCGGGAAGTCGTAAAGGAACAAGGCCGCCCATGAGGCGGCCTTTTCCTTTGGTGCGGCAGGCCGTTGAAAACTCCGCGATGGTTACACTCTCTATATCCGTAAGACTCGAAGACTCGTCTAACGGCTATAGGGCTGGCGTTTTCTTGCGCCTTGCCCTCGCGGTTTTTGAACGGTCTGCTTAGATTAGGGCTTGAGCAGGACCTGGGCCCAGAGCTTCAGGTAGGGCAGGCCCAGGAGGCGGCGGGTCCAGCGGCGCAGCTCGCCGGGCGCGAGGCCGGCGGGCTCGGCCCAGGCCAGGAGCTGATCCGGGGTGATGCGGTGGTGGGCCGGCGGGCCGAAGGACAGGGCTCCGCCGCCGAACTCCACCACCAGGGCGCGGCCGCCGGGCCGCAGCACCCGGGCCACCTCGGCCAGGGACTCGGCGGGCTGGCGGAACTCGTGGGCCACGAAGACCATGAGCACGCCGTGCACCGCGGCGTCGGGCAGGGGCAGGGCCACCTCGCCGCAGGCCTGGGCGCGCACGTTGCCCAGGCCCAGGCGTTGCGCCTTGGCCGCAGCCATGGCCGCCATGTCCGGGTTCAGGTCCAGGGCGTGCACCGTGCGGGCCTGCCGGGCCAGGGGGGCGGTGAAGAAGCCCGGGCCGCAGCCCAGGTCGGCCCAGTCCTCGTCCTGGCCCGGCCGGGCCAGGGCCAGCGCCCCCTTCCAGGGCAGGAACAGGCCGCGCCAGAAGCCGTCCAGGGTGGCGGCCTGGCGCGGGCTGATCTTGTGGCCGGGCATGGGAGAGGCCTGCTAGACCGCGCCGATGATGCGGTCCGGCTCCTGGCCCACGTCCAGGAGCGGGGGCAGGTTGAGGGTGACGGTGGTGCCCTGGCCCATGGTGCTCACGATCTCGATGTGGCCGCCGGTCTCCTCCACGATCTTCTTGATCATGGCCAGGCCCAGGCCGTAGCCGTCGTGCTTGGTGGAGTAGAAGGGCGAGAACACGTTGGCCAGCTCCTTGTCGCCCATGCCCCGGCCGGTGTCGCTGACGGCCAGGGTGATGAAGTCCCCGGACAGGGCGGAGCGGATGCTCACCGTGCCGCCGCCGGGCATGGCCTCGATGGAGTTCTTGAGCAGGCTGACCACGCACTGCTTGAGGGCCTCCTCCTGGCCCACCACCCGGGGCAGGTGGGGGTCCAGGACCACGTCGAAGACCAGCTCCGGCCGGGAGTAGCCCACCTGCATGAGCTCCACTGCCGCGCGCACGGTCTGGTTCAGGTCCGTGCTGCCCATGGTGGGGGTGGCGGGCTTGGAGAAGTTCAGGATGTTGGTGAGCATGTGGTCCAGCCGGCGGGTCTCGTCGGCGATGATCTGGAGCTTCTCCCGGTCCTTGGGCTCCAGGCGCTCGTTGCGCAACAGCGAATTGGCGAACCCGCCGATGGCCATGATGGGGTTGCGGATCTCGTGGGCCAGGTAGGTGGACATCTCGCCGATGACCGTGAGCTTCTCCACCTGCTGTTGGTGCTTCTCCTTGTAGGTGCGGGCGGTGATGTCCCGGCGCATGACCAGCACGTGGGACAGGCCTCCGGACTTGTCGCAGATGGGGTAGGAGTAGACCCGGAAGTACTGGAGCCGGCCCTGGGGGCTGACCCGGGTGACCAGGGACTCGGCGCGCTCCCGGGACTTGCGGGTGGCGAAGAAGGGGCAGTCCTGGTCCTCGCCGCCGCAGGCGGTCTGGCCGCACAGCTCGGGGATGTCGCGGCAGGCGCGGCCGGCCATCTCCTCCTTGCCCAGGCCCAATCGGGCGAGCACGTTCTTGTTCATGTCCACCACCCGGCCCTGCAGGTCCAGCACCAGGATGTCCTCGCGCACCTCGTCGATGAGGGTCTGGATCAGGGCGCGCTGGCGGTCCAGGTGCACCTCGCACTGGGCCCCCATCTGGTGGAGGCTGTGCAGGCTGCACAAGAACACCGCGGCGGTGTGGTCGATGAGGGAGATGTGTTCGGGCAGGTTGTCGCGCAGCTTCTTGAGCTTGAAGCGCTTGCCGGCCAGCTCCACCAGGATGTCGATCTCCGGGTGGGCGGCGAGCATTTCCTGGCAGGTGGCGTAGACCTTGATTCCCCGGGCGGCCAGGGCCTCCACCTTGGGCAGGTTGTGGTCCGGTTCGGCCAGGGCGGCCAGGTGCAGGCCGGGCATGAACTCCCGGTAGCTCGCGTCGTGGATGATCTCCAGGAGGGAGTTGAAGCCCGGCCCCGAGCCCACGATGCCGATGGAGTAGTCCCGCTCCTCCACCTGCCAGAGGCAGACCAGGGGTTCATCGCGGCCGGCCATGGGGATCCTCCAGGTCGCGGGTTGGGCGGGGTGCAGGTCAGGCAGAGCCGTTGCCCAAGGCATACCATCTTCGCGCAAGGGTGTTCAATGGCTGCGGACCGTAAAAAAGCGAGAAAGAACGGCGATTGGATGCGGCCGGGCCTTGCCAAGCCGCGCAAACCGTGTATGCAGGGGGAATCGCCGGCGCTGGGCCGGCGGCCAATCCATCCCAGGAGGCTCCCCATGGACGTTCCGGCCACCCCCCCCTGCACCCGCCTGCCCCGGCTGGGCGAGCCGGCCCCGGACTTCGCGGCCGAGACCACCCATGGCAACCTGCACCTGTCCGACTTCGCGGGCACCTGGCTGGTGCTCTTCTCCCACCCTGCGGACTTCACCCCGGTGTGCACCACCGAGTTCATGGCCTTCGCCGCCATCCACGAGCGCCTGCGCGCCCTGAACTGTGAACTGCTGGGCCTGTCCATCGACAGCGTGTTCGCGCACATCGCCTGGGTGCGCAACATCGAGGAGAAGACCGGGGCGCGCATCACCTTCCCGGTCATCGCGGACCTGGACCGGGCGGTGGCCACGGCCTACGGCATGGTCATGCCCGGGGAGAGCGCCACCGAGGCCTCGCGCTGCGTGTTCGTGATCGACGGCAAGGGCGTCCTGCGGGCCATGGTCTACTACCCGCTCACCACGGGCCGCAACACCGAGGAGATCGTGCGCCTGGTCACGGCCCTGCAGACCGCGGACGCGCACCAGGTGGCCACCCCGGCCAACTGGAGGCCCGGGGACAAGGTCATAGCCCCGCCGCCGCGCACGGCGGAGGACGCCGCGGCCCGGGTCGCGGACGCCTCCCTGGAGTGCGTGGACTGGTATTTCTGCCGCAAGGACCTGTAGCCGTGGCCTGCGTGAGGCCGGACGGCTCCCTGACCGAGGCGGCGGTGCGCGCCCTGGGCCTCCTGGCCGGAGGCGAGGCGGTCCAGGCCCTGGCCGTGGCCAAGGCCCTGGGCAAGCCCCTGTTCATCGCCCGGGGCATCCTGCGGGAACTGGGGGAGGCCAGGCTGGTCACGGCCGAGGGCGAGGCGGTGGCGGGCTCTCCGGCCACCGCGCTCTTTCGCATCACCCCGGCGGGGGAGGCGGCGCGGGAAACGGGCAGGGTAGGAAGCTAGGCGCTACTGGCGGTACTTGCGCACCAGGTCGCGGGCCAGGGAGGCCAGGCCGGGCAGGTCGGGCTTGGAGACCTGCTCGTCCGCGCCCGCGGCCACGCCCAGGTGGCGCAGGCTGTCGGTGATGAGCGAGGAGAAGAGCACCACCGGCAGGTTCTTGAGCACCGGGTCGGCCTTGATGCGGCGGGTCAGGGTGTGGCCGTCCATCACCGGCATCTCGATGTCGGTGACCACGATGTTCAACAGGTCGTGCAGGGGCCGGTTCTCCCGGGCGGCCTGGTCCCGGGTGCGGGCCAGTATCTCCCAGCCCTCCTTGCCGTTGAAGGTCCGGGTCACGGCGAACCCGGCCTTTTCCAGCATGCTGCCGATCATGCGCCGGATGGCGGTGGAGTCGTCCACCACCAGGGCCTTGAAGGTCCCGGCCGGCTCGTCGTCGTCCGCGGCCATGGCCGCCACCGCGGCCATGGTCTCCTGCTCCTCCTTGAAGAACAGGTCCGGGTTCAGGTCGCCGATGATCTTCTCGAAGTCCAGGAGGAAGATGACCCGGCCCTCCTGCTTGACCACACCCGTGAGGGTGTTGCCGGACAGGACCTGCACCTGCTGGCTGGGGGGTTCGATCTGCTCCCAGGACAGGCGGTGGATGCGGTTCACGCCCGAGACCAGGAAGGCGTTGATGACCCGGTTGAACTCGGTGACGATGACCTTCTCGGCCTCGGTGGGGGGCGGGTTCTTGCCCAGCCACAGGGCCAGGTCCACCAGGGGGATGACCCGGTTGCGCTGGTTGAAGGCCCCCAGGATGGAGGGGTGCGGCGCGCTGGGCATCTCGGTGACCGAGGGCCGGCGGATGATCTCCAGCACCTTGGCCACGTTGACGCCGTNNCAGCACCTTGGCCACGTTGATGCCGTAGTGGCCCCGGTAGGAATGGCCCTCGGCGTCCGTCTCGTCAATGTAGAATTCGACGATCTCCAGTTCGCGGGCGTCGGCGCCGCGGGAGCCGGGTTGGGCCATGGTCTTCTCCTTGGTGCGGGCGTTGCCGCAAGTTGGAAAAATTACCCGCATCCTTCAGGCATGGCAACAGGAAAGCGCGGCTTGTTCCCGGCCGGGGCCAATGCTAGGCTCCGGGATTGGACCGGCAACCCACAGGTGGACCATGGACGACGACGCCATAGTGAGCATGTCCGGGGTGCGGCTGACCCTGGTGGGCGGCAGCGGCCCGGTGGAGGTGCTGCGCGGGGTGGACTTCCGGGTGGCCCGGGGCGAGGCCGTGAGCGTGGTGGGGCCCTCGGGCTCGGGCAAGAC
>DKEU01000286.1:0-146 GCA_002452635.1 Desulfovibrionaceae bacterium UBA6814 | reverse complement strand
GGTGCGCGTCGCCGGGGTGGACCTGGGCAGCCTGGACGAGGACGGCCTGGCCCGCTTCCGGCGGGGCATGGTGGGCATCGTGTTCCAGGGCTTCCACCTGGTGCCCACCATGACCGCCCTGGAGAACGTGGCCCTGCCCCTGGAGT
>DKEU01000228.1 GCA_002452635.1 Desulfovibrionaceae bacterium UBA6814 | reverse complement strand
GTGCGGGGTGAGGATGGCGGTGTCCGCCGCGGCCAGGGGGCCGGAGTAGGGCTCCTTGTCGAAGCAGTCCACGGCCGCGCCGGCCAGGTGGCCGGACGTGAGGGCGCGGACCAGGGCGTCCTCGTCCACCAGCCCGCCCCGGCCGCAGTTGATGAGCCAGGACCCGGGCCGCATGGCCGCCAGCTCGGCCTCGCCCAGCACCGCGCAGCCCCCGGATTTTGCGGAAGCGGGTTTGGAGCAGTGCAGGGTCACGATGTCCGCCCAGGCCAGCAGCCCGGGCAGGTCCATGCAGTGCGCGTAGATGGGGCAGGCCGCGATGGGGTGCACGTCCGCGTAGCCGATTTCGCAGCCCAGGGCCGCGAAGAGCTCGGCCGTGGCCTGGCCGATGCGGCCGAAGCCCACCACCCCCACCTTCTTGCCGGCGAGCAGGCTGCCCATGCGCTTCTTCCAGGCGTTGCCGCGCAGCTCGCGGTCCATGCGGGTCACCTGGCGCAAGAGGTCCAGGGCCAGGCCCACGGTGAGCTCGGCCACGGCCCGGGTGGGGCCGAAGGGGGTGTTCAGGACCTTGACCCCCAGGTTGCGGGCCGCCTCCTGGTCCACCGAGTCCATGCCCACCCCGCAGCGGGACAGCACCCGCAGCCTGGGCAGGGCCGCGAACACCGCGGAGTCGTAGATTTCGGTGCCGGCCACCACGCCCTCGCAGTCAACGAGCAGGGCGATGGTCTCCTCGGGCTTCAATTTGCGGCCCAGGGTGTTCAGCACGATCTCGCAGCCCGCGGCCGCAAGCAAGTCCAGGGGCTCGCGGCTGAACTCCGCAAAGCTGCTGGTGGTGATGGCGATGCGCATGGCGTCTCCTTGCGAGGTCGGCAATACCAAAGAACAGGGCCGGGCTCAAACCCGGGAGGGGGCCAGGCGCTGCACGGCCTGGCCCAGCAGGATGAGCCCCAGGCCCCAGTAGGTGGAGGCCAGGATGGCCTCGCCCACCAGCACGTGGATGAGCAGGAGCGAGACCAGGGGCGAGAGGAAGATGAGGTTGGCCACCCGGGCGGTGCTCTCGGTGAGCTTGAGCGCGGCCAGCCACAGGGCGAAGGTCAGCCCCATCTCGAACACCCCCACGTAGGCCGCCCCGGCCAGGCCGCGCCAGTCCGGGACCCGCAGGCCCAGAACCAGGTTGGCGGCCAGCACCATCACCGTGCCGCACAGGAAGTTCTGCAACAGCCCGGCCACCGGGTCCCGCGTGTCGCGGGTGTTGAGGATCCAGTAGAGCGCCCAGATGACCGTGCTGCCCAGGGCCAGGCCCACGCCCAGGGGCGAGGCGAAGCGCATGCCCGCCAGGTCGCCCCGGGTGGAGATGACCACCACCCCGGCGTAGCTGACCAGCAGGGCCAGGAGGTCGGCCGCGCGCAGCCGCTGGCCGAGCAGGGGCACGGCCAACAGCGACAGGGCCACGGCCCAGGTGTAGTTCAGGGGCTGGGCCTCCTGGGCCGGGAGCAGGTCGTAGGCCCAGAACAGGATCAGGTAGTAGAGGAAGGGGTTCAGGAACCCGAACTTGATGGCGGTCACCCAGTCCTGCCCGCTGCCTCGGGCCAGGCCCAGCTTGCCCTGGACCGCCAGCACCCCGGCCAGGGCCAGGCAGGAGGCTGTGCTGGCGTAGAGCAGGAGCTCCGGCGGGCTGAGGAAGCGCAGGGAGAGCTTGAAGGCCGAGGCCACCGTGGACCACAGGGCCACGGTGGCCAGGGCGCAGGCATAGGCCTTGCCCTGCCTCGTCATGGCCGGCTCATGGGAAGAAAAGGGAATACCGAGGGCATGGGTCGGCGAGGAGTGCGGAGGCTTGCCTCCGCAAGCTCCGCCGTGGCGGGAAACCTGCGCAGGCAGGTTTCATGACACGGCGTCTCCGGAGCCATGCGACTTCCCGCGGCAACGCACGCATGCGACATTAGATCACTACCCGTTGCCGGATGAACTCCACCGCCTCTTCCGGGGTGTCCACCAGGGCGAAGAGGTCCATGTCGCGCTCCCCGGCGAAGCCGCGGGAGACCATGGCGGTCCTCATCCACTCCAGGAGCCCGCCCCAGTAATCGCGGGAGTAGAGCACCACCGGGAAGGGCTTTATGCGCCGGGTCTGGATGAGCACCATGGCCTCGAACAGCTCGTCCATGGTGCCGATGCCGCCGGGCATGACCACGTAGGCCACCGCGTACTTCACGAACATCATCTTGCGCACGAAGAAGTAGCGGAAGTCGCAGCGGGTGGTCATGTAGGTGTTGGGGGCCTGCTCGAAGGGCAGGTGGATGTGCAGCCCCACCGAGTCGCCGCCCGCCTCGCGCGCGCCCTTGTTGCCGGCCTCCATGATGCCCGGCCCGCCGCCGGTGATGACCTGGTAGCCGGCCTCCACCAGGCGCCGGGCCAGGGTCTCGGTCTCGGCGTAGACCGGGTCGCCGGGCTTCACCCGGGCCGAGCCGAAGATGGACACCCCGCGGGTGATGGGGGAGAGGGTCTCGAATCCGTCCACGAACTCGGCCATGATCTTGAACAGCCGCCAGCTCTCCTGGGTGGACAGGCTGTCGATGACGAACTGGCGGTTTTCGCGACTGGGCATGGGGGGCCTCCTGTTCTTTACAGGCCGCGGGCCGGTGCGTATGGTGACAGGCCGTTCGGCAAG
>DKEU01000278.1:610-6259 GCA_002452635.1 Desulfovibrionaceae bacterium UBA6814 | reverse complement strand
GTCGTCGGCCATGAGAGTGCTCCGTGGGCGGCTAAGGTGGCGGTGGGGTGTCCGCGCGGTTCAGGGAATAGGCATGGATGGCGTCGACCAGGGCGTGCAGGGCCTCCTCCAGGTCTGCGGCCAGGGAGCGGACCAGGGAGTCTTCGGCCCGGTCCATGGCCGATTCCACGGCGCGGGCCGCACTGGCCAGGGCGGTGGCCCCGATCTGTCCGGCCGCGCCCTTGAGGCTGTGCGCCAGGCGGCCGGCCGTGACCCGGTCCCCCAGGTCCAGGGCGCGCCGGATCTGGGGCGCGGTGTCCACGAAATGGGCCGGAAAGCGGAGGATGGCCTCGCGCAGGGCCGAGGCGTCGTTGCCGAAGACCGCCAGCCCCCGGGCGATCTCGATGCCCGTGAGCCCCTCGAAATCCGGACCGGGCGGCGGCGCGGCCCGGACCGCGGCCGGCTGCGGCGGTTGCAGGTCGCCCTGCCGGGGGGCGATCCAGCGGCAGAGGACCTCGGCCAGGCGGGCCATGGACACCGGCTTGGGCACGAAGTCGTTCATGCCCGCGGCCAGGCAGGAGTCCCGGTCCTCGCCCAGGACGTTGGCCGTGAGGGCGATGATGGGCAGGTCCCGGAAGCGGGCCTCGCTGCGGATGAGCCGGGTGGCCTCCAGGCCGTCCATGTCCGGCATGCGCAGGTCCATGAGCAGGGCGTCGAACTCCTCCTGGTACAGGGCCAGCACCGCCTCGGTGCCGTTCTCCGCGGTGGTGACCGCCAGGCCCAGGCCGGCCAGCATCTCCTGGGCCACCTTGCGGTTGAAGGCGTTGTCCTCGGCCAGCAGGACGCGGGCCCCGGCCAGGGCGGTCATGTCCAGGACGTCCGGGACCGGCGGGGCGGGCACGGCCTCGGCCCGGGGCAGGCTCAGGTCGAAGTGGAAGGTGCTGCCCTGGCCTTGCTGGCTCTCCACTTCCAGGCGGCCGCCCATGAGGGCCACCATGTCCCGGGCGATGGCCAGGCCCAGGCCGGTGCCGCCGTAGCGGCGGGCCGTGGAGCAGTCCGCCTGGCGGAAGGGGGTGAAGACCTGCTCCTGCATGGCCGGCTCGATGCCGATGCCCGTGTCCCGCACCGTGAAGTGCAGTTCCGCGGCCTCGGGCGTGGCGGAGCGGACCTCCACCGCCAGCACCACCTCGCCCACCTCGGTGAACTTGCAGGCGTTGGACACCAGGTTCACCAGCACCTGCTGCAGCCGGGTGGCGTCGCCGCGCAGGGCCGGGGGCAGGGACGGGTCCACCAGGGAGGAGAAGCGCAGGCCCTTGGCGGTCATCCGCTCCCGGAACAGGTTGGCGGTGCGGCGCATGACGTCGCGCAGGTCGAAGGGCGCGGACTCCAGGACCAGGCCTCCGGCCTCGATCTTGGACACGTCCAGGATGTCGTCCACCAGCTCCAGCAGGGTGGAGGCCGAGGTCTTGATGTCCCCCAGGTATTCGCGCAGCTTGCCCGGCCGGTCCGAGCCCAGGGCCAGTTCGGACAGCCCGATGACCGCGTTCAGGGGGGTGCGGATCTCGTGGCTCATGGTGGCCAGGAACACGCCCTTGGCCCGGTTGGCCTGCTCCGCGGCCGCGTGGGTCGCGCGCAGCTCGTCCGCGGTGCGGCGCTGCGCCGCGTCCATGGCCTCCAGCCCGTCCAGCATCCGGTTGATCTCCCGGCCCAGGGCGGTGATCTCGTCCGAGCCGTCCACCGAGATGCGTCGGCTGATGTCCCGGCTGTCGCGGATGCCGGACACCGCCCGGCTCAGGCCGGTGATGCGGCGCAGCACGGTGCGCTCCAGCACCAGGCCGGCGATGCCGAAGCAGGTCACGCCGGTCAGGACCAGCAGGGCCGCGAAGGCGTTCAGGCTCTCCACGGCCTTGCGGTAGATGGCCCGGTCCTTGGTCACGGACAGGGTCAGGGCGGGCGCGCCCCGCACGTCGTAGACCGTGGCCTCGGAGGTGATGTTCTGGTCCGAGAGCAGGCGGACCTCGGCTCCCTCCACGTCGGTCATGGCCGGCAACGGCCCGGAGGTGGGCCGGGTTTTCGGCGCAGGCTTGGCGGACACCTCCAGCAGGGTGGTCTGTCCGATGCTGTGCACCACGGCCTGGTCCAGGAGGCGGCCCATGAGCAGCACGCCCCGGGGCGGCCCCAGGCCCTGGCTGGTCAGGATGGACTCCACGGCCACCAGGGCCGGCCCGTCGGGCAGGCGCACCAGGCCCGAGGCCGAGGCCAGGGGACGGTCGGCCTTGGGCAGCATCCCGGCCGAGGCCAGGGCGTCCAGGGTGTCCGGGCCCAGGGCGGTGAGCTCCCCGGCCTCGGGATCCAGGCCCGTGGCGAAGGCCACCCGGCCGTCGGGGTGGACCATGGCCACCAGGTTGACCCGGAGGTTGAGCAGGGTGGTGGGGATGTAGTTGGCGTCCAGGTATTCCTCGGTGGGCTCGACCATGTAGCGGTAGGTCTCGTCCCAGGAGGCGTAGTCCCGGGCCGAGGCGCGCAGGGTGGTCAGTTGCATGGCCAGGGCGTTGGCCGCCCGGTCCATGTCCCGGTGCAACGCCTCGCGCTCGATGCCCACGAACCCGCTGACCAGGATGAACTTGGAGGCCGAGCCCAGGACGAGCAGGATGCTGCCCAGGGCGGCCAGGAAGACGAGGGCGGTCTTGCGGCGGATGGTCATGGTCGGTATGCCTTTAACCGACCGTATATGCCGAACAGGTTGTCTAGCAAGGCGTTCTTTCCTCTCGCGAGACGATGTACCACATGGCGAAGAGAAAGAACTAAACAGATGCTCAGCGTGCCGGCAGGGTCTCTACCGTGAAATTGCCGTTGGTGAACACGCACAGCTCCGCGGCCACGGCCATGGCCTCGCGCACGATGGTCTCCGCCGGCAGGGCGGTGTGCCGCTTGAGGGCCCGGGCCGCGGCCAGGGCGTAGGTGCCCCCGGAGCCGATGGCGGCCAGCCCGTCGTCGGGCTCGATCACGTCCCCGGACCCGGTGATGAGCAGCACCCCCGTGGTGTCGGCCACCAGGAGCATGGCCTCCAGCTTGCGCAGCACCTTGTCCATGCGCCACTGCTTGGCCAACTCCACGCTGGCCCGCTGCAGGTTGCCCCCGAACTCCTCCAGCTTGGCCTCGAAGCGCTCGAACAGGGTGAAGGCGTCGGCCGTGGCCCCGGCGAATCCGGCCAGGACCTTGCCGTCGTAGAGCCGGCGCACCTTGCGCGCGGTGTGCTTGAGGGCCACGTTCTGGCCCATGGTGACCTGGCCGTCCCCGGCCATGGCCACGCCCGCTTCGTCCCGGACCGCCAGGATGGTGGTGCCGCGTATCTCCATGTTCACTCCGTTGGTTGTCCGAAGAGTTCCCGCGCCGCGTCGTCCCAGGCGGCCAGGGCCTCGGCCGAGAAGAGCACCATGGCCGCCTCGGCGGCCCAGCCCTGGCGCAGGCCCTGGGCCAGTTCGGCCAGGGCGATGCGCGCCGCCTGGGGCGCGGGATAGCCGTAGGCTCCGCAGGAGATGGCCGGGAAGGCCACCCGGGAGGCCCCCAACTCCCGGGCCAGGCGCAGGCTCTCGCGGAAGGCCGAGGCCAGGGCCTGGGGTTCGCCCGAGCGGCCGTCGCGATAGATGGGCCCCACGGTGTGGATGATGTGCCGGGCCGCCAGGCCGAAGCCCGGGGTGGCCACGGCCCGGCCCGCGGGCAGGCGGCCCTGCCGGCGCACGATGTCCTGGCAGGCGGCCTGGAGCAGGCCGTGTCCGGCCGCGCGGTGGATGGCGCCGTCCACCCCGCCGCCCCCGGCCAGGGCGGAGTTGGCCGCATTGACCAGGGCGTCCCCGTCCCAGGCGGTGATGTCGCCCTGGGCCAGGCGCAGGCGGCCCGGGGCCAGGCTCCAGCAGGCTGCGGTGTGGATGCTTCCCATGGCCGGCCCGCCTACCAGAACTCGGCGCGTTCCTTGAAGATCGCCTCCAACTGCTCGAAGGCCTTCTTCTGTTCCGGGGTCTGGGCCAGGCGGCCGGCCTTGTCCTTGTGGAACATGGCCTGCTTGCGGTCCAGGCCGTAGAGCGCGGCGTAGGCCAGGTGGAGGTGGCCGGCGAAGAGGTCGCCGTGCTCGCCCTTGAGCCGGCCCAGGTAGAAGTGCACCTCGCTGTCGTCGGGGATGGCCTTGAGCACCCGGTCGTAGTACTCCGCGGCCCGGTCCACCTGGCCCTTCTCGCCCAGGATGCGGGCGTAGTAGAACAGGGCGAAGAGGTCGCGGGGGTTGAGCAGCACGGCCTTCTGCAAATAGCGGGCGGCCAGGTCGCCGTCGCCCATGGTGAATTGGAACTTGCCCGCCTCGCGCAGCACCAGGGAGTCGTTGGGGGCCATGGCCAGGGCCTGGTCGAAGGCGGCCTTGGCCTCGGGCAGGCGGGAGAGCTTGGCCAGCACCATGCCGCGGCCCATGTGGTCCAGGGCCGTGGGCTCGGGCAGGGAGGAGAAGAAGGGCAGGGCCACGGTCGGGTCCAGGTAGCGGGCCCGGACCAGGGCCTGGATGCGCTTGAACTTGGCGTCGTCCGAGGGCCGGTTGCGCACCTCGGCGGGCAGGGCGGCCACCCGGCTGTCCAGGTAGGACAGGCGCTCGTCCACGTCGGGGTGGGTGGAGAGGTAGGCCGGGAAGGAGCCGGTGGTGGCCCAGCGGGCCTTGCGGATGGCCTCGAAGGCCCCCACCATGCCGCTGGGCGGGAATCCGGCCGCGACGAGAAAGTTCATGCCCACCTGGTCGGCCTCGCGTTCGTCGGAGCGGCTGTAGGCCAGCATGGCGCTGGTGGCCCCGGCCGTGGAGCCCGCCACCAGGGCCTGGCCTATCTCGGCGGTGTTCTCGTTGCCGGAGCCGCCCAGGAACACGCCGGCCACGGCCCCGGCCAGGGAGGCCAGGGAGATGATCTGCATGGCCTCGATGCGGCCGGCCACGTGGCGCTGGGTCACGTGGGCCAGTTCGTGGGCCACGACCCCGGCCAGTTGGGACTCGTGCTGGAATTGGTGGATGAGCCCGGTGAACACGTACACGTAGCCGCCGGGCGCGGCAAAGGCGTTGATGGCGTCGTTGCGCACCACGGTGGTGGTCACGGCGAAGGGGATGTTGGGCAGCACCGCGGCCAGGCGGTTCACCACGCCCCGCACGTAGTCCACGATCTCCGGGTCCTCCACCAGGGGGAAACGGGACCGGATGTAGGTGTTGAGCTTCTTGCCCAGCTCCATCTCGTCCTTGATCGAGAAGGAGCCGAAAAGCCCGGCCCGGGCCAGGGGCGCGGACAGGGGCGCGGCCAGGAACAGGACGGCGGCCAGCAGGCCGGCCAGGAGGCGGCGGGGCAGGGAGACGGTGGAGCGGGGGCCGCGGGGTGCGTTCATGGTGGTTTTCACCTACTCCAAGCCGGCCCGGGATGCAAAGAAAAAGCCCCGGCCGGGAAGCTCCGGCCGGGGCGCAAAGCCGATGCGGCGCAAGGCTACTTGTTCATCATGTCCAGGAATTCCTTGTTGCTCTTGGAGCCCTTCATCTTGTCCAGCAGGAACTCCATGGAGTCGATGGGGCTCATGGGGGCCAGGATCTTGCGCAGGATCCAGACCCGGTTGAGCACGTCGTCGGGGAGCAGCAGCTCCTCCTTGCGGGTGCCG
>DKEU01000278.1:172-496 GCA_002452635.1 Desulfovibrionaceae bacterium UBA6814 | reverse complement strand
GATGGTCAGGCTGCCGCCCTCCTCGATGTTGCGGGCCGAGCCGAAGAAGCGCTTGGGCCGCTGCAGGGCGTTGGCGTCCAGGCCGCCGGAGAGCACCCGGCCGGAGGAGGGAGTCACGGCGTTGTAGGCGCGGCCCAGGCGGGTGATGGAGTCGAGCAGGATGACCACGTCCATCTTGCGCTCCACCAGGCGCTTGGCCTTCTCCAGCACCATCTCGCAGACCTGCACGTGGCGGGTGGGCGGCTCGTCGAAGGTGGAGGAGATGACCTCGGCCTTGACCGAGCGGGCCATGTCCGTGACTTCCTCGGGCCGCTCGTCGATGAG
>DKEU01000278.1:0-141 GCA_002452635.1 Desulfovibrionaceae bacterium UBA6814 | reverse complement strand
TGCCGGTGCGGGGCGGGGCCACGATGAGGCCGCGCTGGCCGCCGCCGATGGGGGTCATCAGGTCGATGACCCGGCCGGAGTAGTTCTGCTGGCCGTTCTCCATCACGAAGCGCTTGTCCGGGTAGATGGGGGTCAGGTTGT
>DKEU01000289.1 GCA_002452635.1 Desulfovibrionaceae bacterium UBA6814 | reverse complement strand
AACCTGCGCAAGAAGTACCTGGACAGCCCCTTCTTCGAATAGGCGTCCCTGCCTCCAACTGTACCGGGGGGGCGCAGGTATCTTTCGTCCCGCTGTCCGGCGGTACGCCGGATGGCGGGGTGTTTGCGTTGCGCAGCGCCAAAAAATAACCCACCACGCCGGCTGGTTGCCTGGAATGTAAGACTGCGCTATTTTTCGCCAACAGGTTCTGGAACCTCAAACCGTTCGGAGCACGACATGCGCATGCACAAGATACTCGTCGGTGTCGACGGGTCGGTTTCTTCGAAGAACATGACCAAGTACGTGGCCCATCTGGCCGCGGTGAAGAATGCCTTGATCATCCTCCTGCATGTGCACCACCGGGTGCCCATGACCATCGGCGGCGAGGCCGCCGCTGAAGTCCGCAAGTCCCTGGCCGCCGAGTCCGAGAAGATGATGGCTGAGTTCGTGAACATCGTGAAGGCCGAAGGTGCCAAGTGCGAGACCAGGATCCGCGAGGGCAAGCCCGCCAACATGATCCTCCAGGTCCAGGAGGAAGAGGATTGCGACCTCATCGCCATGGGCTCCCGCGGCCTCACCGTGCTGGAGGGCATCGTGATGGGTTCGGTCACCGCCACGGTGCTGAACCGGGCCATCTGCCCGGTGCTGGTTACCCGCAACCTGCGCAAGAAGTACCTGGACAACCCCTTCTTCGAATAGGCTGGGCAAAGCCGGAAACGACACGCCCCGCCACCCGGTTCGCGAACCGGGCGGCGGGGCGTTTTTTCGCATCCCTCGGGCGTGGACTTCCCCTGCCAAACCGGCTACACCCCGCGGCCATGGACCATGCCGCCAAGCGCCCCATCGGGGTCTTCGACTCCGGGGTGGGGGGACTCACCGTGCTCAAGGCGTTGCAGGAGCGCCTGCCTGCCGAGGACTACCTCTACCTCGGGGATACCGCCCGCCTGCCCTATGGCACCAAGAGCGCCCAGTCCGTGACCCGCTACGCCCTGCAGTGCACCCGGCTCCTGGTGGACCGCGGGGTCAAGCTTCTGGTGGTGGCCTGCAACACCGCCTCCAGCGTGGCCCTGCCCGCGCTCGAGGCGGCCTATCCCGGCCTGCCGGTGGTGGGGGTGGTGCGGCCCGGGGCCCGGGCCGGCTGCCGCCTGACCCGCACCCGCAAGCTGGCGGTCATCGCCACCGAGAGCACCGTGGCGGGCGGGGCCTACCAGGCCGCCATCCGCGAACTCTGCCCGGAGATGGAGATCACCGCCCTGGCCTGCCCCCTGTTCGTGGCCCTGGCCGAGGAGGGCTGGACCGAGGGGCCGGTGGCCGAGGAGACCGCCCGGCGCTACCTGGCCCCGCTCTTCAACGGCCAGGACGGGGAGGGGAGAGAGGGAGGGCCTGACACCCTGGTCCTGGGCTGCACCCATTTCCCGCTCCTGGTCCGGGCCATCGCCGCGGTGGCCGGCCCCGGGGTGTCCATCATCGACTCCGCCGCCACCACCGCGGCCGAGGTGGCCGAGCGCCTGGCCGAGACCGGCCTGGCCGCGCCCGGCCCCGGCCCCGGCGCGGCCCGCTTCCTGGCCACCGACGGCGCGGCCCGCTTCGCCCGGGTGGGCGGCCGCTTCCTGGGCCGCGGCCTGGCGGCCGAGGACGTGTCCCTGGTGGATCTCTAGGCCGGCATTTCCCGCCCCCCTCCACACGTTTTCGAACGTCTGTTCAGTTTTTCCCTTGTCTCTGGACTTCCGGGGTGTTACACTGGAAGAAGGGCTGACTGCGTCCCTGCACCACCAGCCAGAGGGGAATCCGTGTCCAAGGGGATTGCGCTCTTCGGTTCCCGGACCGAAGGTGCGCTGCTTTTGCTGGCGCTGGCCGGCCTGGCCTGGGCTTCGGCCGAGAACTACCTGCTGTTCCACAGCCTGGTGGAGATGTTTGCGGTGTTCGTGGGCCTGGGCATCTTCGTCCTGGCCCTGAACAGCCGCCATCACATCGAGAACGGCGCGATCCTGGTCCTGGGCTACGCCTTCTTCGCCGTGGCCATCCTGGACCTGCTGCACACCCTGGCCTACAAGGGCATGGGCGTGTTTCCCGGCTACGACGCGGACCTGCCCACCCAACTCTGGATGGCGGGCCGCATGGTGAAGGCCGCGGCCTTCCTGGCGGCCCCCTTTTTCCTCCGCCGCCGGGTGTCCTTTACCCTGGCCTTCAGCCTGTATGCCGCAGTCCTGGTCGGCCTGCTCGTCCTCATCTTCCCCCTGCGCGCCTTTCCGCGCTGCTACGTGGAGGGGCAGGGCCTGACCCTCTTCAAGATCGCCGGCGAATATGCGGTGTGCGCGGTTCTGGTCTTCTCCGGCCTGCTCCTGCGCCGGCATGCCGGGGAATTCGACCCCGGGGTGCTCCGCCTGATCCTGGTGAGCCTGGGCCTGAGCGTGGCCTCGGAGCTGTCCTTCACCCTGTACCAGGACGTGTACGGGCTGCTGAACCAGGTGGGGCACTATTTCAAGCTGGGCGCCTTCTATATCCTCTATAAGGTGATCCTGGCCCTGGGCATCATCCGGCCGCAGGAGCTGCTCTTCCGCAGGCTGGTCCGCAGCCGGGAGGAGCTGGCCGAGTCCGAGCAGGCCCTCAAGAACGCCCAGGCCCTGGCCCGGATCGGCAGCTACGTCCGGAACCTCACGGGCGACCGCTGCTCCTGGTCGGACGAACTGTACCGCCTGCTCGGCTATGCGCCCGGGGAGATACCCTGCAACCGGGAGGCGCTCCAGCGGCACGTCCATCCCGAGGACATGGACCGGGTAAGCGCGGCAGTGGAGCGGGCCCTCGCCACCCTGGGCCGGGTGGACGTGGAATTCCGCTACGTGCGCCGCAGCGGGGAGGTGCGGCACGGCCGGGGACTGGGCACGGTGTCCGAGGACGCTGCGGGGGTGCACTGGCTCTCCGGCGCCATCCAGGACATCACCGAGGAGGTCCGGGCCCGGGAGTTCCACGAGGAGGTGGACCGCATCATCCGGCACGACCTCAAGACCCCGGTGAACGGGATCATCGGCATGGCCCAGCTTCTGGTGGACGAGAAGGACCCGGCGGAGGTGGGGAAGTTCGCGGCCCTGATCGATGGATCGGCCCGGCAGCTCCTGGACGCCATCAACCGCTCCCTGGATATCTACCGGATGGAGCAGGGGACCTACCAGCCGGATCTGGGGCGGGTGGACCTGGTGGCCGTGGCCCGCCGGGTTCTGGCCGACCTGGACCGAGGCCTGGCGCGCAAGTCCCTGGCCGGGGAGCTCCTGCTGGACGGCCGTATTGCCGGACCGGGGGATGCCTGTCCGGTCCTGGCCGAGGAGGGCCTGTGCCGCACCGTGCTGGCCAACCTGGCCCAGAACGCGGTGGAGGCCTCGCCGCCGGGGCGGGCGGTGCGCATCTCCCTGCGCTGCGGGGAGGAGGTGGAGCTGGCGATCTGGAACCAGGGCGCGGTGCCCGCCGAGATACGGGACCGCTTCTTCGAGAAAGGGGTCACCTTCGGCAAGAAGCACGGCACCGGCCTGGGCGCGTATTCGGCTTGGCTCATGGCCCGGGCCATGGGGGCGGATATTTCCTTCACCACCTCGGAACAGGGCGGGACCACGGTGCTGGTGCGCTTCCCGCCGGCCCCGCCGGCCGGGGTCTCCTGACGCAGGGCGCGGCCTTCCCGAACTGGTTGCGGATCTTTGGTACGGCTCTTGTACTAAGGAGCCCCGAGGAGCCGCAGCATGCAATTTTTACCCACCTTCTTCCTGTCCGCCTCGGGCGAGTCCGGAACCTCGCACGGTTCCGGCGCGTCCCACGGACGGTCCGAGTCCTCCTCCTTCT
>DKEU01000138.1 GCA_002452635.1 Desulfovibrionaceae bacterium UBA6814 | reverse complement strand
GGAGCACCTCTGCGCGGACCTCATCAACCGGAAGCCGGACGTGGCCGAGGTCAAGAAGGACCTTGCGGACATCCTCGCCTCCGACCCTGACAGCGTGGTGGTGCGGTACTACCGGCCGCCGTACGCCAGGACCACCAACATCTCTGAGGTGACCGCCGGGGCCAAGCGCGTCTGGGAGATAAACACCACCCCCAACGGCAACTTCAACAACATCTATCTCGCCAACCTCGACGTGAGCGATTCCCGCATCTCGGCCAGCGACAATATCTACCTCGACTACGCCGACCTCCTGGAGCACGAGGTGCGGTTCGATCCCACCAACGGGTACCCGAACCACCCGTACAACGTGGTGGTCCCGGACATCATCGCCTTCAGCTTCATGTTTGAGGACTTCACCCAGTGCGTGGTGGACGAGCTCCTCTACGTCCAGCAGTCCATGTGGCAGGGGAGGATGGCGGAGGAGTTGGCCGCGTTCCAGCCGGTGGTGGAGAGGTTCCGGGCCATGCAGTCCAAGCCGCCGGTGTCCGAGGAGCAGCGCAAGTACATCGTGCAGGCCAACTCCATGACCCAGAAGAAGGAGTACGCCAAGGCCATGGCCCTGTACGAGAAGGCCCTGGACATCGACCCGGTCTCCTACCCCGCGGCCTACTACAACATGGCCCTCATCGCCGCCCAGCAGGGGAGCTACCACCGGGCCATCCTCAACATGCGCAAATATCTTCTCCTGGTCCCCGAGGCCGAGGACGCCCGCACCGCCCAGGACAAGATCTACGAGTGGCAGGCCGCCGTGGGCGCGGAGTAGCGGGCCGTCGCACGGGAGCGACCAGCCGCAACAAGGGGAACACGAAATGGGCCTGAACCGCCGCGCGTGTCTGTTTGTGGTTTGCCTGCTGGCCGGCTGCGGCCTCGCGGGGTGCGTCGAGGATTACGGCGGAGCGGCCATTTCGCAGCCTGCACCGCCGCCCTTCGTCCGGGCGGAGCACGCCTGCGCCGCCCTGTCGGCGGGCAAGGCGGACGTGGCCGCGGTCAAGAGGGACCTGGCGGGCCTGCTCGGATTCGTGAAGGAAGGCATCGCCGTGCGGTACTACAAGCCGCACGACGCCAGCAAAGCGCACATGTGGGACCTGCTCGCGGGCGCCAAGAACCTCTACTCCATCACCCACCCCAACGACCAGGTCGAGTACGTCTTGGTGGCCACCATCCAGGTCTCGGATACCCGGGTGGCGGTCAGCGACCGGATGTACTTCGATTTCGTGGAGCTCGAGGACCATGAGGTGAATCTGGGCGAACGCAAGGAAGTCACGGGAAATTGGGACCACCGGTACGACGTGATCGTGCAGGGCGTCATGCAGCTCAGCTTCGAGAACCCCGAATTCGCGCAATGCGTGGCCGAGGAGCTCAGGTTCGTCCAGCAGACCCTGCGCAAGGCGCAGCAGGACGAACTGCTCAATGCGTTCCAACCCCTGGTGGCCCAGTACCGGGCCATGCCGGCCAAGCCGCCGGTCACCGAGGAGCAGCGCAAGTACATCGTGCAGGCCAACATCATGATCCAGAAGAAGGAGTTCGCCAGGGCCATCGAGTTCTACGCCAAGGCCTTGGAGGTCAATCCCTTCTCCTTCCCCGCGGCCTACTACAACATGGCCCTCATCTCGGCCCAGGTGGGGCGCTACTACGCCGCGGTGACCTACATGAAGAAGTATCTTCTCCTGGTCCCCGAGGCCGAGGACGCCCGCACCGCCCAGGACAAGATCTACGAGTGGGAGGCCCTGGGCGGCGCGCAGTGAGTGGTGCGAAACTTCAAAAAAGCCCCTGATGCACAGCAAGGAGAATCCGAATGATCCTGACCCGACGTATGCTGTTCCTGGCTGGTGTGCTTGCCGCCTCGCTCCTGGCGGGATGCGCCGAACTCGACCCGGGAGTCTCGCCGCAGCAGGCTGCGCCCAAGCCCGTCCCCTTTGTCCGGGCGGAGCACCTCTGCGCCAACCTGGAGCCGGGCAAGACCGATATCGCCGCCATCAAGAAGGACCTGGGCGCGCTGCTGACCAACGTGCCGGGGAACGTACTCATCGCCACGGGCCAGGCGGATTACGTGAAGCCGGGCGTCGAGGCGGTGACGGAGGAGGGAGTCCAGGCGTTGGGCGCCGCGGGCTTCAAGTTCGCGCAACTGATGAATACCGACTTCGGCTACCGGGTAAAGGACGCTCCGGCCGGGTACCCGCAGGGCGTCCAGCTCTGGGGCGTCCTGGCCCTGTTCTTCGTGGACAAGGACCTCACCCAGTGCGTGTTCGACGAGATCAAGTTCATCCAGCAGGACATGCGGCAGAAATACGTGGACCGGGAGATGGGGTACTTCCCGCCGCTTGCCGCCGAGTACCGGGCCATGGAACCCAAGCCCAAGGTGAGCGAGGACCAGCGCAGATTCATCGTCCAGGCCAATTCCTGGACCGAGAAGAAGCGGTACGACATGGCCATCGAGATGTACCTCAAGGCGCTGCAGGTGAACCAGGTCACCTACCCGGCGGCCTACTACAACATGGGGCTCCTCTACGCCCAGCAGGGGGAGTACATGGCCGCCATCGTCTGCATGCAGAAGTACCTCCTCCTGGTCCCGGAAGCCGCGGACGCCCGCACCGCCCAGGACAAGATCTACGAGTGGGAAGGGGCCGCCGGCGTGCGCTGAGCTGCGCGGCGAGGAAGGGTTCGGGATGGCGTGAGCCGGAGGTGGTGTTCCCCATGCGCAAGCTCGTCGCGGTTCTGCTCTGTGTGGCCATGCTGCTGGGCGCGGCCCTGGGTCCCTCGCCCGCCGGGGCGCAGGACCCCAAGCCGGTCTGCGCCTACTGCGGCACGCCGCTGCCCAACGGGGTGCATTCCTCGAGCTGCCCGTACTACTCGGCGCCCAAGAGCTCGGGCGGGGGCAAGGCCTCCCATTACGGGGGCGGGATGGACATGCAGTCCATGATCGTGGGCACCATCTTCGGCAGCCTGCTGGGGGCGGTGTTCGCCCCGCCCGACACCGGGCAGGACGACGAGGAGGCGAGAAAGCAGCAGGAGGCCGCGGCCCTGGCCGCCCAGAAGAAGGCCGCGGAGCTGGCCGCCAAGCAGAGCGCGGAGAAGCGGGCCAAGGAGGCCCAGGCCCAGGCCGAGTTCGAGAAGATGATGCAGTCCTACAAGCAGCTCGACGGCGCGGCCAAGGCCCCCGGCGGCGGGCTGGGCCTCAAGACCCTGGACGGGGACATGGAGACCCTGGCGGCGGGTGCCCGCAAGCCCTTCGACACCGGCGGGCTGGGGCTCAAGGGCCTGGACGACGCGCCGCCCGCGCCGGCACCCACCCCCTTCTTCGGCGACACCATGCCCGTGGCGGACATCCAGCTCCTGGTGAACCCGGAAAACGACCCCCGGGTGGTGGACCTGCGCGAGGCCAGGAAGTTCGTGGTGGAGAGCCTGAAGAAGGAGCCCCAGGAGCCGGTCCCCGGCAAGGAGCCCGGCAAGGAGCAGGACAAGAAGCCGGACCAGAAGGCCAAGGCCGAGAAGCCCGCGTCCCCGGACTGCGACCGCCTGGCCGCCAAGCTCACCGGGTTCCTGGAGCAGCGCCGGAAGTTCAACAAGACCATCCTGCTGGCCCAGGAGCAGCTCGACACCTGGAAGGAGGCCAACCGCAACGCCCTGCTCAACGCGGCCAAGGACGGGTTCGAGTACTTCGCCGGGCAGTACCTGGAGGCGCTCTCCAAGCGGGGTCGGGCCGCGGAGCGCTACAAGGGCATCCTGGAGAGGCGGGCCGAGGAGATGGCCAAGGAGGGCATCGACGTGGCCGCCATCCGGGCCAAGATCGACCGCATGGCCACGCTGTCCACCGTGGGGCAGGTGGCGGAGCTCACCAACAAGCTCAACGACTGGACCACCTTCGCCAAGGACGGCCTGTCCGCCATGCTCGTCCAGCTGGCCGCCTCGGACGCCGAGGTCAAGGCCGTGCTGGAGGACCCCAAGGTCGGCAAGTACTTCGAGACCGACGCGCCCACCCTGAACGCCCTGTTCGACCTGTCCAAGATCCTGGCGGACAGCAAGGTCTTCGGCAAGTGGGTGGCCAAGAAGGTCCCGCTCATCGCGGGCCTCGAGATCGGGGTGAAGCAGACCTACAACGCCTCGCAGTGGCTGGCCAGCCTGTACCGCATCCTGGACGCCAACCAGGTCAACGGCAAGGTCACGGACGCGGCCCGGAGCCTGCAGCAGCACATCGACGACACCCGCTACGAACTGAAGGGCTGCCGCTGAGCGGCCGGGCAGCGGGAGTTAGGCGAAGATCGCCGCCAGCCGCGCCAGGACCTCGTCCAGCACGGCCGGGGGCACGCTCTCCAGTCGGCGGCCGTGGCGCGCGGCGAGGTCCATGGCCCGGGGCTGGTCGCAGCGCACCACGCCGGACGTCTTGGTCCCTGCCCCGTCGAGTGGGACCGCGAACCCGGCGGTGCGGGCGAAGTTCCCCTTGGTGGTGATGGGCAGGACCACCGGGACCTTGGTGAGCCGGTTGAAGGCCGTGGCCGAGACCACCAGCACCGGCCGCCGGCCCTGTTGCTCGTGTCCGGCGGCCGGGTCCAGGGATACCAGGTAGATGTCGCCGCGCTCCATCAGAGCAGCTCGCCGCCGACCGGCCCGGACTCCAGCCACTTCCGGTCCTCGGCGTTCGGCGCAGCCGCAACGTCGCACCGGGCCAGAAGCTCCTCCAGTCGGTAGCGCGGCCGCGGGCTGGGACTGACCACCAGCTGTCCGCCCTCCACGCTCATCCCGACCTCGGACCCTGCCGACACGTGCAGCATTTCCAGGATAGCTGGCGGCACCGCCACCATCACCGACCCGCCGACCTTGCGCAGGGTAGTTTTATGCATGGGTTTCTCCCTAAATTATATTTTAATATAACTCGGCACAGGGAGTCTGGCAAGAGGTCCCAGGCCCACCCATCTCCCAATTGATAGTGCGTTTCGGGGGAATGGGAAGGTCCCCTCCCCCTTTCGGTCCTTCTATTCCAGCCCGAACCGCTTGAGCTTGCGCCAGAGCGACGCCCGGTCGATGCCCAGGGTCTTGGCGGCCTGGGTCTTGTTGCGGCCGCAGTGGTCCAGGACCCAGGCGATGTGGCGGCGCTCGTTTTCTTCCAGGGTGACGGGCTCGTTGCTGGCCGGGGCCACGCGCTGCACCGCCACCATGCAGGCCAGGTCCGGGGGCAGGTGCTCGGGCAGCACGGCGGGGCCGTCGGCCATGACCGCGGCCCGCTCCAGGATGTTCTCCAGCTCCCGCACGTTGCCCGGGAACGGGTAGTGTTCCAGGACGGCCAGGGCCTCGGCCGACAGGGCCAGGCGCGGCTTGTCCAGGGCGCGGGCGGCCTTGTCCAGGAAGTGGCGGGAGAGCAGCGGGATGTCGCCGCGGCGCTCGGCCAGGGGCGGCACGTAGATGGTGATGACGTTCAGGCGGTAGTAGAGGTCCTGGCGGAAGTTGCCCGAGGCCACCTCGTCCTTGAGGTCCTTGTTGGTGGCGGCCATGATGCGCACGTCCACCGCGATGTCCGCGGTGCCGCCCACCCGGCGGATGGTGCGCTCCTGCAGCGCGCGCAACAGCTTCACCTGCATGGCCGGCGCGGTCTCGCCCACCTCGTCCAGGAAGAGCGTGCCCGTGTCCGCGGCCTCGAACAGGCCCTTCTTCTGCCGGGTGGCGCCGGAAAAGGCCCCGGCCTCGTGGCCGAACAGCTCGTTCTCCAGGAGCTCCTCGTTGAAGGCCCCGCAGTTGATGGCCAGGAACCGCCGGCTGGAGCGGCGGCCCAAGGCGTGCAGGGTGCGGGCCACCAGCTCCTTGCCCGTGCCGGTCTCGCCCAGGATGAGCACCGTGGAGTCCGCGGCCGCCACCCGGGCGATGGTGCGCTTGAGCTCCTCCATGGCCGGGGAGGAGCCGAGCAGGGGCACCGGCCCGGACTGGGCCGCCACCTGGCGGCGCAGGTCGCGCACCTCCAGGGACAGGCGGCGCTTCTCCATCGCCTTGTCCACCAGCACCCGGGCCTCGGCCAGCTCGATGGGCTTGGGCAGGTAGTGGTATGCGCCCAGGCGCATGGCCTCCACCGCGGTGTCCACGGCCGGGTGGCCGGTGATGACCAGCACCTCGGTGTCCGGGTAGAGCTCCTTGGCGCGGCGCAGCACCGCGAACCCGTCCACCCCCTCCATCATGAGGTCGGTGAGCACCAGGTCGAACTCCCGCTTGTCCAGTTCGGCCAGGGCCGCGCGGCCGTCCGGCGCGGTGGCCACCTCCATGCCCTGGCGGGTGAGGATGTGGGCCAGGTTTTCCCGGGCGATGGCCTCGTCGTCAACCACCAGGGCCTGCGGCCTGACCAGGGCCTGGGGCCGGTCCAGGACCGGAGATTGCGTCATGCGGCGGGCTCCTTGGGGGCCAGGGGCAGGCGCAGGGTGAAGGTCGCGCCCGAGCCGGGCGTGTTCTCCGCGCTGATGGCGCCCCCGTGCTTCTTCACGATGCCGAACACGATGGACAGGCCCAGGCCGGTGCCCCGCCCCACCTCCTTGGTGGTGTAGAACGGGTCGAAGATGCGGCCCAGGGCCTCGGGCGGGATGCCCGAGCCGGTGTCCGCGAACCGCACCACGGCCTGGCCTGCGGCCGGGTCGGCCTCGGCGGACACGGTGATGCGGCCCTGGTTGCCGCCCATGGCCTGGATGGCGTTGAGCAGGAGGTTCAGGAAGGCCTCCTGCATGCGCTGGGCGTCCAGGGGCAGGGTGAGGTCCGCAGGCACCTGGCGCACGATCTCCTGGCCCGGGTGCAGGTCGCTGGACACCAGGTTCACGGATCGCTCCACCAGCTCGGCCAGGGAGGTGGGCCGCAGCAGGAAGTCCGAGGTGCGGGAGAACTCCAGCAGCCCCTTCACGATGTCCCGGGAGCGCAACACCTCGCCGTGGATGTTGGAGAGCATGCGCTTGGCGAACTCCGGGTCCCCGCCCTCGCCCACCTCCTCCTTGAGGATCTGGCAGGAGGTGGAGATGTTGTTCAGGGGGTTGTTGAGCTGGTGGGCTATCCCTGAGGTGAGCACGCCCAGGGAGGCCAGCTTCTTTTCCTGGAGCAGCTGGTTCTGGCGCTTGTCCAGCTCCTCGATCATGTGGTTGAAGGCCAGGACCACGCTCCGGGTTTCGTCCCGGGCGTGGGGCACGGGCAGGGGCGCGAAGCGGCCGTGCACTATCTGCGCGGTGGAGCGCACGATGAGGTTCAGGGCGTGCACGATCTTGCGGCCCACGAACCAGGCCACCAGCCCGCCCATGCCCAGGAACGCGCAGATGGACAACAGCAGCTGCGTCTTCAGGGTGGACACGCTGCGCAGGATGCGCTCGCGCTGGGTGGTGACGATGTTCTGGGCCGTGGCCACCAGGTCCTTGCCCAGTTCGCGCAGGGCCGAGCCCTCCTTGTGGGCCGGCCTGGGGTCCAGGACCAGGAAGTTCTCCCGGTACTTGACCAGCTCGGTGCGCAGCCGGGCAAAGGCGTCCTGGCCGTCGCCGAAGGTGGCGCCGGTCTGGATGCGCTCCACCTGGTCCAGGGCCTTCTGGATGTAGCCCAGGGTCTCGCGGGCGTCGTCGGGGTTGGCGTAGAGCAGGTAGTTCTTCTCGTAGCGCCGCACCTCCAGCACGTGGTTGTTCAGGTCGTCCACCACCTCGGCCAGGCGCAGGGCATCGTCGATCTGCACCAGGTGGTAGTAGGAGATGCTGCCGAGCAGCCCCAGGCCGAGCAGGGAGATGACCAGGCCCAGGACCACCTTCTGGCGGATGTTCAGGGCGAAGGTGGAGAAGGAGAACTGGGGCATGGCGCGTTTTCCTTGCCTGTCTCGGGCCTAGTCCGCCGCAGGGGCCAGGGCCGCGGCCAGGCCCTGGGCCGCGTCCTCGGCCAGCACCACCCGGGGCATGTCCGGGAGGGTGCGGCGCACGGCCTCCACGTCCGCGGCGTTGGCCGCGGGCAGCACCACGGTGGTGACGCCCCCGCGCAGGGCGGCCAGGATCTTTTCCCGCACCCCGGCCACGGGCAGCA
>DKEU01000144.1 GCA_002452635.1 Desulfovibrionaceae bacterium UBA6814 | reverse complement strand
CTGGACCTCAAGCGCCCCATCTACAAGCGCACCGCCAGCTACGGGCACTTCGGCCGGGAGCGCCCCGAGTTCACCTGGGAGAAGACCGACGCGGTGGACGACCTCAAGACCGCCTGCAAGATCTAGGTGGGGCGCTGCCCCACGCCCCGGCAAGGGGGGCTNNAGGGGATAATCCCCTGGACCTTATCGGAATTAGGGGGACACTCACAAAGGGGGCCGCAAGGCCCCCTTTTTCATGCCCAGAACCCGGGGCAGCCCACGCCCTCGGCATGGGTGCGGCTCACCGGAAAATCCCGGCAGTATGCCGGCCGCAGGGCGTAGATGGCGCACTGGCTGCCGCCCTCGCCCCAGCGGAACCAGGGGCACTCCCGCTCGTGGTAGTCCCCGGTGGCCGGGTCCACCCACACCCGGTAGCCCGCCACCCGGTCCCGGCCCGGTTCGTTCTCCTCCAGGAGCACGTGCACCCGGCGCACGATGTCCCAGCGCCCGGCCGCCACCCACATGGCCAGGTCGTGCCGGTCCACCGCGTTCTTGAACGAGTCGTCCAGGTTGTTGCAGCAGTGCCCGCACCGCTTGCACACGAACCCCTGCGGCGGCATACGCCCCTCCCCGGCCGCGGCCCGGCCGGCGGCAACAGGTGCACGTCCCACAGCAAAAGCGCCCAACGCATGGCGCGGCTTTTCCCGCAACTCCCCCATATCCTGCCCGCGGGAGGAACGCCATACCCCGCCAAACCATTGCATTCCCGCCGCGCCTGGAGCATCCTGCCCGGACCATGGACGTGCTCTTCGTCGGCGTGGGCGAGGCCTTTGACGAGGCCCTGCCCAACACCAGCCTGCTGGTCGCGGCCCAGGGCCGGGAGGGCCGCCGCAGCCTGCTCCTGGACTGCGGGTTCACCGCGGCCCACGCCTTCTGGCGGCTGGCCCCGGACCCGGCGGGCCTGGACGGGCTCATCTTCAGCCATTTCCACGGGGACCACGTCCTGGGCGCACCCGCCCTCGTGCTGCGGCTCTGGGAGGAGGGCCGCACCCGGCCCCTGGCCGTGGCCGGTCCGCCGGGCGTGGCGGAGCGATTCGCCGCGGTCGTGGACGTGGCCTACCCCAGCCTGCGCGGCCGCCTGGCCTTCTCCCTGGAGTTCATCGAACTGCATCCGCTGCATCCGGGCCAGGCCGCGGAAGTCGCGGGCATCCGCGTGTCCTGCGCCGAGCCCGAGCACTCCCCGCCCTGCCTGGCCCTGCGCCTGGACGAACCCGGCGCGGCCCTGTTCTACAGCGGCGACGGCCGGCCCACCCCGGCCACCGAGGCCCTGGCCCGGGGGTGCTCCCTGGCCGTGCACGAGGCCTACGGCCTGGAGCCGGACATCCCGGGCCACGGCACGGTGGCCGGCAGCATCGCCTTTGCCCGCCGCGCGGGCGTGCCCCGCCTGGCCCTGGTGCACCTCTCCCGCCTGGCCCGCCACCGGCGCCGCGCCGAGGTGGACGTGGCCCTGGGCCAAACCGTCGGCCTGGACGCCTTCCTGCCCGAACCCGGCGACACCGCCACCCTCTGAGCCCATGCAACCCGCATCCCCCATCACCTTCGGCTGGGACGGCGTGCGCGCCGGATTTGTCCGCACCCTGCCCGTGGCCCTGGGCGTGGCCGCCTACGGCCTGGTCTACGGGGTGCTCGCCCGCCAGGCCGGGCTCTCCCTGGGGGAGGGCCTGGGGCTCTCGGGCCTGGTGTTCGCGGGCGCGTCCCAGTTCGTGGCCCTGGACCTGTGGGTGCACCCCCTGCCGGTCTCGGCCCTGGTCCTCACCACCCTGGCCGTGAACCTGCGCCACGTGCTCATGGGCGCGACCCTGCGCCCCTGGTTCGGGGGGCTCACCCCGCTCCAGGCGTACGGCAGCATGTTCTTCCTGGTGGACGAGGGCTGGGCCCTGACCCTCACCGAGCTCAACGCCGGCGGCAGCCGGGCCTCCTTCCTCCTGGGCACGGGCCTGGCCCTGTACGCGGCCTGGGTGGGCTCCACCGGCCTGGGCATGACCGCGGGCGCGCTGCTGGGCGACCCGGCCCGGCTGGGCATGGATTTCGCCTTCACCGCCATGTTCCTGGCGCTCTTGGCCGGCATGTGGCGCGGCAAGTCGGACCTCCTGCCCTGGCTGGCGGCCGGGGCCGTGGCCCTGCTGGTGGAGCACTTCGCGCCCGGCAAGTGGCACATCGTGGCCGGCGGCCTGGCCGGCGGCGTCACCGGAGCCCTGCGCCATGGCCGCTGAGACCTTCGCCAGCGCCCTGGCCATTGCCGGCATGGCCGCGGCCACCTACCTCACCCGGGCGGCCGGGCTGTTCATCGCCACCCGGGTGCGCCTGACCCCGCGCACCGAGGCATTCTTGCAGGGCATTCCCGGCGCGGTGCTCATCTCCATCATCCTGCCCGGCCTGGCCCGCGGCGGCCCGGCGGAATGGGCAGCGGGCGCGGTCTCCCTGGGCCTGGCCCTCAAGACCCGCAACCTCCTGGCCGCCATGCTGGCGGGCGTGGCCGTGGTGTGGCTGCTGCGGCAGGCGGGGCTGTAGCTGCGCGTAAAGAAGGGCGGATCGCGATCCGCCCCTACCGAAGAAGGCCCTGCCTTCGCTCAGGTTCCGTTTTCTTGCGTAGGGGCGGTTCGTGAACCGCCCT
>DKEU01000199.1 GCA_002452635.1 Desulfovibrionaceae bacterium UBA6814 | reverse complement strand
CCGGGAAGTTCAGGTTGAGCATGCATTGGCCGGGCAGTTCGGCCCAGGGGATGCGGGCGGCCAGGTCCGCGGCGAAGCCGGCCTGGGCCGAGAGGTCGCGGGGCGCGAAGTCGTCCATGGACACGGCCAGGGCCGGGAACCCCATGAGCGCGGCCTCGGTGGCCGCGGCCACGGTGCCGGAGTAGAGGATGTCCACGCCCACGTTGGCTCCCGCATTGATGCCCGAGACCACCAGGTCCACGGGCTCGTCCCCCAGGAGGGTGGTGAGGCCCAGCTTCACGCAGTCCACCGGGGTGCCGGTGACGCCCAGGCCGGAGAAGCCGTTCTCCTTGATGGAGCGGGCCTTGAGGGGCACGGACATGGTGACCGCGTGCCCCACGGCCGACTGCTCGGTGAGGGGGGCCACCACCCGGACCTCGTGTCCGGCCGCGGCCAGGGCCTGGTGCATGGCCCGCAGGCCCACGGCGTGGATGCCGTCGTCGTTGGTGAGCAGGATGCGCATGGGGTACTCCGAGAGGTGGTGAGGCCCCGCCGGGGCGGTTTGACATGAGCCAGGGAAACAGGGCACTTGTGGGCAGTCCGGCCGCCTGTTCCCCATGATCGTTTGACGGCGGGATTACCCCAAGCCCTTGGCGAGTGCAACCGATGAACCTCAAGAAGCTTTTCGTGCGCGAACTGACCCCCGGGGATGCGGTGGACGAGGTGTTCGCCCTGGCCGAGGCCCGGCAGGGCCAGGCCAAGAACGGCCCCTTCTGGAGCCTGGCCCTGGAGGACAATTCCGGCCGGGTGGCGGCCAAGATTTTCTCCCCGCACAGCGGGAGCTGTCCGAACCTGGCCCCGGGCATGCTGGTGCGGGTGCGCGGCCAGGTGGGGGTGTACCGCGACGAGACCCAGATCGTGGCCGAGTCCCTGCAGGTGCTGGACCCGGAATCCCCGGACCTGGTGCTCGCGGACTTCGTGGCCTCCAGCCGGCGTCCGGCCGAGGACCTCCTGGCGGACATCGAGGCCCTGTGCCGGGAGCACCTGCGGCACAAGCCCTGGCGCGCCCTGGTGCGCAAGGTGCTCACCGACCCGGCGGTCAAGGCCCGGCTCCTGGCCGCGCCCGGCGCGGTGAGCGTGCACCACGCCTATGTGGGCGGCCTCCTGGAGCACACCCTGTCCGTGTGCCGGCTCTGCATGTCCTTTTGCGACCAGTACCCGGACCTGGACCGGGAGGCCCTGCTGGCGGCCGCGGTGTTCCACGACCTGGGCAAGGCCTGGGAGTACGGCACGGGCCTGGCCCGCGAGGTCACGGACCCGGGGCGGCTGCTCGGGCACATCTCCCTGGGCCTGGACGTGCTGGCCCCCTTCCTGGCCAGGAGCGGCCTGGACGAGGGGCTCATCCTGCACCTCAAGCACATCATCGTGAGCCACCACGGGGAGTTGGCCTTCGGCTCGCCCAAGCGGCCCAAGACCGCCGAGGCGTTCGCCCTGCACTTTGCCGACAACCTGGACGCCAAGCTGGCCACCGTGGCCGAGGCCCTGGACGAGGCCGAGGCCGGGGAGGGCGGTTGGAGCGCCTACGCCCGCTCCCTGGAGCGGCCGGTCTTTCGGCCGGCCCGCACCCCGGGCCGGGAAACCGCGGCCCAGCGGCCGGAGGGGGAGCAATGTTTGTTACCTTTGAAGGCATAGAGGGCTCGGGCAAGAGCTCGGTCCTGGCCCGGGTGGCGGATGCGCTGTCCGGCCGGGGCTTCTCGGTGACCCTGACCCGGGAGCCGGGCGGCTCGCGCCTGGGCCAGCAGTTGCGCAACATCCTCCTGGACATGGCCAGCCGGGACCTGACCGGGCAGAGCGAGCTGTTCCTGTACCTGGCGGACCGGGCCCAGCACGTGCAGGAGGTGGTGAAGCCCGCCCTGGACGCGGGGCATATCGTGCTCTCGGACCGGTTCGCGGACTCCACGGTGGTGTACCAGGGCTACGGCCGGGGCCTGGACCCGCGGCTGTTGAACAGCTTCAACGAGATTGCGGTGGCCGGGTGCTGGCCGGACCTGACCCTGCTCTTCGACCTGCCGGCCGAGCAGGGGCTCAAGCGGGCGCTGACCCGCAACATGCGCAGCGGCACCTGCGTCACGGAAGGGCGGTTCGAGGCCGAGAGCCTCCAGTTCCACGCCCGGGTGCGGGAGGGCTACCTGACCTGGGCGGCCCTGCACCGGGACCGCTACCGGGTGGTGGACGCGTCGCAGCCCCTGGAGAACGTGATCGCCGCGGCCCAGGCCATCCTGGACCAGGAGCTGGAAAAGCGCGGCAAGAAGCCCGGCGCGGCCGGACGGACGGTGCAATAGGAACGCCCATGCCCCACGGCGTCACCGCTGTCGTGCTCACCTTCAACGGCCAGAAGTGGCTGGCCAGGACCCTGGAGAGCTTGTCCTTCTGCGACCGGCTCCTGGTGGTGGACTCGGGGAGCACGGACGCCACCCTGGATATCGCCCGGGCCGCGGGCGCGGAGGTGCTGTACCGGGCCTGGGAGGGCACCATCCCCCAGTTCCGCTACGCCTTCACCCAGGTCGCCACGCCCTGGGTCGTGACCCTGGACCAGGACGAGTACCTCTCCCCCGAGCTTTCCGCCTCCCTCCAGGCGGCCCTGGCCGACCCGGGGGACGCCGCGGGTTTCTTCTGCTCCCGCCGTTCGTTCTACTACGACCGCTTCCTCAGGCATGGGGGCTGGTACCCGGACTGGCTGCTGCGGGCGTTCCGGCCGGACCGGATGGAGCTGCGCGGCACCCTGCCGCACGAGGAGTTCTTCCCGGCCGGGCCCACCCGGCGGCTGTCCGGGGACATCATCCACTATCCGTATGCGGACCTGGCCGAGCACCTGGCCAAGATCAACAGCTACACCACCACTGCGGCGGGAGAGATGCACGGCCGGGGCCGGCGCTGCGGCCTGGGCGCGGCCGTGGCCCGGGGCATGGCCAAGTTCCTGCGCCAGTACATCCTGAAGCTGGGCTTCCTGGACGGCCGGGCGGGCTTCCTGCTGGCCGTTCACGCCTTCATCTACGCGTTCCACAAGTACGCCAAGCTGGCCGAACTCACCGCCGCGGAGCGCCGCCCGCCCGCGGACTGACGAATTGACCGCAACCCCCCGCGCTTCCCAGGCCCCAACCGATGGCGGTTTTTGGGAGAGGGGATAGGGGGTCCGGGGGAAAGGGGAGAACCCTTTT
>DKEU01000250.1 GCA_002452635.1 Desulfovibrionaceae bacterium UBA6814 | reverse complement strand
CTACCCCTGTCGGAGGGGCGGGGCCATCCCATCAGTTCGTGAACCGCCCTTCTTTTTCGCGCCCGACGCCCTGCTATTTCCCCAGCGCTTGCAGCCGTTTTCTGACCACGATGGGGTTGGGGTAGGTTTCGAGGATGGAGGTGAGGAGCTCCCGGGCCTTGGGGATGTTGTCTTCGGACTCGTAGATGTCGGCCAGGAGGAAGGCGGCCTGGGCGTGCAGCTCCGTGTCCTCGATGTCCAGGGTGAGGAGCAGGTCCAGGGACTTGCGGGCGTTGTTCTTTTCCTTGAGCAGGGTCTGGGTCTGGGCCAGGTCGTAGAGGCAGCGGGCCTTGGCCGTGATGTCCGGGGCGGTGGCGGCGCAGCTGGCCAGGGCGTCCCGGGCCTGGACGTACTGGCCCTGGTACTGGAAAATCTTGCCCATGTGCCAGTGGATTTCCCACTGGTCCGCCTCCTGGGTGGAGGGCAGGGCCAGGAGTTTCTGCCAGGTGTCCAGGGCCCGGTCCCAGTCCCGGAGATCCTGGTAGGTGGTGGCCAGCCGGCGCAGCAGGTCCTTGTACTGGCCGGCGACGTCGCTGAACTCCAGGAGCATGGACTCCATGAGCGAGGCGGCCCGGCGGCGGTCGTCGTGGGCCAGGGCGATGTCCAGCAGCCGGTCCCAGGCGTGCAGCCGGGCCTTTCCGTCGGGCTTCTGCCGGATGTATTCCTCGTAGAGGTTCTGGGCCTGGAAGTAGTTGCCCGCGGCGTATTCGCTGTCCGCGGCGTCCAGGTCGCCGGGGCCGGGGCCGGAGCACGCCCCGGCCAGCAGGGCCAGGGCCAGGAGCAGGGCCGGCAGGAAGCGCAAGGCTCCTGCCGGCCCGTCAAGGGTAGGGTAGGGGTCCGGAATCGGGCTATTCACCGTCGGCCGCGGGTTGGGGGTCCTGCACCAGGTCGAAGCCCACCACCTGGTCGCCCTCGTCCATGGACACCAGGCGCACGCCCTGGGTGGCGCGGCCCACCTTGCGGATCTCCTCCACGGACATGCGGATGACCTTGTTGCCCGAGGTGAGCAGGATCATCTCGTCGATGTCGCCCACCGAGACCGCGCCCAGGAGCAGGCCGGTCTTGGGGGTGGTCTTCATGGTGATGATGCCCTTGCCGCCGCGGGACTGGAGCCGGTACTGGTCCACCGGGGTGCGCTTGCCGTAGCCGAACTGGGACACGGTGAGCAGTTCCTTGTGGGTCTCGGCCCCGACCACCTCGCCGGCCACCACGATGTCGTCGGAGCGCAGGGCGATGCCCTTGACCCCGGCCGCGGTGCGGCCCATCTCCCGCACGTCCTTGACCTTGAAGCGGATGGCGAAGCCCAGCTGGGTGGTGAGGATGACCTCGTTGTCCGTGGCCACTTCCCGGACCATGATGAGCTCGTCGCCCTCGCGCAGGAGCACGGCCTTGATGCCGGTGGAGCGCACGTTCCGGTACGCCTCCTGGGCGGTGCGCTTCACCACGCCGCGCTTGGTGATGAACAGGAAGGAGCGCTCGGCCTTGAACTCGCGCACCGTGAGGATGGCGTTGACCACCTCGTCCTTTTCCAGGGGCAGCAGGTTGGCGATGTGCACCCCGCGGGCGGTGCGGCTGCCCTCGGGGATCTGGTGCACCTTCATGCGGTAGATGCGGCCCTGGTTGGTGAAGAGCAGCAGGAACTGGTGGTTGGAGGTGGTGCAGAAGGACTGCACGAAGTCGCCGTCCGCGGTCTGCACCCCGTAGATGCCCTTGCCGCCGCGGCGCTGGGCCGAGTAGTGGTCCAGGTCCGTGCGCTTGACGTAGCCGCGCTTGGACAGGGTGATGACCACCTCCGAGTCCGGGATGAGGTCCTCCATGGCGATGCCCTCGGGCAGCTCCTCCAGGACCTCGGTGCGGCGCGGGGTGGCGTAGGTCTTCTTGAGCTCGGCCAGCTCGTCGCGGATGACGGTCTTGAGCACCGCCTCCCGCTCCAGGATGCTCTTCAGGTACTCGATGAGCTTGAGCAGCTCGCGGTACTCCTCCAGCAGCTTCTCGTGCTCCAGGTTGGTGAGGCGCTGCAGGCGCATGTCCAGGATGGCCTGGCACTGCACGTCGGACAGGCCGAAGCGCTCCGAGAGCTTGGCCTTGGCCTCCTGCGGGGTGCGCGACGCCTTGATCAGGGCCACCACCTCGTCGATGTTGTCCAGGGCGATGCGCAGGCCCTCCAGGATGTGGGCCCGGGCCTCGGACTTCTTGAGGTCGTAGCGGGTGCGGCGCACGATGACCTCGACCCGGTGGTCCAGGAAGTGGGCCAGCACCTGCTTGAGGTTGAGGAGCTGCGGCCGGTTGCCCACCACGGCCATCATGTTGAAGCCGAAGGAGGTCTCCAGGGGCGTGAACTTGTACAGGGTGTTGGTGACGATCTCCGGGATGGTGCCCTTCTTGAGGTCGAGCACGATGCGGATGCCGCGGCGGTCGGACTCGTCGCGCAGGTCGGCCACCCCGTCCAGGCGCTTCTCGTGCACCAGGGAGGCGATCTTCTCCACCAGGGAGGACTTGTTCAGGGCGTAGGGAATCTCGGTGATGACGATGGATTCCGAGCCCTTCTTGCGCTCCTCCATCTCGATCTTGCCGCGGATCTTCACCGAGCCGCGGCCCGACTCGTAGGCGCTCTTCAGACCCTCGCCGGCGTACACGAACCCGCCGGTGGGGAAATCCGGGCCCTTGACCAGGGCCATGAGGTCCTGGACCGGGCAGTCGGGGTTGTCCAGGAGCAGGAGCAGGGCGTCGCACAGCTCGCCCAGGTTGTGGGGCGGGATGTTNNGCCATGCCCACGGCGATGCCCGAGGTGCCGTTCAAGAGCAGGTTGGGCACCTTGGTGGGCAGGACCGCGGGCTCCTGGATGGTGTTGTCGTAGTTGGGCCGAAACTCGACGGTCTCCTTCTCGATGTCGGCCAGGAATTCGCCGGCCAGGCGGGACATGCGCGACTCGGTGTACCGCATGGCCGCGGGCGCGTCGCCGTCGATGGAGCCGAAGTTGCCCTGCCCGTCCACCAACGGGTCGCGCATGGAGAATTCCTGGGCCATGCGGGTGAGCGCGTCGTAGACCGCGGCGTCGCCGTGGGGGTGGAACTTGCCGATCACGTCGCCCACGATGCGGGCGGACTTCTTGTAGGGCCGGTTGTAGGTGTTGGAGAGCTCGTGCATGGCGTACATGATGCGCCGGTGCACGGGCTTGAGCCCGTCGCGCACGTCGGGGATGGCCCGGCCGATGATGACCGACAGGGAATACTCCAGATACGATTTCTGGATTTCCTTTTCGATGCTGATGGTCTTTTCCATTCCGGTTCCTTACTCGATAGGGATTCCCAAGGGCCTAAGGCCCTTGGGCCGCCGGAGGCCAAGCAACCTCCGCGCTATTCCGTGGCAACGCCCAGGGGAAAGCCCCCGCGCCGCCTCGTTGAACACTAGATGTCCAGGGCCTCCAGGGCCAGGGCGTTGCGCACGATGAAGTCGCGGCGCGGCTCCACCTGGTCGCCCATGAGCTTCTGGAACAGCTCGTCGGCCTCGGCCGCGTCGTCCACGCTCACCTGGAGCATGGTCCGGTTCTCCGGGTTCATGGTGGTCTCCCAGAGCTGTTCCGGGTTCATTTCGCCCAGGCCCTTGTAGCGCTGCAGGGTGTAGCCGCGCATGGCCTCGTCCTGCACCGTGTCCCAGAGGGAGGTGAGGTCCGGGGCGGCGATCTCCTGGCCCTCGCGCAGGAGCACGAAGTCCCGGTCGCCGGCCTGGTCCCGGATCTGGGCCAGGGCGTCGAAGGACTGCTTGAATATCTTGGAGTTGAAGAACTCCACCCCGGTGCGGGTCTTGTGGCCCTTGCGGTTGTCGTAGACGATGAAAATGCGGCGCTCGTCCTCCTCCTCCTGGACCTCCATCTCGGCGGTGTAGCCGCTGCGGTCCAGGTGGGTGCGGAAGCGCTCCCACTCGCCGTTGCCGAAGGAGGCCGGGGTGAGCTTCACCCCATAGGACAACAGCTTCATGAACAGGTCGCGGGCCAGGCCGATGTTCTCGGCCTCGTTGACCTTGGCCAGCAGGAACTTGGTCCAGTTGAGCAGGGACACGGCCTCGCCGCCGCGCAGCTCCCGGCCGGCGGCGGTGCGCACCGCCAGGTCCTGGCCCACCCGCTCCATGAGGAAGTCGTTGAACTCCTCCTCGTCCTTGATGTAGCGCTCCTGCTTGCCCTTGTGCACCCGGTAGAGCGGGGGCTGGGCGATGTACAGGAAGCCGCGGTCGATGAGCATCTTGAAGCGCCGGAAGAAGAAGGTGAGGAGCAGCGTCCGGATGTGCGCGCCGTCCACGTCCGCGTCGGTCATGATGATGATCTTGTGGTAGCGCAGCCGCTCCAGGTCGATGCCCTCGGCCGCCTCGCTCTCCTCGCCCTCGGAATCGGGGACACTGCCGTCGTTGCCCACGCCCGCACCCATGGCGGTAATGAGGGCCTTGATCTCCTTGTTGCCGAGGATCTTGTCGAAGCGGGTCTTCTCCACGTTCAGGATCTTGCCGCGCAGGGGCAGGATGGCCTGGATGGCCCGGTCGCGGCCCTGCTTGGCCGAGCCGCCGGCCGAATCACCCTCGACGANNAGTCGGCCAGCTTGCCGGGCAGGGCGTTGTCCGAGAGCGCGCCCTTGCGCCGCACCAGGTCCTTGGCCTTGCGCGCGGCCTCCCGGGCCCGGGCCGTGTCCACCACCTTCTCGATGATGGCC
>DKEU01000249.1 GCA_002452635.1 Desulfovibrionaceae bacterium UBA6814 | reverse complement strand
AAGGGCCGTCGGCCCTTGAGCCCCCGGAGGGAAGCCTCTTCCGTACGGCAGACAGCAACTACCGCAAGCCGCCTTGTAAGGCAAACCTCCTGTTGCTACCCTGGGGCCATGGACGACACCCTGGACTTGGCCGCCCGCATCGGCGACCTGCTGCGCGGCCGCGCCTGGACCCTGGCCACGGCCGAGTCCTGCACCGCGGGCCTCATCGCCGCGGCCCTCACCGACGTGGCGGGCAGCTCCGACTGGTTCACGGGCGGGGTGGTGGCCTATGCCAACTCCGTGAAGTCCGGCCTGCTCGGCGTGCCCGAATCCGACTTGGCCGCCCACGGCGCGGTGAGCGAGCCCGTGGTGCGGGCCATGGCCGCGGGCGCGCGGCGCGCCACCGGCGCGGACGCGGGCCTGGCCGTGTCCGGCATCGCCGGCCCGGGCGGCGGCAGCCCGGACAAGCCCGTGGGCACGGTGTGGATGGCCTGGGACCTGGCCGGCGCGGTGCGCGCCCGGCGTTTCCTGTTCCCGGGCGACCGGGCCACGGTGCGCGCGGCCACGGTGCGCGCCTGCCTGGAGGAGCTGGCCCGGCTGCTGGAGGCCGCGCCGTGAGCGAGGTGCGCGCCTTTATCGCCCTTCCCCTGCCTCCGGCTTACCAGGACGGCCTGGCCGCGTTGCGCACGAACTGGGAGCGCCGGCTGCGGTCCAAGCTGAACTGGACCCGGCCCGGCAACTGGCATCTCACCCTGAAGTTCCTGGGGGACGTGGACCAGGCCCGCCTGCCCGCCCTGGTCGCGGCCCTGGGCCAGGTATCCTGTCCGGAGTTCACGGCGCAGGGGGGCGGCGCGGGGTTCTTCCCTCCCCGGCCCGCTCCGGAGAACAAGGGCCGCCGCTGGCAGCCCCGGGTGCTCTGGCTGGGCCTGGCCCGGGGCGGGGCCCAGGTGGCGGCCCTGGCGTCGTCCATAGAAAAGGCGCTCCTGCCGCTGGGTTTCCCCGCAGAGGAGCGCCCTTTCTCAGCGCACCTGACGCTGGCGCGAATCAAATGGTCCGAACCCGATCCCTGGGACGAGGTCCTTGCCGACCTCGCAGGCCGTCCCTGGCCCGAATTTCCCGCAGCAGGCTTCACCCTGTACCGGAGCGAGCTGCGCCCCGGCGGGCCGACTTATGCCGCCCTGTCCGCCTTTGCCGCGGGCCGGTGAACTACAGGTAGTCCCCCCGGTTGAACTTGATCCGCTCGGTCACGGCCAGGATCTCCATCTCGTCCACCACCGACTGCAAGCCGGGATGGTCCTTGCCCAGGCCGGGGTAGCTGGACTTCAGCCCCGCCACGTCGCTCTCGATGCTCTCGAGGGCCCCGTTGGCCTTGCGCAACCCGTCGGTAGCCTCGGGCTCGGCCAGGTGGGTGGCATAATTTTCCCATTCGCCCAGGATGTTCTCCAGCTTGTCCATGACCTCTTGTCCTGCCGGGGTGCTCTCTTCGGTGGCCGCCGCCTCGCTGGTTGCCGCGATCTGGTGCGGCAACAGCGGCGCAGCGGGCGGCCGCAAGCCCTGGGAGGGGGCGACCTCCTGGGCGCCCAGCTCCTTGGAGAGCAGCTCCCCGAATCCCTCTCCGGATTCGGCGCGGCGGGCCTTGGATTCCTGTTCGGTCTCCAGCGGCCTCAACTGTTCGGTGGTGATCTTCATGGCACACCTCATCCATGGTTTGCCCATGGAAAGCAAGATGCCTGCCAACCCGGCGCTGCTTTATATCTCTATGAAAAAATTAATGTTTCTTTTTGGGCGCCCGGAACTTTTTGCCCCTGGGACAGCTTCCATGTCCGCTTCCTACGCCAGAAAAAAGCCCTTGTCGAACCGCCGCGCCTGCGCGTACAACAAGAATGGAAATCCAAGGATGACGCGGGCAAAGCCCCGCTCTCCCTCTATCGGCCGTCTCGCCCCTGGGCTTGAGGCCAAACCCCCTCCGGGTTTTCCGGACGAGAGGAGGAACCACATGTTCAGCGTGAAGAAGATACTCTGCGCCTTGGACTTCTCGGAGACCAGCCCTGCGGTGGCCAGCTACGCCCTGGGCCTGGCCAAGTGCACCGGAGCCCAGCTCCTGGTGCTCTACGTGGCGCCCTCCCTGAACCAGTACGTGGGCTTCCACGTGCCGCCCACCTCCATCGAGAACTTCGTGGGCGAGATCGTGTCCGGCGCGGAAAAGACCATGGAGACCTTCCTGCAGGAGAATTTCCCGGGCACGGCCGTGTCCGGCAAGGTGGCCACCGGCTACGCGGCCGAGGAGATCCTCACCCTGGCCGAGAAGGAAGGCGCGGACATGATCGTCATGGGCACCCACGGCCGCACCGGCATCGACCGCATCCTTTTCGGCTCGGTGGCCGAGAAGGTGGTCAAGTCCGCCAAGTGCCCGGTCCTCACCATCCGGCCCGAGGAGATCGCGGAGTAGGGCAGGTTTTAATCCGGGCAGTCCGCGGACTGCCCGGATGCAAGCAACAAGAAGGGCGGTTCGCGAACCGCCCCTACGGAAGAAAGCATGGCCAGGCCCGTTGGCGCGGCCTTCTTGTGTAGGGGCGGTTCGTGACCGCCCCTTTTTTCGGCTTGCGCCGCGCTAGCCGAGCGCCTCCAGCATGGCGTCGAACACCTCGTCCACGGTGAGGTGGGAGGTGTCGATGATGCGGGCGTCGGGCGCGGGCTTGAGCGGGGCTTCGGCGCGGGTGCGGTCCTGGTGGTCGCGGGCGCGGATGCTCTCGATGATCTCGTTCAGGTCCGCGGGCTTGCGCATGATCTGGAGTTGCAGGAACCGCCGCGCGGCGCGGACCTCGGGGGTGGCGTCCAGGAAGAACTTGGGCTTGGCCTGGGGGAACACCACGGTGCCCATGTCGCGGCCCTCGGCCACCAGGGAGGTGGTGCGGCCGATGGCCTGCTGGGCCTCTTTCTGGAAGGCGCGGACCACGGGCAGGGTGGCGATGTTGGAGGCCCACATGCCCACCTGTTCGGTGCGTATCTCGTCGCCCAGGGCCACGCCGCCCAGGCGGATGCGGGAGTCCGCGCCGGCGCCGGACAGGGTGAAGGCCAGGGAGGCCAGGGCGTCGGCCAGCCGGGATTCGGGCCAGGTCCAGGACCCCTCGCCCAGGGCCAGGGCCGTGCCGCGGAACATGGCCCCGGTGTCCAGGTAGGCGATGCCCAGGTGGTCGGCCAGGCGCTTGGCCAGGGTGGACTTGCCCACCCCGGCCGGGCCGTCGATGGTGATGATCCGCGGCTCAGGCATGGAGCACGTCCTTGGCCGCCTCCAGGAACAGGGCGTTCTCGCGGTCGTTGCCCACGCTGACCCGCAGCGAATTGGGCAGGTTGTAGCTCTTGAGGGGCCGGATGATCACGCCCTTGCGCAGCAGGGCGTAGAAGAAGCCGGCCGCGTCCAGGGAGGAGCCGGCGGGCAGGTCGAAGAGCAGGAAGTTGGCCTGGGACGGCCGCACCGTGCAGCCCAGTTCGGCCAGGCCCCGGGTCAGGACCTCGCGGCCGCGCAGGGTGGTGTCCAGGGTGCAGCGCAGGAAGTCCTTGTCCCCCAGGGCGGCCAGGGCGGCCTCCTCGGCCATGAGGTTCACCGAGAAGGGCAGCTTGACCCGCAGCACCGCGTCGGCCAGCCAGGCGGGCAGGGCGGCGTAGCCCAGGCGCAGGCCGGCCAGGCCGAACATCTTGGAGAAGGTGCGCAGGATGCAGAGGTTGGGGAACTCGTCCAGGCGCGGCAGCAGGGAGTAGGCATCCTGGGGCGAGGCGAAGTCCATGTAGGCCTCGTCCACCACCAGCAGGCAGGTGTCGGGCAGGAGGCGGGCGAAGGCGGCCAGCTCCTCCACCGGCGGGGTGAAGCCCGAGGGGTTGTCCGGGGTGGTGACGAAGCAGATGGCGGTGTGCGCGTCGGCCTTGGCCAGCAGGGCGTCCCAGGGGAAGGAGAAGTCCGGGTTCAGGGGGGCCTGGCGCAGCTCCACCCCGCAGAGTTTGGCCTGCAGCTCGTAGATGGAGAAGCAGGGCGAGAAGGCCAGGATGTTGTCCCGGCCGGGCTGGGCGGTGACGCGCACCAAGAGGTCGATGAGCTCGTCCGAGCCGTTGCCGGTGACGATGCGGCGGGGGTCGGTGCCGAGATGTCCGGCCAGGGCGGCGGCCAGGCGGGGGTTGCCGGCCTGGGGGTAGCGGAAGGCCTGGGCCGCGGCCCGGGCCAGGGCCTTCTGGGCCAGGGGCGAGGTTCCCAGCGGGTTCTCGTTGCTGGCCATCTTGATGACGTTCTCCAGGCCGAAGCGTTCCCGGATCTCGTCGATGGACAGGCCGGGGGAGTAGGGCGTGAACTGCTCCACCTGGGGCAGGAGGCGGGTCTTGGGGTCCATGGTCGGGCCTCTGGGCTGGGGTTGTTGACCGGGGGAAGAGAAGGCAAAGCGCGGGGAAAGTCAACTCATACCAAGTTGCGAGCAAAACCCGTCCTGGGTTTTGCCCACCTCGGCCCGGCGAAAACGCGGTTTCGCCCGGCCTCGCATGGGCTTCGCCCATGGCGCGCCGTCCTGGCGCGCGATACCAATCTGCGTTCTTCGAACGCAACGTGGCATCATGGGGCAGGGGGAAGCTGGGCCATGGCCCCGCCTTGCTCGGCGCAGCGGCGCAGGTAGGCTTCCAGCGCGGCCGGGGGCAGGGGCTTGCTGAACAGGTAGCCCTGCACCTCGTGGCAGCCCATGGCGCGCAGGGCCTCCATCTGGGCCGGGGTCTCCACGCCCTCGGCCAGCACGGTGAGCCCCAGGTTGCGGCCCATCTGCACGATGGTGCGGGCGATGGACAGGTCGCTCGGGTTGTCCACGATGCCGGAAACGAAGGAGCGGTCGATCTTGAGCACGTGGATGGGCAGCCGGCGCAGGTAGGCCAGGGAGGAGTAGCCGGTGCCGAAGTCGTCCACCGCGATGCGCACGCCCATGGCCGCCAGGTCCCGGAGCTTGCGGGTGGTCTCCTCCAGGTCGCCCAGGAGCACGGATTCGGTGATCTCCATCTCCAGGCGCTCCGGGTCCAGGCCGGATGCGGCCAGGGTCTCGCGCACCATCTTCACCAGGGCCCGCTGCTGGAACTGGCGCGGGGAGAAGTTCACCGAGACCCGGGGGCAGGGGCACCCCTTGTCCAGCAGGGCGCGGGAGTGGGCGCAGGCCTGCTCCAGGATGAGCTGGCCCAGGCCCAGGATGAGCCCGGTCTCCTCGGCCACCGGGATGAACTCCACCGGGCTCACGGTGCGGCCGTCGGGCGCGGCCCAGCGGGCCAGGGCCTCCATGCCCGCCACCTCGCCGCGGTCCAGGTCGATGCGGGGCTGGAACACCGGGTAGATTTCCCGCCTGGCCACGGCGCGGCGCAGGTCGCTCTCCAGGGCCAGGCGGCGCTGGGCGCGCTCGTCCATCTCCGCGGCGAAGAGGCGGGTGCGGCTGCGGCCCGCGGCCTTGGCCTGGTACATGGCCAGGTCCGCGTTCTTGAGCAGGGTGTCCGGGTCCTCGCCGTCCGCGGGGTGGAAGGCGATGCCGATGCTCGGGCTGATGAACAGCTCGTGGCCCTCGATCAGGAGGGGGGCCTGCAGGGAGTCGTGCACCCGGTTGGCCAGTTGCACCGCGCCGCGCTCGCTCTCCAGGCTCTCCACCAGGAGCACGAACTCGTCCCCGCCCAGGCGGGCCACGGTGTCGCCCTCGCGCACCAGCTCCTTGAAGCGGCCGGCCACGGCCAGGAGGAGCTTGTCGCCCACCGCGTGGCCCAGGCTGTCGTTGATGGTCTTGAAGTTGTCCAGGTCCACGAAGAGCACGGCGGTGCGCTCGCCGGTGCGGTGGCCCCGGGATATGGCCTGGCGCAGCCGGTCCAGGAGCAGGTTGCGGTTGGGCAGGTCGGTGAGCGCGTCGTGGTAGGCCTGG
>DKEU01000044.1 GCA_002452635.1 Desulfovibrionaceae bacterium UBA6814 | reverse complement strand
ATCGCGGGATTTTCAACGGCCTGCGTGGGCCGCCTCCTCGTCGCGCAGGGCGCGGCGCAGCACCTTGCCCACCAGGGTCTTGGGCAGGTCCGCCCGTATCTCCACCTCGCGCGGCACCTTGTAGTTGGCCAGCTTGCGCCGGCACCAGGCCACGATCTCGCTGCGCTGCACGGTCTCGCCCTCCTTGGGCACCACGTAGGCCTTGATGATCTCGCCCCGGGAGGGGTGGGGCAGGCCCACGGCCGCGGCCTCCTTGACCTTGGGGTGCTGGTACAGCACCTCCTCGATCTCCCGGGGATACACGTTGTACCCGCCGATGATGGCCAGGTCCTTCTTGCGGTCCACGATGCTGAAATAGCCTTCCTCGTCCATGACCGCCACGTCGCCGGTGTAGAGCCAGCCCTCGCGCAGGGTGGCGGCGGTGTCCTCGGGCCGCTTCCAGTAGCCGCGCATCACCTGCGGCCCGGAGATGCACAGCTCGCCCTCCTGGCCCGGCCCGAGCACCGTGTCCCCGGTCTTCAGGTCCACGATGCGGGCGTCCGTCGCGGGCAGGGGCAGGCCGATGCTGCCGGACTTGCGCACCCCGTTCAGGGGGTTGAAGTGGGTCACGGGCGAGGCCTCGGTCAGGCCGTAGCCCTCGATGATCTCCGCGCCGGTGAGCTCGTGGAACCGGCGCTGCACCTCCTGGGGCAGGGGCGCGGACCCGGACACCAGGTAGCGCAGGCTGCTGATGTCGTACTGGGCCAGATCCTTCTGCTGCATGAGCGAGCCGTAGATGGCCGGCGCGCCCGGGAAGATGGTGGGCCGCAGGGTGTGGATGGCGCGCAACAGGTCCGCGGGCACGTAGCGCGGGATGGGATACACCGTGGCCGCCAGGGCCGCGGGCAGGTTCAGGCAGACCGTGAGCCCGTACACGTGGAAAAAGGGCAGGATGGCCAGGAAGGTCTCGGTGCCCCGGCCGAAGGCGTGGAGCTGGGTGGCGCACTGCTGGACATTGGCCGCCAGGTTGGCGTGGGTGATCATCACCCCCTTGGCGATGCCCGTGGTGCCGCCGGTGTACTGCAAGAGGGCCAGGTCCTTTTCCGGGTCGGCCGGCGGGTGGGAGAGCCGCGCCTTGCCCGTGAACAGCGCGCCCCAGCGCAGCACGGTCTTGCCGTCGAAGGGCACGGCCACCCGCTGGCCCGCGCGCCACATCTTGAGGCCGAACAGGAGCCCCAGGGGGAAGCGCAGGCCGTCGGCCACGCTGGTGACGATGTAGCGCCGCACGGGCAGGCGTTCGCGCAGGGCCGCCACCTTGGGCCAGAGATGGTCCAGCACGATCATGGTGGCGCAGCCCGCGTCGCCCAACTGGTGGGTGAGCTCGCTCTCCATGTAGAGCGGGTTCACCATCACCGCCACGGCCCCGGCCTTGAGCACCGCCCAGTAGGCCACCATGGTCTGGGGCAGGTTGGGCAGCATGACGGCCACCCGGTCCCCCGGGCCCACGCCCAGCCGGCGCAGGGCGGCGGCGGCCGTCTCCGCCCGCTCCAGGAGCATGGCGTAGGACATGCGCAGGTTCTGGAAGCGCAGGGCCTCGCGCTCCGGGTAGTCGCGGGCCGCGCGGTCCAGGTACTCGAACACCGGCACGGCCTCGATGGCCGGGTTGGGCGGGACCAATGGGTCATAGCTGGCCAGCCAGGGGCGGGCCACGGGCGTTTCGGGCATGCAGCTTCCGGGATGCGGGTTTGGGTTTGCACGAAAGCGGCGCAATCCGTGCGAACCGTTTCTTCTTGGGGCAAATTCCGGGCGAAGGCAAGGCTTGCGGCGGATTGCCGCCAAAACGCCACGCACCGGGCCGGGGCTTGCGCCGGCCCGGCGGGGATGCGATGCTCTGCGCAACCAGGCGGATCGGGAGGCGGGCATGGCGGACGACGACATGGCGGCGCGCATCGAGGCGCAGGTGGTGGCGGTGAACGTGCTCCTGCGCAAGAAGGGCGGGGCCGGGCTGGAGGTGCGGGTGCTGCGCGACGGGGAGCGGCTGTGGGTGCGCACCGACCTGGTGGAGCGGGACGGGACCCGGCGCATGCGCCAGGAGAGCCCCCAGCTCACCCCGGAAAAGGCCCTGGCCTACCTGCGGGACATGGAGTCGGCCCTGCGCCGGGCCTGAGCGTTTTCCGGGTCTCTCCGTTCCGGCCCGGCGGAAGGCTCTTGACCCTTTGCCCGGAACAGGGGAGAATCCTTCCATGTACGTCGAATCCAAGGTAGAATTCAGGGAACTTTCCGAGGAGCACGTGGCCAGGGCTCTGGCTTCGGGTATTGCCGACGATGCGGTGGTGGTCGAGGTCAAGCGGATGAGCGACGCCATCGTCGCCACCTTCAAGGCCCAGGTGAAGCGCACCGGCCGCTACCCGGCCGGCCTTCTCAACCTCCAGGCCCGCTGTCCCGTCGAGGCCGCGGCCATCAACGCCGCCACCGACATCCTGGAGAAGTTCCTCTAGGCGAGCACCACGACGCCAAAAGGCCCCGGGCGCAAGCCCGGGGCCTTTTGGCGTCGGCCCGGCGGCTTCTAGTAGTACAGGAAGCCCAGTATCCGCTTGATGGCCCCGTACAGGGAGTCGTCGTTGTCCCAGAAGCCCAGGTTCATGTCGCCGGTGCGGAACTGGCGGTAGAACTCCGAGTCCTCCTTCAGGTGGGCCATGGTGTCGTTCAGGTTGGTGTTGGCCGGCCGGTCCTTCTGCTTGGGATCCGTGGAGCGCGCCTTCTCCAGCTCCGCGCCCTCGGCCAGCTCCTCGGGCGTCAGGTCGCTGCGGGCGAAGGAGGCCTTGCGCGGGGTGAGCAGGATGAGGATGGACTTCTTGGTCCTGAGCTGCTCCTTGCGCGAAAAGAAATACTGCACCCCGGGGATGTCCTCCAGCACGGGCACCCCGCTGGAGCTCTGGTCGTTGCCGCGCTCGGACAGGCCGGAGAGGATCAGGGTCTCCCCGAACTTGAGCACCGCGGTGGCGTCCACCGAGGTCTTGGTGGTCTGGGAGAAGGCGGTGAACCCCACGTAGTCGGACTGCATCTGCAGGAAGGAGTGCTCCGCGTGCACCACCACCTCCACGGTGTCGTCGCCGTAGAAGGTGGGGGTCACGTTCATGGTGATGCCGATGGGGATGTCCACCAGGGAGCCGTCGTAGTTGTTGCTGGACAACTGCACGTGCAGCTCCCCGCCCGAGAAGAAGTTGGAGGTGGCCCCCTCGGTGGCGAGCAGGGACGGCCGGGCCAGGATCTCGGCCTTGTTCATGCCGTCGTTGAAGATGTTCAGGTTGTATTCCAGGTCCATGAGGTTCAGGCTGGGCGAGATGGTGATGGTGCGCACGTCGCGCGAGCCGCTGGCGTCGGTGCCCTCCACCATCTGGTAGGCCAGGAGCGTGCCGGACAGGGTGGTCTTGAGGCTGTCCAGCAGGTTGATGCCCTTGGCCTGGGAGCGCACCTCCTCGGTGCGCAGGATCACCACGTCCACGTTGGCCATCTTGGGCAGCCGGGGGCCGCCTTCCCGGGCCGGGGACTGGGCCGGGGCCGGTGCGGCCTGCGGCGTCTGGTCCGGGACCGGAGGCGGCGTCCCGTCCCCGTAGGTCACGATGTCCGAGGAGGGCAGCCTGAACACCGGCGCGTCGTTGGACGCGTAGAAGGCCTTCCAGTCCTCGACCCGGTGCGCGGTGCGCTCGAAGCGCAGGTCGGTCCAGTAGGTGTCCGTCCCGCGGTTGGCGGGTTTGGACAGGTCGCCGTAGCTGGCCAGGAGCGCGTCCATCTGCTGGAAGTCGCCGCAGGCCGCGCTGGCGTAGATGAGGTTGCGCAGGCTGACGGGGTCCTGGGGCGCGGCCGAGTAGGCCTTCCGCGAGGCCCACAGGCTGGCGCCCAGGTCGTGGGAGTAGTAGGCGGCCGTGGCCAGGGCCTGGAGCAGGGCCAGGTCCCGGGGCGCATACATGAGCCCGTAGGCGAACTGGTCCTGGGCCTCCCGGTACTTCTTCTGGTGGAAGTAGATCTGGCCCAGGAAGTAGGCGGCCATGTAGTCCGACTCGTCGAACTTGAGCGCCGTGGCGTAGCCCGCCCGGGCCAGGTCGAGCATCTTGGCGTTCCCGCTCAGGAAGCCCATGTGGTAGGACAGGGCGTTCAGGAAGTGCACGTGCCCGTTGGCCGGGTCCAGGCGCAGGGCCTCCTGGAACAGGGCGGTGGCCCGGTCGTAGTCGCCGCTCCGGAGCGCCAGCACCCCGTTCTTGACCTTCTCCTGCAACTCGTTCTGGGGCTGCATCTTGGCGAGCATGGTGTCCAGCTCGGCCGAGTTGAGCTGCTTGGTGTAGCCGGAGGCCGGGGAGGGCAGGTGGCTGCAGCCGGCCAGGATGAGGCCGGCCAGGACGAGGCCGGCCAGGGCCGCCAGGGCCGGGATGCGCAGGGCCGGGCGCGGGAAGGCGGGGGGCGTCGGGGTGTTCACCGTGGTCTCCGTTGTCGCGGGGCGTGTCGTTCGGTTGTTGTTCAGTTGTTGATGAAGTCCAGGAACTGGGACGGCGAGCGCCGGCACGGGGTCACCTGGGCGGCCCCGGACTCGGGTCCCGGGCCGCTGCGCTGGCTCTTGGCCGGCAGGTCGATGCACAGGCCGTCGGCCTCGTGCTGGATCTCGAAGGCGTCGCCGTTGTCGTCCCGGGTGCGCCAGAACATGTCCTTGCCGTTGTTGCACGGAGCCAGGACCAGGTCCTTGCCGTGCGTGCGGTCCGTGGCCACGCACCAGCCCGAGGGGGCGTGCACGATCTTGAGCGCGCCGTCGGGCTTCTCCACGTAGTTGAACCGGGTCCGGGCGCTGCCGTCGCAGGCCGCGGGGTAGAGCAGGTTGTGGCGGCGCGTCGTCATCCTGGCGTGGTCGTCGCGGTCGGCCGTGCTGAACCCCTTGGTGGTCTTGGAGAAGTACTGGGCGAAGTTGGCGTCCGGGGCCAGGCACATGCCGCTGTTGGCCCGAACCTGGTCGTTCACCGGGTAGAAGGCGGGCTTCTGGGCGTCCTCCAGCACCCGGAAGGCCTGGCTGTCGGCCCCCAGGCAGGAGGTCCACACCGCGTACCCGGACTTGTCGTTGGCGTTCTCGGTGTCGAAGTGCAGGCACTTCTGGGAGAAGCGGTTGATGATCTCGTAGAAGAAGCCGTCCTTGGTGGCCACCTTCCACTTCTCGTGCTCGTCGCCGCTGTTGCACTGGGCCAGGGACAGGAGCTGCCCGCTCTTGGGGTCCAGGCTCTTGGCCTTGAGGCACAGGCCCTTGCTCTTGAGCTGCACGTAGCCCGAGTCCTTGCCGTCCGCGTCCTTGAGCGCGGCGGCGGTCCACTGTTCGGTGCTCACGTCCTTGCAGTTCTGCTGGTACACGTCCACGCCGTTGTCGGCCACGCCCAGGCACAGGGCGCTGTGCCCCACGGCGATGTAGCGGTTCCCGAACTGGATGCTCATCGGCATGAAGTCGGTCATCTCGTAGGTGGAGAGAATCTTGTCGGTGGTGTCGGCCAGGTCCTGGTACCCCGGCTCGAAGGAGCCCGCGTGCTTCTCCAGGGAGTCGAAGACCTTCTTGAACCTGCTCTTCTCCTGGGTCAGTTCGTACTGGATGTTGCTGATCCGGCTCTCCATGTTCTCCCGGGTCCCCCCGATGAGCTCGTAGATGTGGGCCTGGATCCAGGTGGTGAGCTTGGCCGCGGCGCTCTGGGTGAAGGCCCCGAACTTGGGCGCCAGCTTCTTCTCCAGGGCCGTGTCCATGCCCTCCACCACGTGCTCGGCCACGATGACCGGCAGGAGGCCGAAGGACAGGGCGTTGAACGCCGCATCGGCCGGGCTCACCGCGAAGAACTCCTCGTACTTCTTGCCGTCGATGGTGAAGAACAGGTCCAGCACCAAGGGCATGCCCTTGGCGAGGTCCGCGGTGCTGCCCGCCAGTACGGCCTGGTCCAGGGAGAAGAGCCCGCCGGCGCGCTGGGCGCTCGCCACGAAGTGCTCCAGCCCGTCGGCCAGGATGTCCGCGATCTCCCCGGCCGCGGCCGCGTCCTTGAGGGCCAGGGCCACGGCGTTGGCCGCCTGGTCGAACTTGATCTGGGCCGCGTGCACGTCGGCCTCCAGGGCCTTCTCCTCGGCCAGGGCCTTCTCGGCGTCGTCCAGCAGCTCCTTGCTGGCCTGCCAGGCGTCCCAGGCCAGGCCCTTGCGGGGGTACCACTTGGCCTGGCAGAATTTCTTCTTCCATCCCGAGCACTTGTTGTACTGGGACTGGGCGTACTCGTAGTCGTGCTGGTAGTTGTCCGTGGACTGCTGGAGCCGGGCGATGGCGTCCTTGGTCACGGTCTGGGCCGCCTTCTGGGCGGCTTGCAGCCCCTGCTCCGCGGCTGCCTGGGCCTTTTGGGCGTCCTGCAGGTCCTGGTTCAGGGCCTCGAATTTCTGCGTGGCTGTGCTGCTGATCTGCTGGACGCCTTCCAGGATCTCGTGGTCCAGCCACTGCTTGAACTCGGGGTTGTCCTTGAGGTCCGCGGCCACGGTGAAGGCGTCGCTGTCCCGGTCGTACTCGAAGACGAGGTCGGTCTCGCAGATGCCGCCCAGCTTGTTCGTGAGCACCATGGCCAGGCTGCCGTTGCGGATGGACAGCTCCACGTCCTCCTCCGCGCCGAGGACCTTGGCCTTGGACTTCACCGAGAAGGGCTGGAGGCTCACCTCCGCGCCGGTGAACGAGACCTTGCCCAGGGTGAAGCCGCCGGGCGCGGTGAAGTGCAGGGCAGACTTGAGTTCCTGCAGTTCCTGCGCCGTGGGCTTGGGATAGGCCACCCCGGGGTCCTGCCTGGACAGCCCCAGCTCCTTGGCCACGATGCGGCGCAGGGTCTGGTAGCTCTGGGCCGTGGCCTGCAGGGAGGCGGTGGAGGCCGACGCCTTGGAAACCGGGGCCTTGGCCATCATCATGGGCTCGGGATCGGGCTGCGACGGGTCGGACGGCTGGGTGGCGGATTTGGACACGGCCTGGGCCACCTTGTAGATCCAGGACAGGGGGATGTGGATGGTTCCGGTCTTGATGGCTCCGCCGAAGAGTTCGATTTTGCCGCTCAGGTGGACGCCGTCGGGGATGCCAAGGTTCACGTCCGACGCGCCGGGCGTGGCGAAGGAGAGCTGGAGCTCCTTGGCTCCCAGGAGCCAGGCCTCGACCTTGGCGAACTTGTCGATCACCACCTTGGCGTTGTGGCCCGGGGCGGAGATGAGTTCCTTGAACGTGGCCTTCTTGTGGTGGACCGCGTCGTAGATGGACAAGCCCACCTCCGAGCCGGCGATGAACACGCACGACCCGATCGCGATCACCGGAATGGCCAGGATGTTGCCGGGGGTGGCGATGACCGCCAGCGCCTCGTTGCCGGCCAGCAGCGCCATGATGACCTTGTAGCCCACCTCGTCCAACTGGCTGCTGGCGGCCAGCATGCCCAGCCCGTCCGGGATGGGCACGCCGGGGCCCAGGCCCAGGCTCGCGTCGCCGGCCAGGGTGAAGTCGCGGCCCAGGATGTTGGTCTCGCCGGCCAGGCCCAGCTTCAGGGAGGGGTCGCCCGCCTCCTCCTCCACCTCGCCGGTGACCACGACCTTCTCGATGGCGAATCCCTTGATGCCCAGGGCGTTCTTCCAGGTGTCGGCCATGGACCCGGTGAGGCTCAGGCCGATGTCCTCCTCGGCCAGCTGCACGCCCAGGGTGCCGGTGAAGTCGAAGGTGGTCTTGTTCAGCTCCACGTCGAAGCCGCTGAGCAGGCCCACCTCGCAGGTCTCGTCCAGGACCTTGAGGATCAGGCCGGCCTTCTGGCCCGCGCCCACCTTGTCCGGTTTGGACTTCAGGAACGTGGGCAGCTTGAGCCCGGCCTTCTGCAGGTTGTCCAGGCTGAACCCGCCGTCCACCAGGATCTCCAGGTCCAGGCTCAGGGGGTCGCTGTCGAACAGGCCGCCCACCGCGCCGTTCAGCACGGCCCCGCCGTCCAGGCCCAGCTTCAGGCCGCCCGCGCCCTTGCCCAGCTTCTGTCCGATCTCGCCCATGATGTCCGTGGAGAAGTCCGAGAGCAGGGTCACGTTGTCCAGGCGCACCGGCACCGAGGTCTTGCCGAAGATGCGCGTGAACAGGTCCTGGGCCGGCCCCTCCTTGAGATCGGCCAGGGTGACCACGGGCAGGGACTGGCTGGAGAGCACCAGGCAGGCGTTGGCCACCTCCATGGTGTCCAGCTTGGCGGTGATGAACTTGGCCTTGTCGCCCTTGAGGGGCGCGATCTTGGCCAGGACGCTCAGGGAGAAGTTCTTCCTGGTCTTGGTGGCGAGGTCGGTGTTCAGGTCCAGGGCCGCGGCCAGGGTCGACTTCCCAGCCACCGTGATGTCGAAGAGGTAGAAGCCGAACTTCCCGTCGAACCCGCCGGATTTGAGTTCGGCCTGGGCCTCGATGCCGTTGGGGTAGACCTTGAGGTCGCGCAGGATGCAGCCCTTGCCATTGGGGATGCCGCCCGCCACGTCGGCCAGGGATACCGGGCCGGCGATCTCGAAGTACTCCAGGGTGGGCAGGCCGCCCTTGTCCTGGAACACGGCGCTCACCGCCAACTGGTCCTTGTCGTGCAGCTTGGCCGTGCCGAAGAAGGAGAGGTCCGCCCGCGCGCCCGAGGGCCCGTCCGACAGGGAGAGCACGTAGCCGCCGTCTTTCACGGTCAGGCCCTTGATGCCGAAGGGGTCGTTCCAGGACCCCCTGTCCAGGGCCAGCAGGGACAGGGCTCCGGCCTTTTCGCCCACGTTCAGGTCCACCAGGGCGACCATGTCCTCCTTGAAGCTGCCGATGGAGAGGGTGATGCCGCCCTGCAGGGCGATGTCCACGTCGCCGGTGGGCTTGTACTTCACCAGCTCCTTGGGCAGGGCGGCCCAGGGGGAGCCCGCGCCCAGGTCGCCGCTCACGTACAGCACCGCCGGGTCCAGGGTGGCGAACTTGGAAACGGCCGCGATCCTGGGCGCGCCCACGGGCACGGTGATGGTGATGCCCTTGAGCAGGCTCGACGCGCCCAGGGACGGGGGCGGGTCCTGGCCCTTGTTCTTGAACGCGTGCTCCACGAAGGCGAAGATGCCCTTGGGCAGGGAGCCGTTCAGGGGCAGCTTGGCCGCGCCCAGGCCCAGGCGCTTGAGCGGGCCCGCCAGCTTGCCCAGGTCGCCGGGGTTGAGGGAGGCCAGCAGGTTCACGCCCGCCTTGAGGGGCTTGGAGAAGTCGAAGTCGGCCAGCAGGCTGCGCCGGTCCTCGGGGAAGTCGTCCGGGGAGATCGTGCCCGCGTTCTTCATGATGAGGAACAGGGAGCTGGCCATCTTGAGGTCGCTGATGACCGTGTTCTTGAGCGAGGGCACCACGCTGGCCACGTCCAGCCCGCCGAAGTCCAGGGCCGCGAAGCCCTTGGCCAGGTTCTCCACCAGGGTGACGGGCGCGCCCGCGAAGTCCACGCCGGCCTCGACGAAGCCCGGGCCGATGGACAGCTCGGTGAATCTCAGGTCGCCCAGCACGGGCAGGCCCTGGAGCGAGGACACGATGGCCCCCAGGCCCAGGTTGGGGCTGGTGAGGGTGAACACGCGGCCGGTCTTGCCGCCGCTCTTCTCGGAGTCCGTGCGCAGGGTGGCCAGGATGCCGCCGATGTTCAGGGAGGCGGTGAGCTGCTTGGCCAGCTCGTCGAAGTTCAGGTCCACCAGCTTGAAGTCGTTGATCCCGGGCAGGGAGGCCAGTTCCGGGAACAGGGAGGCCAGGTCGAACACCGCTCCCTGCACCGGGGTCAGGTCCAGGTCCAGGCCCTTGCCCCCGGCCGAGGTGGTCTTCTTTTTCAGGGTCAGGGCCGCGTGGGCCTTCATGAAGCTCACGTCCGCGGTGAAGGCGTTGTCCTTGAGGAACAGGCCCTCCAGGGCGAAGGCGTTGACGCCCGGGACCTGGGCCACCGCGGGCAGGGCGTCGCCCAGGGTGACCGAGCCCTTGCTGGCGGTGAGGGAGAAGCCCAGGTCCTTCGCGCCCCGGCCCGCGTTCACCGTGCCCGTCAGCTCCGCCTCGTTGAGCGACACCGTGGCGGACAGGGTCTTGGCGCTCAGGTCGCAGTGCAGGTTCTCCAGGCCGAAGGCGTCCAGCAGGGGGATGTCCTTGAGCGCGGGGAAGACCTGCACCGGGGTGACCTTGCCGGTGGTGGCGGCGAAGTCGATGCTGCGCCGGCCCTTGGCCGCGTCCACCGTGGCGGTCATCGCCGCGTCGTTGAGCGTGCCCGTGAGGGCCAGGGTCCTGGCCCCCAGGTCGCAGCGCAGTTCCGTGAAGGCGAAGTCGTTGATAACGGCCGTGCTCGCCAGGTCGGGCAGGGCCTGGCCCAGGGTCAGGGCCCCGGCCGTGGCCTTGAGGTCGAACACCAGGGCCTTGGGGCCCTTGCTCCCGTCCACGCTGCCGGTGAGCATGGCCTGGTTCAGCGACAGGGTGGCGGACACCGCCTTGGTGCTCACGTCGCAGCGCAGGTTCTCCAGGCCCAGGGCCTCCATCACCGGCAGGCCGGCCAGGTCGGGGATGGCCTGGACCGGAGTCACTTTGCCGGCGGTGGCGGTGAAGTCGATGCTGCGCCGGCCCTTGGCCGCGTCCACCGCGGCGGTCATCTCCGCGGCGTTGAGTTTGCCCGTGAGGGACAGGGTCCTGGCCCCCAGGTCCGCGTGCAGCCGCTCGAAGGTGAAGTCGTTGACCACCGGCGCGCCGGCCAGGTCGGTGAGCACCTGGCCCAGGCTCACCGGCCCCTGGGCCGAGGCCAGGTCCAGGACCAGGCCCTTGCCGCCCGGAGCCTTGGCCAGGCCGCCGGCCATGACCACCGAGTTCACCGAGGCCGTGGCGGTCACGGCCTTGGCCCCCAGGTCGCAGCGCAGCCGCTCCAGGCCGAAGGCGTCCAGCACCGGCATGCCTTGCAGGTCCGGGATGGCCTGGCCTGGGGTGATCTTGCCCGCGGTGGGCGTCAGGTCGAAGACCGGGTTCAGCGCGCCCTTGCTCCCGTCGATGGTGGCGGTCATGCCGGCCTGGTTGAGCGCGCCCGTGAGGGACAGGGTCCTGGTCCCCAGGCCGCAGCGCAGGTCCGTGAAGCTGAAGTCGTTCACCACCGGCAGGTCTCCCAGGCCGGCCAGGGCGTCGGCCAGGGTGACGGGCCGGGCGGCCTTGAGGTCCAGCACCAGGTTGCCCGCGCCCTGGGCTGCGGACAGGGCGCCGGTCAGTTGCGCCCGGTTCAGGGACACCAGGGCGGTCACGGCCCGGGTGTTCAGGTCGCAGCGCAGGTTCTCCAGGCCGCAGGAATCCAGCACCGGCACGCCCGCCAGGGCGGGGATGGCCTGGCCCGGGGTGGCCTTGCCCGAGGTGGGCGTGAGGTCCAGGCTCCGCTCGGCCTTGGCCAGGTCCAGGGTGGCGGTCATCTCCGCTTGGTTGAGCGCGCCGAGCAGGGTGATGCGCCGGGCCGCCAGGTCGCAGCGCAGGTCCTTGAAGCTGAAGCCGTCCACAACCGGGGCTTCTTTCAGGGCCGGGAGCACCTGGCCCAGGGTGACGACCTGGGCCGCGGCCTTGAGGTCCAGCACCAGGCTCCTGGGGCCGTGGGCCGCGGTGGCGCTGCCCGTGAACAGGGCGTTGTTGCAGGCGATGTCCACGGTCACGGCCTTGGCCGCGAAGTCGAAGCGCAGGTCCGCCAGGGTGAAATTGTCCAGCACCGGCAGGCCCGCGAGCGCCGGGATGGCGTCGCCCAGGGACACAGCAGCGGCCGCGGGCTTGAGGTCGAGGACCAGGTTCCGGCCCCCCCGGCTGGCGTCGATGAGGGCGGTCATCCGGGCCCGGTTCAGGGCGTCGGTGGTGGTGAAGGTCTTGGCGTTGAGGTCGAAGGCGGCCGAGGCGAAGGTGAAGTCGCTCACCACCGGCGCGTCCTTGAGCGCGGGGATGAGCAGCCCGATGCCGGCCTTGCCGGCCTGAGCGCCCGTGGCCGCCACGTCCAGGCGCTTGGCCTTCAGGTCCAGGGAGGCGGCGAAGTCCACGCCCCGCACGTTCACCGTGCCGGCGGCGGTCAGTTTCTGCTCGTCCACCACCAGCGTCTCCAGGCCGAAGGCATCCGTGCCCGGGAAGCCGCGCAGTTCGGGGATGAGGTCGGCCAGGGTGAGGCCCAGGGCCGAGTCGGTCGCGATGCTGAAGGTGCGGCCCGCGTCCCCGCGGGTCTGGACCACCTTCACCTGCTTGCCGTGGAGGATGCCTCGGACCGTGAGGGCGTCGTCGCCGTCGATCACGCGCTGGGTGGCGAATTCGGCCAGGAAGAAGACCTGCTTGGCCCCGGGGATGCGGTCGAAGAGCGCGTCGGCCAGGGCGTCGGCCGCGCCGGCCAGGGAGAGGCACAGGCCCAGAAGGCAAGAGAGCAAGGCGGTACGGGCGGTGAGCAGCCGGGGGGACGCGGGGGGCTGGAAAGGCATGGGACTCCTCTGGCCGGCCGGGCCGGCTGGTGCGCCGTTGGCCCCACGTGGCCCGGGGCGCTGCGGGTCCGGCCGGAAACAGGCTTCCCCGCCGGCCGCCCGCGAGGCGGCGTGTGGGGGCATGTCCGTCAGGGCCGGCGGCATGCCGCAGCAGGCCGTGGGGAGTTCTCAGGGACCGGGCTGGACGCGGCCTCCACAGGATTCACGGGATGGTGCGGCTTCCCCCGGCCTCTGGCCGGACGCGGGAGCTGGCTGCCGGAACCCTGTCATGAATGAATATTTAAACATCATGGAACAGTATAGTATCATTGAAGAGTTTGGTCAAACAAAAAACGGCTGGCGGTTTGAAACAGCCGTGAAACCGAGGGCGGGGGAGAGGAAAGCACAGCCGGCGCGGGCTACTGGGGCTTCTTGTCGCGCAGGATGACCCGGGACACGCCCACCCCGGCCAGCTTGTCCTTGAGGCTGCGGGTGTCCTCGGGCGTGCCGGTGAAGAGGACCAGGACCCGGTGCCAGGTGCGGCCCTTGGCGTCCACGGTCTTCTCCAGGCTGGAGGCGAGTCCGATGCCCACCAGCTTGGTGCGGAACTCCTGGGCCGAGATCGGGTCCGGGTAGGCGGCCACCTGGTACACGTAGCGGTAGACCTGGCCGCCGGGCTCTGCGTCGAGCGGGGCGCTGTCCGGAGCCGGGGCCTTGGCCTGGGCCGGAG
>DKEU01000054.1:4300-20697 GCA_002452635.1 Desulfovibrionaceae bacterium UBA6814 | reverse complement strand
TGGCCGCGGGCGACACCCGCCTGCTCTTCGACACGGGCCAGTCCGGGGCCATCCTGGACAACGCGGCCAAGCTGGGCATCGACCTCTCCAACCTGGACCACGTGGTCCTGTCCCACGGCCATTACGACCACTCCGGCGGCATGCGCCGCCTGGCCCGGGTGTTCCCGGGCTTCTCCCTCACCGTGGGCCGGGGCTTCTTCGACGAGAAGTACGGGGAGCGGGGCCCGGCCCGGGAATTTTTGGGCAACGACTTCGACCCCGCCTTCCTGCGGGCCGCGGGCATCCCCTGGTCGCACCTGGACGAGCCGGTGCGCGAACTGGCCCCCGGGGTGCGGGTGCTCACCGGCTTTCCCCGGGTGCACCCGGAGGAGACCGTACACCCGCGCTTCACGGTGCGCCGGGACGGCCGCGTGCAGGCCGACGACTTTTCCGACGAGGTGCTGGTGGCCCTGGACTCGCCCCAGGGGCTGGTGGTGCTCCTGGGCTGTTCCCACCCCGGGGTGCGCAACATGCTGGACGCGGTCAGGGAGCGCCTGGGCGGCCCCATTTACGCGGTGCTCGGCGGCACCCACCTGGTGGAGGCCTCGCGGCCCGGCCTGGACGCGGCCCTGGAGTATTTCTCCAGGAGCGGGATCGCGGCCATCGGGGTGTCCCACTGCACCGGCGACACGGCCATGGGGAAGCTGGGGCGGCTGGCCGGCGGCTTCTACCACAACCGCACGGGAAGCGTGCTGGAAGTGTCCTGAACCGGGCGCGCCGGCCTGCGGCGCGCCGTTTTTTCTCGGGAAGCAAGGGTTTTCAAGCGTCTAACCACAGGAGGTTGAGGGATGATTCGCAGTAAAGTTCTCATCGGTGTCCTGTGCGCCGCCCTGCTGGCGGTGTGCATGGTCCAGGGCGCGAACGCGGCCGACAAGATCGTCTGGAAGTCCTCGGGCCACGGCCCGGCGTCCGACCCCTCCCAGATCTACCACGACAAGCTGTGCAACGCGATCACCAAGGCCACCGGCGGCCGGCTGGAAGTGAAGCCCTTTGTGGGCGGCTCCATCGTGCCCGCCTACAAGGAGCTGGACGCCGTGGACCAGGGCGTGCTCCAGATGGCCTACACCTGCCCCATGTACAACCTGGACAAGTGGTCCGCCGCGGGCCTCATCAGCTCCCGGCCCGGCGCCCTGGCCGGCGAGGCCCTGCGCGCCTGGTTCGACTTCGCGGGCGGCGCGGACCTCATGAACAAGATGATGGAAGGCTACAACGTCATGACCTTCCCCGGCGCCCTGTCCCCCCTGCCCCAGGAAGTGTTCTTCCACTCCAAGAAGCGGCTGGACACCATGGCGGACATCAAGGGCCTCAAGGCCCGCTGCATGGGCGACGGCGGCGAGATTCTGAAGCGCATGGGCGCGGCCACGGTCATCATCCCCGGCGGCGAGCTGTATGAAGCCATGCAGCGCGGCACCATCGACGCCTTCGAGTACTCCACCCTGGCCTCCAACTGGAACATGCACTTCAACGAGGTGGCCAAGTACGTCTACATCTCCCCCACCCGCGCCCCCAGCGACCCCCAGGTGTTCTTCGTGAACAAGGACGCCTGGAACAAGCTGCCCGAGGACCTGAAGACCACCGTGCAGGCCTGCATCGCCCAGTACACCCAGGAGCAGCATGAGTTCCTGGTGGCCGACTCCATCAAGGCCATCCAGAAGTTCAAGGAAGCCGGCAACGAGGTGCTCCACCTGCCCAAGGAGATCGAGGACGCCCTCACCGCCGAAGCCGACAAGTTCTACGCCGAGAAGTCCAAGACCGAGAAGCCGATCTTCGCGGAGATCTACAACTCCATGCGCAAGTTCGGCGAGGACTACGCGGCCTCCAAGTAGACCAACCCCCGTCCAGGCGAGGAGAACGGCATGCCAGCACTATCCAGCACCTTGAAATTCATCGACCGCCTGAGCACATGGTCGGGCGGCATAGGCAAGTGGTTCGCCTTTCTCCTCGTCCTGGTCGGGACGTACGAGACCGTGGCCCGGCACTTCTTCGGAGCGCCCACCATCTGGTCCTACGACACCCTGTGCATGGCCGGCGGCGTGACCTACCTGCTGGGCGCGTCCTACGCCTACCTGCACAACGCGCACACCCGGGTGGACATCATCTACTACCGGCTCTCCCCGCGGAAGAAGGCCTGCATGGACGTGGTGTGCGCCCTGCTGTTCTTCTTCCCCCTCATGGGCGTGATGCTCAAGATGAGCATCCAATGGGCCTACCGCGCCTGGGATATCAACGAGAAAATGTTCAACAGCTTCTGGTACCCCTCGGCGGCGCCCTACCGCACGGTGTTCGCCCTGGGGCTCCTGCTCCTGGTGCTCCAGGCCACCGCCAAGCTCATCCGGGACATCCACTTTTTGCTGCGAGGGACGAACCTTGATTGACCTCAGCCCGGAAACCGTCGCCTTCCTCATGCTGGGCGGGGTCTTCTTCCTCGTCCTCACCGGCTACCCCATCGCCTTCGTCATCGGGAGCGTGGCCTTCTTCGTGGGCATCATCGAATTCGGACCCACCACCACCTTCCACATCCTCTACAGCCGGTTCTACGACCTGTCCCTGAACTACCCCTACCTGGCGGTGCCGCTCTTCACCTTCATGGGGGTGGTGCTCCAGCACTCGGGCATCACCAAGGACTTGTACCAGAACCTCTACGAGGCCCTGGGCAAGCTGCGGGGCGGCCTGCTCATCGTGACCATCATCTTCGGCACCATCCTGGCCGCCTGCCTGGGGGTCATCGCCGCCTCGGTGACCATCCTGACCCTCATCGCCCTGGGCCCCATGGTGCAGCGCGGGTACGACAAGTCCATGGCCGCCGGCGCCATCGTGGCCACCGGCACCCTGGGCATCCTCATCCCGCCCTCCATCATGCTGGTGGTGTACGGGCCCCAGGCCGGCCTCTCCATCGGCCAGATGTTCATGGGCGCGGTGTTCCCGGGCCTCATCCTCTCGGGCCTGTACATCTCCTACGTGGTGATCCGCTGCGCCCTGAACCCCGAGCTCGGCCCGCCCATCCCCGCGGACCAGATGCCGGAGTTCACGCCCAGGAAGCTGCTCAAGCTCTTCGGCTCCCTGGCCCCGCCGGTGGTGCTCATGTGCGCGGTGCTGGGCGTCATCTTCGCGGGCATCGCCCCGCCCACCGAGGCCGCGGCCGTGGGCTGCTTCGCCTCCATCGTGCTGGCCGTCGTGTACCGCAAGTTCAGCTGGGGCCTCATCAAGAAGGCCTCCATCGAGACCCTGCGCGTGTCCACCTTCGTGGTCATGATCGCGGCCCTGTGCTACGCCTTCGTGGGCATCTTCATGAACGCCGGCGCGGGCGACGTGGTGGCCGAGGCCATCATGGCCGTGCCGGGCGGCCGCTGGGTGTCCTTCACCATGATCATGCTCATCGTGTTCGCCCTGGGCATGTTCATCGAGTGGATCGGCATCGTGTTCATCATCGTGCCCATCTTCACCCCCATCCTGGCCGCCCTGGACTTCAACCCCCTGTGGGCGGGCATGATGATCTGCATCAACCTGCAGATGGCCTTCCAGACCCCGCCCATGGCCATGTCCATCTTCGTGCTCAAGGGCACCGCCCCGCCCGAGGTGGGGCTCACCATGGGCGAGATCATCCGGGGCGTGCTGCCCTTCGTGTTCATGATCATGATCTGCCTGACCCTGTGCAGCATCTTCCCGGAGATCATCACCTGGCTGCCCGAGAAGATGATCGGGTCGAGCATGTAACCTGGCGGAACCCCGGGCCGGCCCGCGCGGCCGGCCCGGACGCGCCCACCCCATGGAAGGACGACCGAACATGACCCGCGACGCCTCGGCCCACGCCGAAGCCATCTTCCGCGCCGGCCTGGACCGCGTGGACCCGCTGCGCATGATGCGCCGGGTGCTCACCCTGTCCGGCGACACCCTGACCTGCGCCACGGAAAAGGAATCCTTCTCCCTGGACCTGTCCGCCTACAACCGCATCCTGGTGCTCGGGGCGGGCAAGGCCTCGGCCCGCATGGCCCGCGGCCTGGAGGACCTGCTCGGCGACCGCATCAGCGCCGGCCTGGTGGCGGTGAAGGAAGGCCACCTGGAGGAGCTCTCCCGCATCCGGCTCCTGGAGGCCGCCCATCCGGTGCCGGACGCGCGCAGCGCCCAGGCCGCCATCGACATTTTGGACTTGGCCCGTTCCGCCGGCGAGGGCGACCTGGTCTTCGTCCTGGTTTCGGGCGGCGGCTCCGCCATCCTGGCCGCCCCGGCCCAGGAGGAAGGCCACGCCCTCAGCCTGGCGGACAAGCAGGCCGTGACCCGGGAGCTGTTGGCCTGCGGGGCCAACATCCAGGAGATCAACTGCCTGCGCAAGCACCTGTCCGCCATCAAGGGCGGCCGCCTGGCCCGGGCCATCGCCCCGGCCCGCTGCGTGTCCCTCATCCTGTCCGACGTGGTGGGCGACGACCTGGACGCCATCGCCAGCGGGCTCACCGTGCCCGACCCCACCACCTGGGCCGACGCCTGGGCCGTGGTGGAGCGCTACGGCCTGGCCGGTCGGATCCCGGCCGAGGCCGAGGCCCTGCTCCAGGCCGGGCTGGCAGGCCGGGTCCCGGACACCCCCAAGGCCGCGGACCCGGCGTTCGCCGCCACCCGCACCGTGCTCATCGGCACCAACTACCAGGCCCTGCTGGCGGCCCAGGCCAAGGCCGTGGAGCTGGGCTACGCCCCGCTGCTGCTCACCTCCCGGCTCACCGGCGAGGCCCGGGAGATGGCCGGCCTGTTCCTCAGCCTGGCCAAGGACATCGCGGCGCACGGCCTGCCCGTGGCCCGGCCCGCCTGCGTCATCGCCGGCGGCGAGACCACCGTCACCCTGCGCGGCACGGGCCGCGGCGGCCGCAACCAGGAGATGGCCCTGGCCTACCTGGCCGGCCTGGCCGCCTCCCCGGCCGGGGCCGAGGACGCGGTGTTCCTCTCCGCCTCCACCGACGGCAGCGACGGCCCCACCGACGCGGCCGGGGCCTTCGCCTCCCTGGACATCCTGCGCCAGGCCCGGTTCAAGGGCGTGAACCCCTTCGCCGCCCTGGCGGACAACGACTCCTACACCTTCTTCGACACCCTGGGCCGCCTGCTCCGGACCGGCCCCACCAACACCAACGTCTGCGACGTCCACGTCCTCATAGTCCCCTGACGCACCCCCGCCCCCCCGGGGTTGCGCGCGGAAGGGAGCCGGATCCTTGCCCCGGCTCCCGGCAAGGGGGGCGAAAGCCCCCCTCTGCCTTCCGGGGATGAACGCCCAGGGGCATAAAGAAGGGCGGATCGCGATCCGCCCCTACCGAAGAAATCCCGGACAGACCAGCCGGCACTGTCCTCTTGTGTACGGGCGATTCACGAATCGCCCGTCTTGTCTTCCGCCCTACCCCTGCTTCCGCAGCGTCTCGATGTCCGTGAGGATCTTCTCGCGGTGTTCGGCCGTGGCGGCCGCGTCGTTCATGATCATGTCCAGCTGGCGGGTGTGCTGGGTGAGGTAGCCCACGATGCGCAGGCGCCTCTGCATGGCCTGGGTCTCAAAACCCTCCAGGCGCGCGAAGAGCGCGTCCTCGTTCAGGCGCACCGTGAAGCCCAGGCCGGTGAGGATCTCGGTGATGAACTGGGCGCGCCGGCGGCGGCGGTCCATGTCCGCGGCCCCGCCCTGGAACCGGAACACGATGTAGTTCTGGGAGGGGCGGTCGCCCACAAAGGCCTCCACGGTGCAAAAGTGGAACCCGAAGCGGGACTGCAGGTTTACGAAGTTCCTGGATATGATGAAATAGTTGCGCTCGGCGTAGGTGCCGCGGGCCGCGGGCACCAGGTTGGGGTTGCTGGCGGCCTGGGCCACGATGGACATGAACCCGCGGGCGTCCATGCGGGGCGGGCCCTGCCAGGGGATGGCGGTGACGCCCTCCCACAGGGCCAGCATGGGGATGGACGCGATGTGCTCGATGCGGATCCACTGGTCCTCGGGCTCCTGGGTGAAGCCGTCCTCCAGGTCCACCACCCAGAACTGGGTGGCCACCTTGTCGAAGAGCCGCTTGGCCGAGGTGTCCGACTCCTCGTCCGGCACGTTCAGGCTGAACATCTCCTCCACGGCCTTCTCGTGGCAGAAGCGGGTGATGTCGTGCAGGGTCCGGCAGTTGCGGATGCGGAAGTCCGGGGAGTCCGGGTCCAGGAGGTGCAGGGGGGTGATGAGCCGGGCGGCCTGGGCCAGGAGGGTGTGCACCGGGCTGCCCTCCAGCTGGCTGGGCCGCGGGGCCGCGTGCTCCAGCAGCGACTCGGCGCAGCCGTCGTAGATGCGGCCGGCGTCGGCGTCCACGGTGACCATGCGGCCGTCCTCCAGGCGGTCCAGGATCGCGGCGCAGCCGGTCAGGGCGGGCACGGCGAACTCCCGGGCGATGCTGGCCAAATGCCCGGTGAGCCCGCCCTGCTCGGTGACCAGGGCCGAGGCGTAGGGGATGAGGGACCCCCACTTGGGCAGGGCGCGGCCCACCACCAGCACCGCGCCGGGAGGAAAGCGCAGGGCGTCGGACTCGTCGCGGACCCGGTGCACCCGGCCGCAGGCCACCCCGGGGCTGGCGGTGCAGCCGTCGCCGGCCAGGGTGGGCCAGGACGACTCCGGGGCCAGGTCCAGGTAGGGCTGGCCCAGGGCCTCGGTGCGGGACAGGGGCCGGCACTGCAGGATGAAGATGCGCCCCTCCTGGTCCACGGTCCATTCGATGTCCTGGGGCGCGCCGGCGTGCTCCTCCAGGGCCACGGCCATGCGGGCCAGCTCCAGGACCTCGGCGTCGGACAGGGAGGGCTCGGCGCGCTGTTCGCCGCCCGGCCGGAACTGGCAGGCGTCGGCATCGGGGTCGCAGGCGAACATGCTGGTCTTGTCCGCGATGCGGCGCACCCGGATGGCGGGCGGGTCGCCCCGGCCCACGGCGAAGAGGTCCACCGGGCCGCGGCCCTCCACCACCACCTTGGGCAGGCCGAAGGTGGCGGAAATGATGACCGCGTCGTCGCGGATGTTCACCGGGTTGCGGGAGTACGCCACCCCGCCGGAGCGGGCCGGGACCATGGCCATGACCCCCACGCACATGGCCGCGTCCTCGTCGCGGATGCCGCGGGACAGCCGGTAGTTGAGCGCGGGCAGGCCATACATGCTGGCCACCACCTCGCGGTAGGCCGCGGCCAGGCTCCGGCCCGGGATGTTGAGCAGGGAGAGGAACTGGCCCGCGTAGTTGGCGCCCTCCGCGTCCTCGCCCAGGGCGCTGGAGCGCACCGAGACCCGGACCCGGGGCCGGGTGGCGGCCTCCAGGGCGGCGTAGGCCGCGGCCATCTCCGCCTCCAGGGCCGGGGGCAGGGGGGTGTGCACGATGCGTTCCGAGATGGCCGAGGACAGGCGGAAGCGGTCGTCCATGCTGCGCACGTCCGCGGCCTGGAGCAGGCGGTGGATCTCGTCCCTGAGCCCGTCCTGGGCCATGAAGGCGTCGAAGCCCGCGGCGGTGACCACGAAGCCCGGGGGAACCGGGAGATTCAAGGTGTGGGCCAGGTCGCCCACCGCGGCCATTTTGGAGCCCACCTGGTCGGCGGAGCCGGCGTCCACCTCGGCCAGGGGCGCCACCAACCGGCCCTGGCGCTCCACCCGGGCCGGGGCCAGCACCGCCTCGATGCTCCCCGATATCTCCGAGAACCTGGCGTAGAGCCGGGTGTAGGTGTCCGGGGCCAACTGGTCCAGGTGGCGGATGGTCTGGAAGGCGTTGACCCCGGCGGCGGTGCACTTGGCGCGCACGAAGGTCATGCCGAACACGGTGCGGCCGGACAGGGCCTTCTCCATCTCGGCCATGATGTCCAGGGCCTTGCCGTTGGCCGCCAGGAGCAGCTTGAAATGGTGGAACTTGAGCTTGTTGGCGGTGCGGGCGGCCTGGGCCGCGGCGGGGTCCGGGGGGGGGGATTTCTTCTTGGCGAAGAGCCGCTTGAGCGCGTCGAACATGGGGGCCCTGGTGGTTCAGCGGCCCCGAAACGGGGGCGGGGCCTGCGCCCCGCCCCCCAGGAGCCGGTTACATTTCCTTCTTCTTGCCCTTCTTCATGACCAGGCCCAGACCCTCGAAGATGAACATGATGGCCATGCCCCACCAGAGGGTGTAGACCACGTAGAAGACAAGGGACCCGGACAGGATGGCCACGTTCTCCGAGGCCTTCACCGCCGGGATGCCGGCGAAGTTGTAGCCGAGTTCTATACCCTTCTTCAGGGCGCTGTCCACGGCCTTGGCCTCGCCCGCCTTGTTGGCGATGATCAGCTTGCGGTTGAGTTCGCGGAAGAGCTTCCACCAGGCGAACACCGCGGTCTTGGCGTCCATGCCCTCGTACTTGGCGGCAATGGCCTCGTTCTTGCCGTCGAACATGGCCTGGGCGTCGGTGAGGCCGGCCTTGAGCACTGCGCCCAGGTCGCCGGAGAAGGCCAGCTTGTTGCCGGACACCTCGGCCTTGGCGGCCACGCCGGACAGGACCTTGGCCACGTTGGCCGCGATCTCGGTGCCCACCGAATGGTAGCCCGCGGCTTCCTCGACCTCGCCGTCCTTGAACTCCAGGGTGAGGTCAACGGTCTTGCCGGCGTACTTCTCGGCGCCCTTCAACTGCTTGGGTATGTAGCTCTCGGTGGAGCCCTTGGACATGGCGTTGAACAGGTCGTCCGAGTACGTGAAGGCGTTCACGCCGCCCGGGAAGAGCGGGGAGAACATCAGGATCAGGACGACCACGAAGACGACGCCCATGAGCAGGCCCTTGGCCATGGATTTTCCCTTGCTGGCAGCCATGTTACGCCTCCTCTCGCAGCAGCTTCATGCTGCCCAGGAACTTGCTGATGACCCAGACCCCGAAGGCCGCCACGGCCACGAAGAAGATCACGTTGCCCACCGTGTCGAGCATGTGCGCGGTGGACGGGGACAGGGAGATGTATTCCATTTCCGCCAGCTTTCCGGGCAGGGCGAAGAGGCGGTTCACGAAGCCGGCCATGATGGCCGTGGCGTAGAAGCCGCGGATGTAGATGCCCTTGACCACCTTGGTGGTCAGCGCGCCCACCTGGATGCCGAAGAGCGAACCGATGAGCATGCCCATGGCCAGGGTGTAGAAGATGAACCCGTAAATGGCGTACTGGGCGATGGAGGCGTAGCCCGCGGTGAAGATGATCTGCAGGATGTCCGTGCCCACGGTGGTGAACGAGGACACGCCCAGGACGTACACGAACATGGGGAAGGTCACGAAGCCGCCGCCCACGCCCATGATGGCGGCCAGGAAGCCCACGACGGCGCCGCACAGGGCCACGTACAGGGCGGGAATCTTCTTGCCGCCGGGGACCAGGTCCTCGTCGAAGGTGATCAGCGGCGGAATCCTGGAGGCCTGGAGCTTCTCGGGCAGGCTCTTGCCGCTGCCCGCTTCCTTGGCCGGCTCGGGGCCGCCGTGGCCGCCCACGTCCACGCCGGACTTGGACAGCTTGATGAAGTCCACCAGGGCGTAGATGCCCAGGAAGCCGAGCAGCACCACGTACACCGCGCTGATGAAGGTGTCGGACAGGGCGGGGTTCTTCTCGTACAGGGCGCGGTTGATGACGCCGCCGCCGGACACGCCCACGCCCGATCCCACCAGGAAGGCCACGGCCAGGGGCACGGACACGTTGCCCAGCTTCTTGTGCACCACGGTGCCCATGATGGCCTTGGCGAAGATGTGGAACAGGTCGGTGCCCACGGCCAGGATGCCCTTGATGCCCGCGCTCATGAGGGCCGGGGTGATGATGAACCCGCCGCCCGCGCCGATGCAGCCGGTGATGAGGCCGGCGGCCAGGCCGATGACGATGGAGACCAGGAAGATGGTCGGGTTGTAGCTGGCCGGGCCGTAGGCCTTGTGGCCGCCCAGCACCGCGGGCAGCGTGTCGCTGGCGTAGGCCACGGCGAACAGCAGCGCGGGCAGGGTCATGAGGCCCAGGATGATGAGCCGTTTCTTGCTTTTCAGGATGGTCAGCGAAGTCTGCAGGTCCCACTCGGCGTAGGCCCGGCTCGCTTCACACAATCCCCTGTAGATGGTTCTTGCCTTGCTCATGTCGTGAGTTCCTCCCTCGATGTATCGAACACGCTTGTTCCCGGCCGGACCGCCCGGACGGGATCTTTCCCGGTCTACTCGCCCCCCGGGGCCGCCCCGGGCAGCAGTCTCTCCACCACGGCCAGGAGCTCCCGCGGGTCCGCGCCCTTCTCCACCACGGCCGAGGCCGCGGCCAGGAGCGGGTGCCCCTCGTTGTCGGGCAGGAGCGCATAGGCCACCACCGGACGGACCAGGGCCGCGCTGCGGCCGGAGAGCCCCTGCTCCAGTCCGGGCATGTTCAGGTCCACCACGAACACGTCGGGCCGGGGCTCCGCGTCCGCGGAGGCGGCCAGCTCCCGGTCGTTGGACGCGGCCAGCACCCGGTAGCCCGCGCGGTGGAACTCCTTGAGCAGGAAGGCCCGGATGCGCGGGTTGCGTTCGGCGATGCACACGTAGGGTGCGGACTCGGCGCGGGTGTGGGCGGACATGGCGATGCCCAGGAAAGCAACCAACGTGCCAGTGGCAAGAACTCGAGTAACACACTGGAATTATGAGCAGTAGCCAGCTGTTCCGTTTATCAATAGGATTTCGTTCCTGTCAGGTTTCTTTACGGCTAGTCAAAAATTTTTATAGCTTGGACTAGTATCCGACCTATTTTTTCCCTTGACAGCCGCCAAGTGTTGATAGATATCGACTTGACATGATCCCACTTTTTCCCACCTACAATACGCGCAGCTAAACACCATGCGCTTAAATCAGGGAGGCCCTAATGGCTGACTTCTTGCTTGTTATTTCAGTGTCCGTTGCAGGCTCAGTCGTATGGAACCTATGGATTGAGCCCAAACTCGATAAACGGGCAATCAAAGGTGACTTTGTCCGCCCGAACTGACCCGCCTTGGACCAAGGGCAATGCCAACTGGCATTGCCCTTTTTTTTACGCGGTCAATAAGACTAGACTATATTAGGACAGACGCATGCCCCCACAGAAACAATCCATTTTTGACAAAATTTGCAAAACAGACGCATGGCACAATGTGTGCTGGCTTTTTGGGAAAACATATGTCCACGTAATCGGAATTATTTTAACATACCTATTTCATCTATCAATAAAGCTAATAATTGAATATAAGGATACAATAGGGCTAGCGATCAAAAATATTGGCGACGTCCTATCATTGCGCAACCATTGGATAGAAGGTTCTCTCGTTTTTTCATTTATACTTCTTTATTATCTAACAAGAAGAGTCATCCGCCACTGGAGAAGAGGGTCTGCAGCCTCCGCCGCTGGATTGTTCTATTGTTCAGTAAACTCTAACACCAATATGTCTAAAAAAAGCGAAAAATTTCTTAAAAGGAAGTCATTATTTACAGAAAAAATATTTATTATTGGAGCAACCGGTTGGAATACTTTCGGACACGAGAATACACCTCTATACCAATCAATTATCAATTGCCAAAATGCAAGACTAATACTAATGGACCCTGGCAGTCCTTTTGTTCGCTCTAGAGCATCCAGCCTAAAGCTCAACACCATAACATATATCAATGAAATACAACACTCACTTAAGCTACTTAAAGAAATAAAGGCTAGTCATCCTGAAAAAAATATTGAAGTAAAGCTCTACAATGGATACCCCGTATGGAAAGCAATTTTCTTGGATAATTATGTATGGCTTTGGCAATATCCTTCAGATAAACAGGTCAACATGTCTCCTTGCTTTGGATTTGAAAAAATTAACAGAGAAAATTCAGGCATGTATTCTCAGCTAATGACGCACTTCAATATGTATTGGCAAGTTGGCAGACTAGTAACCTATGACTTACTCACTGGGAATATAACTGGCTCATACGAATCATGTCCTATACCAAAGCCACCAGAACCCTAACACTTACTTTATTATTTCACTGCTTGAGGCACAGGGCCGCCAACTGGGAGATGATGTCCTTGGCCATCTCCTCGGTCTGGGGCTTGGGGAACTGGCCGTCGCAGTGCACGGACTCGCCCCGGTGCTTGGTCTCCTCGGTGATGAGGGAGGAGAAGAGGAACACGGGCAGGGACTTGAGCTCCGGGTCCTCCTTGATGGTGCGGCACAGGGTGAAGCCGTCCATGACCGGCATCTCCACGTCGGTGACCACCACGTTCACCAGGGAGGTGAGGGGCACCCCCAGGTTCCGGGCCTCGGCGGACTTGCGCCGGAGCTGCTCCAGGGCGTCCGCCCCGCTCTCGGCCGAATCCACCGAAAAGGCCGCGTCCTGCTCCAGGGCCTTCTTGACCATGCGCCGCACCAGTTGCTGGTCGTCCACGTGCAGCACGTGCACCTGGCGGTCGCTCTTGACCTTGAGCCGCACCCCGAAAAAGGCCCTGGCCGCCTGGGGATCGAGCTCCAGCACCACCTTCTCCAGGTCCAGGATGAAGACGATGCGCCCCTCCAGGCGCACCACGCCGGTGAAGGCGTTCCCCGAGTAGCGGTCCGTGAGGCGGTCGGGCTTGCCTATCTCGGACCAGCTCATGCGGTGGATGCGGGTGATGCCCGAGACCAGGAACGCGGTCATGACCTGGTTGAACTCGGTGACGATGACCTTCTGGCTGTCGTTGGGCACCCGCACCTCGCGCAGGTAGCGGGCCAGTCCCACCAGGGGCACGATCCTGCCCCGGTCCTTGAAGTGGAAGGCGCCCAGCACCGCGGGGTGGGAGGCCTCGGGCGGGGTCATGACCTGCTCGGGCATGCGCATGATCTTGAGCACCTTGGCCACGTTGACGCCGTAATAGGCGCGGTACACGTCGTCGCCGGCCTTGAGGTCGAGGTAGAAGACCATGATCTCCACCTCGTTGGTGCCGACTTCGGTGAGGGCCAGCTTGGCCTCGGCCATAGAATCCTCGGGAGGTTGCGCGCCGCCGGCGAACCGGGCCGTGCGGCGCAGTGGAAAATCACTTTCCTCCGTATACCGGAAACCCGGCGGCGGGCAAGGTCCAGCGGCCGGGTTCCCCTGCATCGCCCCCGTGTTGCGGCAACTTTCTTGGCCCTGCGGCAAATTCCCCTTGACCTGCCTGTCCCGGGCGGGTAGTCTATTGTCTACAATAAACAAAAGACAGAGAAATCCATGCATGTCAACGGGGTAATGGAAAGCGTGGTGCGGAAGCTGCGGGAGGAGATCGTCACCGGTCGCCTGCAGGCGGGCTCGCGCCTGCACGAGGCGGAGCTGGCCGAGCGCCTGGGCATAAGCCGGCCGCCCCTGCGCGAGGCCTTCCGCACCCTGTCCAACGAGAACCTGGTGGTGTGCGCCCCGCGCAAGGGCTGCTTCGTGGCCCCCATGTCCCGGGGGGACTGCGCCGAGATCTACCGGGTGCGCCAGATGGTGGAGTGCACGGCCCTGGACATCGTGCGCCAGGAGGGCCTGTCCCTCGCTCCCCTGCGCGAGGCCCTGCTCGCGGCCCAGGACATGCCCGAGGGCGTCTCCACCTGCGACAACTTCTACCTCATGTCCCGCTTCCACCTGAGCCTGGTGGAGTGCACGGGCAACCGCTGGCTCACCCACTGCCACCAGGGGCTGCGCTCCAGCCTGGCCCGCTACCAGGTCATGTACCTGAACCTGCCCGGGGCCAACGCCCCCAGCCTGGACGAGCACGCCCAGATCCTGGCCCTGCTGGAGCAGGGGGACTTCGAGCGGGCCAAGGCCGCCCTGGTGGCGCACCTGAACCGGACCAGGCAGTGCCTGTTCGACAGCATGCCGGGCGGTGGCCCGGCGCACGATACCCGTTAACGCGTCTAGGACAGCCAAACGAGAAGGAGGACCCGATGCAATTCCATGGCTATCCCCGGCCGGACGGCAAGGTGGGGGCGCGCAACTACGTCGCCATCATCCCCTCGGTCGGCTGCGTGAACAACCTGTGCTCGCACCTGGAGCGCCTGATCCGGGGCACCAAGGCCATCCGCCACGACCAAGGCTGCCTGCACCCCCCCGCGGACACGGCGCAGGTCACCCGCACCCTCATCAACCTGGGCAAAAACCCCAACGTGGGCGCGGCCCTGGTGGTGGCCCTGGGCTGCGAGATGGTCAAGGCCGAGGAGGTCTACGAGGCCATCAAGGCCACGGGAAAGCCGTGTGACATGGTGGTGGTGCACAAGATCGGCGGCATGCTGGACACCATCTCCCAGGGCGCGCGCAAGCTGGTGGACATGGTGGCCGAGGTGAGCAACGTCAGGCGCGAGCCCTTCGGCCTGGACAAGCTGGTGTTCGGCACCAAGTGCGGCTCCTCGGACACCACCTCGGGCCTGTCCTCCAACCTGGTCACCGGCGAGGTGTGCCGGATGATGACCGCCAACGGCGGCCGGTTCATCCAGGGCGAGATCTGCGACATCATGGGCGGCGAGTACGCGCTCAAGAAGCTGTGCGTCGACCCCGCGCAGGGCGAGCGCATCGTGGACTTCGTGCGCGACCTGTACATGCGCGGCTACCATGTGGGCGCGGACACCCGCGGCTGCCAGATGACCGCGGGCAACGTGGCCGGCGGGCTCACCACCCTGGTGGAGAAGGCCCTGGGCGCCAACGCCAAGGGCGCGGACGTGCCCATCCAGGCCACCCTGGACTACGCCCAGGAAGTGCCGGACAAGCCCGGCCGCTACATCATGAACTTCCCGGGCCACGGGTTCGAGAACCTCACCGGCTCGGCCGCGGGCGGGGCCGTCGTGCACCTGTTCACCACCGGCCGGGGCGCGCCCAACGGCAACCCGGTCATGCCCACCGTGAAGCTCTGCGGCAACGCCAAGACCATGGGCACCATGCGCGAGCACATCGACGTGGACGTGTCCTCGGTCATCGACGAGTCCGAGAGCATCCAGAGCGCGGCCGAGCGCCTCTACCGCTTCGCGGTGGAAGTGGCCAGCGGCCGCCTGACCAAGTGCGAGATCCTCAACTTCGAGGGCATGGAAATCCTCATCAACGGCCCGGTCATGTAGGCGGAGGAGGCCATCATGGAAAAGTACGCCAAGCAGATCCACGCGGACGACAACGTGGCCACCGCAGTCAGCGATTGCGTGGCCGGCGAGAGCCTCACCGTGCAGTTCGGGGGCCAGACCGCAACTTACGCCTGCAAGCAGAACGTGCCCTTCGGCCACAAGATCGCCATCCGCGACATTCCCACCGGCGGGAGCGTCGTCAAATACGGGGAGGTCATCGGCAGCGCCACCGCTGACATCGCCGTAGGAGAGTGGGTGCACACCCACAACGTGCGTGACGACTACAAATGCCTGGGCAAGGACGGCGCGCCGCTGCCCGGGCAGGAGGAGGGCAAGGCATGCGCATCACGAGGCGAGGGTTCGTAAGGATTGCCGGCGCCGGAGTGGCCGGCCTGTCCCTGGCAAACCTGGGGGGCGCGGGGATCGTGCGCGCGGCATACGCCGCGGCTACCCCGCAAGGAGGGAACGCGATGTTGTTGACCCGGCAAGAAGAGGCCATGCTGCGCGGCGAGGCCGGACCCGGCGTGCAGCGCTGCATGGACATCCTGGTGCGGTTCGGCAAGGCCATGGGCGCCGAGCGGCTGGTGCCCATCGCCAGCGGGCACACCATGCCCACCGAACCCGTGGGGCTGCTCAAGAGCCTCACCGAGGGCGTCACGTCCACCGGGGCGTACACCGACCTGCACGCCCTCATGGACGCGTACAGCCCGGAGAGCTGCAAGAAGATGGGCCAGCCCGAGGCCTTCCAGCAGAAGATGGGCAAGCTCTTCAAGGAGCGGCAGGAGGTCTACCTGCGCTGCGGGTTCATGCAGACCTACACCTGCCTGTGCACCCTGGTGGGCAACCTGCCCCGCAAGGGCGACTACATCTCCTGGATCGGCTCGGGCACCCAGCTCATGGCCAACTCCCTGGTGGGCGCGCGCTGCAACCGCGACGGCACGGTCCTGACCCTGGCCGCCGCCATCACCGGCCGCACCCCGCTCTACGGCCTGCTGCTGGACGAGAACCGCCACGGCCAGGTGCTGGTGAACTTCGCGGGCCTGGACCTGGACCGCCTGGACGAGGCCCAGCTCGGGGCCATCGGCTACCACCTGGGCGGGGTGGCCGGCACCCGCAACCTGGTGCTGGAAGGCGTGCCCGCGGACATGAAGCTGGACAAGCTCAAGTACCTCATGGCCCCCATGGCGGTCACCGGGGCGGTGGGCATGTGCCACGTGGTGGGCATGACCCCCGAGGCCCCCACCACCGAGGCGGCCCTGGGCGGGAACAAGCCCGAACTGGCCGTGACCGTGGGCCAGAAGGAGATCGACGCCTGCCTGGCCCAGTACCCGGACCGCGGCGAGGTGGACATGG
>DKEU01000054.1:1623-4229 GCA_002452635.1 Desulfovibrionaceae bacterium UBA6814 | reverse complement strand
TACAAGCTGGCCCAGCTCATGGGCTACACCGAGCCCATCGAGGCCGCGGGCGGCGTGTTCGCCAGCTCCTGCATGTCGGTCATCCCCCAGGCCCAGCTCCCCGAAGGGGTCAAGGTGGTGGCCACCAACTCCTTCAAGTCCGCCCACTACGTCTCCCGCCTGTCCAAGGGCCGGGTGAAGATGGTCATGGGCGACATGGAACAGTGCATCAGCGCCATCACCGGCGGAACCCGGAAGGGAGGTGCGGCATGAACCTCAAGGGACGCGTAGTAAGCGAAGGCGACGCCCAGGGCGAGGCGGTGGTGCTTGACGGCGCCTTCTCCCTGATCGGCGATTTCGAGGCCTCCACCGGCATCCTGACCGCCAAGGGCCATCCCCTGATGGGCCAGAGCATCGCCGGCAAGATCCTGGTCTTCACCACGGGCAAGGGCGGCACCATCGCGCCCTTCATCGCCTACGAGGCCAAGGCCGCGGGCAAGGCCCCGGCGGCCTTCCTCTGCGACAAGGCGGACCCCATCCTGGTGGAGAGCGCCCTGGTCAGCGGAATCCCCCTGCTCGACCGCCTGGAGCCCGGCCCGGTCAACAAGGCCATCCAGACCGGACAGAAGGTCCGCATCGCCGGGAACCAAGTCACGGTCGAGAACTGACGCCGGGAGGGGCGGTTTGGCAGGGCCGCCCCTCCCCCACTTCCGCCGCCGGCCTCCGGCGGCCCGGCAGGGAACGGCCGCACTGCGGCCATAGGCAGGACCCACACGATGTACCATGCGAGCTAACGAGCGAGGAGGAGGGACCTATGCACCAGACAAGACGGCGTGTGCTCAAGACCTTGGCCTGCGCGCCCGGAGCGCTTCTGGTTGCCGGCGTGGCCGGACGGGCCGCCCAGGCCGCCGCGAACACGACCTGGACCGGCCAGGCCTTCTGCGGCCGGGCCAACCGCCTGTACGAGAACGGCGAAGATTTCGCCTACATGGTGGAGAAGTACACCGACGGCAAGATCAAGATCGACTTCCACTCCGCGGGCGAAATCGTGCCCGCCATGCAGGTCATCGACGCCGCGGGCCAGGGCATCATCGACTTCGGCCAGGCCTGTCCCTGCGTGTGCAAGCCCAAGGCCTACGCGGCCCAGTGGTTCTGCGACGCCCCGGGCGCGCAGAGCCCCATCGAGGAGATCATCTGGTACTACAACGGCGGCGGCAAGGCGCTGTTCGAGGACCTGATGCACAAGTACTACCACGTGCATCCCCTGCCCATGGTGGCCATCACCACCGAGATCTGGCTGTACTCCAACAAGAAGATCAACTCCATCAAGGACCTCACCGGCCTGAAGATGCGCGCCGCGGGCGTGCGGGGCGAGGTGCTCACCAAGATGGGGGCCTCGGTGGTGGTGCTGCCCGGCAGCGAGATGGTGCCCGCCATGGAGCGCGGGGTCATCGACGCCATGGAGTACTCCAGCATCAATTGCACCTACCCGCTGGGCTTCTGCGACGTGACCAAGTACCTGTACATGCACCCCTACAAGTCCACTTCGCCCATCAACTTCTGGGGCTTCAACCTGGACAAGTGGAAGGAGCAGCCCAAGGAGATCCAGGACGCCATCGAGCGGGCCAGCCGCGACGCCTACCTGCGCTCCCTCACCTGGGGCATCGAGCAGGACCTCCTGACCCTCAAGAAGGCCGTGGAGGAGAAGCACTGCGAGATGCTGGTCCTGCCTGTGGAGGTGGCCAAGGCCGTGGACGAGGCCTCGGCCGACTACTACTACGAGAAGGCCAAGAAGGACCCGGAGCTGAAGCGGGTGCTCGACTCCTGGGCCCAGTTCAAGAAGGACTACGGCGCGTACGCCAAGTGGCTGGACTACTTCGACATGACCGGCGACCACCTGGGCCTGGTCAAGGGCGACTCGTAAGTCAACCCAACCCGCAACCCGGACCCGGCGGGGAGCCCCTTATCCGGGGCTCCCCCGGTCCGGCCCTGGGGGTCCGCCATGAGGTTTCTAGCCTGGATCGATGCGCTTTCCACCTGGACCGGTAAGATCGCCCGCTGGCTGGGGCTGGCGCTCAGTTGTGCGGTTCTCTACGAGGTGGTCAGCCGCTACCTGTTCAACAGCCCCACCATCTGGGCCTTTGACGTGGCCATGATGCTCACCTCCATCCTGTGCCTCATGCCCGCGGCTTACCTGCTCAAGGAAAACGCGCACATCCGGGTGGACGTCCTGCTCGCCATGTTCCCCCGGCGGGTGCAGCAGGCCATCGAGTGCGTGTTCTACCTGGTGTGCTTCTTCCCCTTCACCCTGGTGATGGTCTGGTACGGCACCCGCGCCGCGCGCTTCGCCTGGATGGCCGGGGAGATCAGCAACACCAGCCAGTGGGGCGAGTCCATCGCCTGGTGGAAGGCCATGCTGCCCCTGGCCTTCCTGCTCCTGTTCCTGCAAGGGGTGGCCGGATTCATCCGCCTGCTGGCGACCATGGCCAAGCCGGCCGATTCGGCCGAGGAGGTGGCGTCATGAGCCTGGAAGCCCTCTCCTTCCTGATGCTTGGCATCATCGTGGTGGCCATCGTCATGGGCATTCCCGTGGCCTTCGCCCTGGCCTCGGTGCCCCTCATCTTCGG
>DKEU01000054.1:0-1590 GCA_002452635.1 Desulfovibrionaceae bacterium UBA6814 | reverse complement strand
TCGTACTCCTTCGTGGCCGCGCCGCTGTTCATCTTCATGGGCGCGCTCATGGAGCGATCAGGCATCGCGGACACGCTCTACGAGGCTTTCTACCACCTGCTGGGCGGGGTGAAGGGCGGCCTGGCCCTGGCCACCGTGGCCATGGCCACCATCTTCGGGGCCTGCACCGGCATCGTGGGCGCGGGGGTCATCACCATCGGCCTCCTGGCCCTGCCCTCCATGCTCGCCCGCGGCTACGACAAGGGCCTGGCCACAGGCAGCATCATGGTGGGCGGCGGCCTGGGCGTGACCATCCCGCCCAGCATCATGCTCATCCTCTACGGCTGCGCCGCGGGCGTCTCCATCTCCAAGCTCTTCGTGGCGGCCATCATCCCCGGGATCATGCTGGGCCTGCTCTACATGCTCTACATCTACCTGCGCGCCCGCACCCGCCCGGAACTGGGCCCGACGGTGGGCGAAGACGAGCGCATCCGCGGAGCCAAGCTGGTCCGGCTCACCCTGATCTCCCTGGTGCCGCCCCTGTTCCTGATCCTGGCGGTGCTGGGCTCGGTGTTCTTCGGCATCGTGTCGCCCTCGGAGGCCGGGGCCATGGGCGTGCTGGGGGCCTTCATCCTGGTGGTGGTCCGGGGCAAGCTCAGCCGCGAGGTCATCGTGGGCTCGCTCAACTCCACCATGAAGATCACCGCGGCCATCCTGCTCATCTGCATGGCCGGCCAGCTCTTCACCGGGGTGTTCATCTCCATGAAGGGCGACGTGGCCCTGCGCGGGGTCATGGCCAGCTTCAACCTGGGACCCATGGGCACGGTGCTCATGATGCTCTTCATCGTGCTCATCCTGGGCATGGTCATGGACTGGATCGCCCTCATCTTCATCCTGGCGCCCATCTTCGGGCCCATCATGAACACCATGGGCATCGACCCGCTGTTCTTCGGCATCCTGTTCTGCACCACCCTGCAGATATCCAACATGACCCCGCCCTTTGCCTATTCCGTGTTCTACCTGAAGACCATCACCCCGCCCGAGGTCACCATCGGGGACATGTACCGGGGGTGCATTCCCTTTGCCACGGTGTCGGTGTTCTGCCCGGTCCTGGTCCTGCTGTTCCCGCAGATCACCCTATGGCTGCCGAGCTTCATGAACTGATGCGCCGAGGGGCCGGGGGAACTCCCCCGGCCCCACGCGTTCTCCGGCCCTGCCGCCCCCCGCCGTCCCCCCCCGGCTCATCTGGCGGCAGGGCCTTTTTGCTTGACATGAACGTACGAATGATATTTGTGATGACACTCGATCAGGGGCAGGGCGCGAACTGCACCGCCACCCGCCAGCAGCCCGGGCTGCGCCGGCGGCACGCCGAATCCTCACGCGCCGGCACGAGGTTCTGAATGGAAATCCAAGGCGTTACAGAAACCGTCACCAACCGCATCCGCGCCGAGATCATCGCCGGGGTGCTGGCCCCGGGCAGCCGGCTCAACGAGATCGACCTCTCCGCCCGGCTGGGGGTCAGCCGGCCGCCCCTGCGCGAGGCCTTCCGCAAGCTGGAGGGGGAAAACCTGGTGGTGAGCGTGCCTCGCAAGGGCAGCTTCGTGACCAGGA
>DKEU01000096.1:7180-9546 GCA_002452635.1 Desulfovibrionaceae bacterium UBA6814 | reverse complement strand
CAATTCACGAATCGCCCGTCTTCATTTCTTGCGCCTATGCCTTCCGTCCGGCCAGCACGAACAGGCCGTAGTCGCGCATGACGCCGTCCGGGCCGGGCTTGTGCAGGGTGTGGAAGGTGTGGGCCGTGAGGTCCGTGAAGCCGGCTTCCCGGAACCAGGCGAGCAGGATGTCCGGGTCGAAGCCGTTGTGGTATGCGGGCTCGGCCCCGTGGAACGAGCCGTCCTCGGGCAGCAGGTCCGCCACCACGGCGTGGCCGCCGGGCGCGAGCGCGGCGTGGAACGCCCGTATGGCCTTGGGGGGCGCGGGCACGTGGTGCAGGGCCATGAGCGCGTAGAGCAGGCGAGGGGGCGGGCCGGTCCAGGGGGCGGTGGTCAGGTCCAGGTGGTGGACGCTGACGTTGGGCAGACCCAGCGGGGCGAGTTTCTCCCGCAGCTTGGCCAGCATGGCCGGCGAGGTGTCGAGCAGGGCCAGGGAGCGCAGGCGTGGGGCCAGGCGCAGGCCCACCAGGCCGGTGCCCGCGCCGAACTCCAGGGCGTCGGTGTCCGGCCCGAAGGGGGCCAGGCTCTCCAGCTCGGCCACAAAGGCCGCGCCCATGGCCTCGCGCATGGGCTGGGCGTCCCAGGTCTGGGCTTTTTCCGCAAAGTAGTCGGACATGCCCCGAGGCTAGCGCAGGGAGCGGATGAAGTCACCCACGGCCGGGATGCCCTGCTCGTCCAGCACCCGCAGGGTTTGGGAGCCGATGACCGCGATGTCCGCCTTGCCCCTCAGGAAGTCCACGTCGGCCTTGTCCTTGACCCCGAAGCCCAGGGCCAGGGGCAGGTCCGTGGCCGCGCGGCAGCGGGCCAGGTAGGCGTCAAGGTCTGCGGAGAAGTCGGTCTGCTGGCCGGTGACGCCCTTGCGCGCCACGCAGTACACGAAGCCGCTGGCGTGGGAGGCCAGGGTGCGCATGCGCTCGTCCGTGGTGTTGGGCGCGAAGATGAAGATGGGGTCCAGGGCGTGGGCGCGCATGGCGGCCAGGTACTCGCCGCCCTCCTCCAGGGGGATGTCCGGCACGATGGCCCCGGTGAGGCCCGCGGCCGCGGTGTCCGCGGCGAAGCGGTCCGGGCCGTACTTGAACAGGATGTTGTAGTAGCTCATGAACAGGAAGGGGATGGGGAACCGGGCCGCGGCCTGGCGGGCGATGTCGAAGCACTGGGCCACGGTGGCCCCGCGCTCCAGGGCGGCCTGGTTGGTCTTGAGGATCACCGGGCCGTCGGCGATGGGCTCGGAAAAGGGGATCTGCAGCTCCATGAGGTCCACCCCGGCCTCCACCATGGCCTGGATGAGGCGCAGGGAGTCGGCGAAGCTGGGGTAGCCGAGCACGATGTGGGTCATGAGCAGGATGTCGCGGTCCTGCAGCCGGGAGCGGATGTGGGAGCTAAGCACGGTATTTCTCCGCCTTCTGGGCGATGAAGAGTTTCCAGGCCGGGTCGTCGAAGGCGTCGGCCACGGTGAAGATGTCCTTGTCCCCGCGGCCGGACTGGTTGATGACGATGCTGGCGTCTCGGGGCAGGGAGGGGGCCTCCTTGAAGGCCTGCACGAAGGCGTGGGCCGACTCCAGGGCCGGGATGATGCCCTCCTGGCGCATGGTCAGCTCCAGCGCGGCGATGACCTCGGCGTCGGTGGCCGAGGCGAAGCGCACCCGGCCGGTGTCGCGCAGGTGGGCCAGGATGGGGGACACGCCCACGTAGTCCAGGCCCGCGGCCACGCTGTGGGTGTCGCGCATCTGGCCGTCGGCATCCTGGAGAAAATAGGTCTTGTACCCCTGCGCCACGCCCAGGGTGGCGTCCACGCCCTCGGCCAGGCGGGAGGCGTGCATGCCGGTGGCGATGCCCTTGCCCCCGGCCTCGACCCCGACCAGCTCCACCGGGTCCGAGAAGAAGCCCGAGAAGATGCCCATGGCGTTGGAGCCGCCGCCCACGCAGGCGTACACCCGGGCGGGCAGCTTGCCCTCGCGGGCGGTGATCTGCTCCCGCGCCTCGGTGCCGATGATGGACTGCAGCCAGGCCACCATCTCCGGGAAGGGGTGCGGCCCGCTGGCCGTGCCCAGCACGTAGTGGGTGTCGTCCATGTTGGCGGCCCAGTCGCGCAGGGCGGCGTTCATGGCGTCCTTGAGGGTGCGGGTGCCGTCGGTGACCGGCACCACGGTGGCGCCCAGGCGCTCCATCCAGAACACGTTGGGCCGCTGCCGCTCCACGTCCACCTCGCCCATGTAGATGGTGCAGGCGAGCCCGAACTTGGCGGCCATGGTGGCGGTGGCCACCCCGTGCTGGCCCGCGCCGGTCTCGGCGATGACCCGGGTCTTGCCCATGCGCTGCACGAGCAG
>DKEU01000096.1:0-7173 GCA_002452635.1 Desulfovibrionaceae bacterium UBA6814 | reverse complement strand
GTGTGGTTCAGGTCCTCGCGCTTCACGTAGATGCGCGCGCCGCCGAAGTGCCGGGTCAGGTTCGCGCAGAAGGTCAGGGGCGTGGGCCGGCAGGAATAGGTGGCCATGAGGTCCACGTACTCGGCCCAGAAGGCCGGGTCGGCCTTGGCCGCGGCGTAGTGGCCTTTCAGTTCCTCGAAGGTGGCGTGGAGAATCTCGGGGATGTAGCACCCGCCGAGTTCCCCGTAGTAACCCGGCTTGGATATGTGGGGCTTAGGCATGGTTCAGGGCTCCGAGTTGCTGGGTGAAGACGAAGCGGTCCGTGCGGCAGAACAGGGTGGAGAAGATGGCGCGGGGCGCTTCGGGGAAGTGCAGGGTGCGGTTTACCACCAGGATGGGCGCGGTGCGGGGCAGGGCCAGGAGGCGGGAGAGGCGGTCGTCCGGGAAGTCGATGCGGAACTGCTGCTCGCCGCCGGACAGGGTCAGGTGGAAGCGCTCGGCCACGGTGCGGGACAGGGACTGGCCGCTGAGGTCCATGGACTCCAGGCCGGCGAAGAGCGTGGGGTGGAGATAGATGTCCTCCACCAGCACCGGGCTGTCCTCCACCCGGGAGAGCCGGGAGAGCACGATGGCCTGCCCGCCCGCGAAGGGGTTGGCCGGGTCCGCGGCCACGTCGCGGCGGGCCGGGGCGTCGAGGATGGTCACGGTGGGCGAGAGCCCGGCCCCGGTGAAGGAGACCATGGTGCCGGCCAGGGAGAACAGGTCCACCGCCTCGGGCTGCGGGGCCACGAAGGTCCCGGACCCGCGGCGGCGGGACAGGACCCCCCGCCGCACCAGCGTCTCCAGCGCCTGCCGCACGGTGGGCCGCCCGATCCCGTACTGCGCCACCAGCTGGTGCTCCGAGGGAATCCTGTCCCCCTCGGCATACACGCCCGCCCGGATGTCCGCGGCAATCAGCTCGGCCAACTGGTGGTACAGGGGAATGGGGGAGTTCTTGTTGAGCATGGGAATATGGTATATGGGCGATTGGTAAAGTTGTCAAGACAAATTTTTTAAAGGAAAAATTGTGAAGCAAACAATTATATCAGCATAATAAGCTGGTGAGTGCGTTGTTAACGGGTTGGTTGTTGATTGTGTAGCCCCAAATAATATGCTATTGGCTATAAAAAGTGAGGTTATAAAATGCGCGAAAAAATAATAAATGTCAGCAAGATTGATGCGGCTCGGCGTCAATTAGAAACGGCGATTCGTTTGTATTTTCATTATGGAGATGTGCTATCAATACATACATTAACTTGTGCATCTTTCCAGATATTGATGGATGTAGGGAAGATTCACAATATTGCGAAATCAACATTTGAAAATTTATGTACAATTCTTGCAGAGCATGGAAGAAAAGACGCAATTAGTCAACTAAAGAAGCCTGCTAATTTTTTAAAACATGCAGATTCCGATGCTAAAGAATTCTTAGAACTTAAAGAAAAATATACAGAAATTTTAATGTACGATGCTTGTCAAAAGTATGAAGCAATTACAAATGAACAAGCGCCATTGTTTGTTTTATATGAAAAATGGTTTATATTAAACTATCATGAAGAGATGAATTACGATTTAGACAAAAAAGACGAAATAAGTAAATATACTGGCCGTGTTGAAAGAAAAGATTTTTTCAATTCGTGCCTTTCGTTGCTATCAAAGCCATATTAAAAGTATTATAATCGATTAACACGACTTTAATTTAGTATTACTGGGCGACGTATCTCTTGGCTATCTCATACGTAATGTTGTTTTATGCTCTTGTTAATGCGTTAGAAGAGCCTCAACACTTCACACAGCCGTAAATCTCCTTCGATACCCGTCCGGCGTTAGCCCGGTCCTGGCCTTGAAGAGCCGTCTGAACGACGTGGGGTCGGCGTAGCCGACGACGGCGGCGATGTCGTCTACGGTGCGGGGGGTGGTTTCGAGGAGGCGTTTGGCGGATTCGATGCGCAGGCGCTGGACATAGTCCAGGGGGGTGTCGCCCGTGGCCTTGCGGAAGCGGCGGAGCAGGGTGCGCTCGCCCAGGCTGGCGGTCTTGGCCGCGTCCGCGATCCGGATGGGGCCGGCCAGGTGGGCTTCCAGCCAGTCTTGGGCCTTGAGGATGGCCGCGTCGCCGTGGCCTCGCGGCGCGGTGTGCAGGGCAAAGGGGGCCTGGAAGCGGCGGCCGGGCTCCACCAGCAGGACCTTGGCGCAGAGCGCGGCCAGCTCCGGGCTGGCCAGCCGGGCCACCAGGTGCAGGCACAGGTCCAGGTACGCGGTGACCCCGCCCGCGGTGAGCACGTCGCCGGTGTCCACCAGGAGCAGCTCGGGCTTGAGCGCCACCCGGGGGTAGCGCCGGCTGAACTCACCGGCCAAAGCCCAGTGGGTGGTGGCCTCCCGCTCGTCCAGCAGCCCGGCCTCGGCCAGCAGGAACGCTCCCGCGCACACCCCGGCCACCCGCGCGCCGGCCGCGTGCTGCGCCGCGAGCCAGGCCGCGGCCTCCCGCTCTCCCACCACCCCCGCCAGGTTGTCGAACACCGCGGGCACCAGCACCAGGTCGAAGCGCTCGCCCGGCCGGGCCACCTGCTGCGGGGCCACGGGCAGGCCGTGGAAGCTGCGCACCGCGCCCGGCTCCAGGCGCACGATGCGGGCGGCGAAGGGCTCGCCCTGGCCCAGGTCGCGGCTCACCCGGTTGGCCGCGGCGAACACGTCCAGGGGCCCGGCCACGCTGGAGGCCACGCAGCCCTCCAGGGCCAGCACGGCTATCCGGATGGGCTGCGGGGAGGGGGCGGGGCGGGGTGTTTCGGACATGCCTTCATGTCGGTTTTCGCCTGGAATTTGTCAATCCCGCCACTCCCGGCCCGGGCCGTGCTCGGGTAGTCCTGGGGGCGTACGGCCGGCGGGCGCTGCCTGCCGGGAAACCCCTGACACCCGGGAGGCGGACATGATCCGAAAATTCTTGCAGGTCGCGGCCCTGGCCGCGGCCGTCCTGGCGGCGGCCCTGCCCATCATCCCTGCCCGGGCCGCCGGCCCGGCAACCCCGAACCCGGAGGCGAAGCCCATGGACCTGACCCACACCGCCCTGCTCATCATCGACATCCAGAACGACTATTTCCCGGGCGGCGCGTTCGAGCTGGAGGGGAGCGAGGCCGCGGCCGGGCAGGCGCGGGCGGCCCTGGACCTGTTCCGGGAGCGCGGCCTGGCCGTGGTGCACGTGCGGCACGAGTCCGTGCGGCCGGGCTCCACCTTCTTCCTGCCCGGCACCCCGGGCGCGGATATCCACCCCCTGGTCGCGCCCGCGCCGGGCGAGGCGGTGGTGCGCAAGCACTTCCCCAACAGCTTCCGGGAGACGGACCTCCAGGCCAAATTGCAGGCCCTGGGCGTGCAGCGCCTGGTGGTGGCGGGCATGATGACCCTCATGTGCGTGGACGCCACGGTGCGCGCGGCCGCGGACCTGGGCTACGGCGTCACCGTGCTCTCCGACGCCTGCGCGGCGCGGGGCCTGGAGTTCTCGGGGGAGAAGGTGCCCGCGGCCCAGGTGCACGCCGCGTTCCTGGCCGCCCTGGGCATGGTCTACGCCCAGGTGGAGCCCACGGCCGCGTTCCTGGCCCAGGCCCGGGGCGAATGAGTGGGCTTAGAGCATCTTAACTTTGAAGAAGTTTAGATGCTCCTATGCAGTTTGCTGAAATAATAGAATATTATTTCAGCTTCGCGCCTTGTTTCAAGGGGAAACTGCACTAGCGGAAGGACGCGACGGCCGCGAACGCGGCCTCCAGCTTGGCGCGGTCCTTCAGGCCGGGGGCGCTCTCCACGCCGGAGTTGATGTCCACCCCGGCCGGGGAGCACTGGCTGAGCGCCTCGGCCAGGTTGGCGGCGGAGAGGCCGCCGGCCAGGAGCCAGGGGGCCGGGGGCTGGATGTCGGCCAGGCTGGCGAAGGGCAGGGAGCGGCCGGTGCCGCCGCCGCTGGAGCCGGCATCGAGCAGGGCGTAGCGCATGCAGCCGGCGAAGCGCAGCAGCTCGGCCTCCAGGTTGGCGATGCTGGCGTGGCGCTCGGGGAAGAACACCCGGACCACCTGTTCCGGCCCCACGGCCCGGCAGAAGTCCGGGTCCTGGTTGCCGGCCAACTGGGCCAGGTCCAGACGGGCGGTTGCCATGATCTGCCGCACCTCGTCCGGGCTCTGGCGCACGAACACGCCCACGCGCAGCACGCCGCGGGTGGCGATGGCCGCAGCCTGCTCCGGGGTCACGTTGCGCGGGCTGGGCTCGTGGAAGATGAAGCCCAGCAGGTCCGCGCCCAACTCCATGCCGGCGTCGGCGTCCTGCTGCCGGGTCATGCCGCAGACCTTCACCAGGAGCTTTTTCCGGTCCATGTCCCTCTCCCGTGTTTTAAACACACAGCGCGCCGCAGCCGGAATATCGTGCCGGCATCGTGCAAAACCGTGGCTAAAGAAAAGCTAGAAATTATCTAACTTCCAGTGCCTTCAGTGCGTTGTCGGCCATCACGCAAAAACGGCCCCGGCTGCGGATGGTGCAACCGCGTGGCGGCCCGGCATGGGCCATGTCCCTGCCCTGGGGGCGAAAAGCACAGTCCGACCCGCAGCCATCGGGGATTTTTCAACGGCCTGCCCTAGTCGTCCACCGCCTCGGAGAGCAGGGTGGCCAGGGCCTGCCCCGGCCGGCCGCCGGCCATGAGGCTGGTGCCCACCAGGGCCGCGTCGAAGCCCAGGGATGCCAGCTCCTTGAGCTGCGCGCCCCGGTCCAGGCCGCTGGCGCTGATCCAGTGCTCGCTCTCGCGCTTGCGCAGCACCAGGCGGCGGGACACGGCCAGGTCCACCGTGAGCGTGTCCAGGTCCCGGTTGTTCACCTGGATGATGCCCGCGCCCGCGGCCCGGGCCTTCTTCAGGTCCGCCTCGTCGAACACCTCCACCACCGCGGCCAGGCCCAGGGCCCCGGCCTGGTCCAGCATCTCGGCGAGCCGGTCCTCGTCCACCATGCGGGCGATGAGCAGCAGGGCCGAGGCCGGGGTGGCGGCCGTGGCCCGCACCTGCACCGGGTCCAGCAGGAAGTCCTTGCGCAGCAGCGGCATCCCGGGCGCGGCGGACCTGGCCTGGTCCAGGTAGGCCAGCGACCCCTGGAAGTACTGCTCCTCGGTGAGCACGGACAGGGCCGCGGCCCCGGCCGTTGCATACTGGGCCGCCACGTCCGCCGCGGACAACTCCAGGCAGATCACGCCCTTGGAGGGCGAGGCCCGCTTGTACTCGGCAATGACCGCCAGGGGGGCGCGGTTCTCCAAGGCCGAGACAAAGGACGGCCGCTCCCCGGTCCAGACCGGGGGCAGGCGGCCCTCCCGTTCCCGGGCCTTGAGGTCCGCGATCTCGGCAGCCTTTGCCGCCGCGAACTTGCCGAGCATGTCAGGCATTGAGGGGCTTCTCCCCCACGCCCGCGGCCAGGGCCTCGCGGGCGCGGCCCACCGCGTCCCTGAGGGACAGCCGGTCCTCCAGCAGGTGCAGGGCCGCGGCCACGTTCAGGACCACCATGTCCGCCATGGCCTGGGGCCCCTTGCCGGCCAGCACCTGGCGCAGCACGTCCACGGCCTCGTCCCTGGTGGTCACGGCCACGGCCTCGGCGCTGCCCGCGCCGAAGCCCAGGTCGGCCGGGTCCAGGACATCCTCGCGCAGCCAGCCCTCGCGCATCCACACGACCTTGTTGAGGCCGAAGGGGGTCAGCTCGTCCAGCCCGCCCGCGCCGTGCACCACCGCGGCCTGCTGCACCCCGGTGAGGGCCAGCACCTTGGCCATGCGGTTCAGGAAGTGGGGGATGGACACCCCGAGAATCTGGTGGGTGGGCCGGGCCGGGTTGAGCAGCGGCCCCAGCAGGTTGAACAGGGTGCGGCACCCGATCTCCTTGCGGATGGGCATGATGTGCCGGAAGGCCGGGTGGTAGCTGGGCGCGAACAGGAACACGAACTTGCGCCTGGCCAACTGGCCGGCCACGTCCTCGGGCTCGGTGACCAGGGGCAGGCCCATGGCCTCCAGGGCGTCGGCGCTGCCGCAGGTGCTGGTGATGGCGCGGTTGCCGTGCTTCACCACCTGGTAGCCCATGCCCGCCAGCACCAGGGCCACGGCCGTAGAGCAGTTGAAGGAGCAGGACTTGTCCCCGCCCGTGCCGCAGGTGTCGATGCGCGCGCCGGACAGGCCCGGCACCAGCCGGGCGTGGGCCAGGGCCGCCTTGACCGCCGCGGCCAATTCGTTCGCGGTCTCGCCCTTGGTCTTGAGCCCCATGAGGAAGCTGCCGGCCTGGGCCGGGGTCATGGTCCCGTCCATGAGCCGGCCGAAGGCCTCGGCCGCCATGTCCTCGGGCAGGTCTTTGTGGTACGCCAACAGTTCGAGCACGTCGGCCATGTGCATGGGCTGCATTCGTTCCTCCTTAGAGCACGCCGTTCACAAAATTGGCAAGAAGCTGGGGTCCCAGGGGGGTGAGCACGGATTCCGGGTGGAACTGCACCCCGGCCCAGGGCCGGTCCGCGTACTTGAGGCCCATGACCTCGCCCTGGTCGGTGCGGGCGGTGACCTGAAGGAGCTTCCTGGCCTCCTCCGGGGCCTCGTCCGCCTTGACCAGGAGCGAATGGTAGCGCCCCACCTCGAAGGGATTGGGCAGGCCGGTGAAGAGTCCGGTCCCCTGGTGGGAGATCATGGACGTCTTGCCGTGCATGATGCGGTCGGCCACCTCCACCTTGGCCCCGGCGAAGTGCCCCAGGGTCTGGTGGCCCAGGCACACGCCCAGCACCGGCACGCTGTGGGGCAGCCGGGCCAGGAACTCCAGGCAGTAGCCCGCGTTTTCCGGCCGGCTGGGGCCCGGGGAGAGGCAGACCATGGAGAGCGTGCCCGAGCCGGCCAGGTCCAGGAGCTCGGGCCGGTCGTTGCGCAGGACCTCCGGGTCCCGGCCCAGGCCCTGGAAGGCCTGCACCAGGTTGAAGGTGAACGAGTCGAAGTTGTCAATGAGCAAGAACATCGCCGCCTCCCTTGCCCATGAGGGCCTTCATGAGCGCCTTGGCCTTGTTCTGGCATTCCTGCCATTCCTTGTCCGGGTCCGAGTCGAACACGATGCCCGCGCCCGCCTGCCAGGTGACCAGCCCGTCGCGCACCCACAGGCTGCGGATGGTGATGCAGGTGTCCA
>DKEU01000271.1 GCA_002452635.1 Desulfovibrionaceae bacterium UBA6814 | reverse complement strand
CGGCCGCGTCCACGGTGTTCTGGATCATGAGCCGCTCGCCGGGCTGCACGTGCTGCGGGTCCGGCTCCACCACGTAGAGCAGCACCCCGCGCGGGGGCACGATGTCCCGCTCGGCCTCCACCCGCTTGCGCGGCGCGCCCAGCACCCGGCGGTCCAGGAGCGAGGCCATGGCCGGCTCCGACCCGATGACCGCCTCCTCCATCCAGGCCGCGGTGTCGCGCTCGTGCACCCCGCGCCGCACCTTGACGCCCACGGCCAGGCGCGCGCCCAGCCACTCCTCGCGCAGCACCAGGCTGAACACCCCGTTCTCCACGTCGAAGGTGACTGGGGTGTAGGCCTCGATGACGCCCTCGTCGATGGCCCGGAAGGCGAAGTCCTTGAGCGCGGCGAAGGCCCCGCGCAGGTCCTCGTGGTCGTAGGGGTCGAAGGCCGGGGGCACCAGGCCCGCGGACAGCCCGGCCAGGTGCCCGGCCAGGCCGCACAGGGCCAGGTAGAGCGGAAAGGGATGGGCCTTGCCCGTGGCCAGCAAGGCTTCCAGAGGGGGCAGGCCCGCGGCCAGGGAGGCCACCTGCATGCGGGTCTCCAGCACCATGGGGCCGGACAGGGCCGCGCCCGAGTCCACCTTGCCGGCCAGGAACAGGGCCTTCTCCCGGCAGCGCTCGGCCACCGAGGCGCAGAGGGCGAACAGCGGGGAGCCCTTGGGGGTCTCCAGGGCCGGGGGGATGTAGTCCGTGGTCTTGAAGGCCTCGTTCACGTAGGTGACCCCGGCCAGGGGCAGGGTCACGTACTTCTGGGGCGGGTCGTTGGCCGCGATGAGGGAGAGCCGCGGGGCCAGGCGGGGGATGTCCACCTCGCCCTCGCCGGTGTTCTCGTCCGCCACCGGCTCGCCGGGCACGCCGCTGTAGCGGGCCAGGTCGCCCTTGACCTGGGCCGCGCCCAGCTTGCGCACCGGCACGGCCAGGCGGACCAGGATCTCGCTGCCCGAGAGCTGCTCGGCCAGGGGCTCCAGGGCGATCTCCAGTTCGGCCTCGCCCTGGCGGTGGCTCACCACCAGCCCGTCGGGCAGCACGGCCTCCAGCTCCAGCACCCGGAAGATGCCGGCCAGGAGCAGGGTCTCGTCGATGCGCAGGGTGCGGATGCCGAAATGGTAGGGGGAGATGGAAAGATAGTGGTAGTGGGCCAGTTCCTCGATGCGGGTGGCGAACTGCTGGAAGTGCGGCGGGGCCAGCAGCATGCCCTCGTGCCACTGGATGGCCGCCGGGAGTTCGCTGGCCCGCCTCACGGCCGCCCCCATTGCACCGGTCGCGCCGACCGCAGCGGCCGGAACGCTCTTTTGGCCTGGGACATGCTATTCTCCCGTAACCGCGAGGGTGAACCCGCGCTCATTGAGGGTGATGGTGGCGTCCTTCTGGGGGTTCAGGCGCACCCGGTGCTCGCCCGGGGTGTAGTAGTCGGCGTAGACCAGGAGGGAGCGGCCGGACACGGTGTAGGGAATCTCGATCACCGGCACCGGGTCGCCGGGCACGAACTCGTACTCGAAGAGCAGGTAGTCCTCGTTCACGATGTGGTCGCGCTTGAACTGCGACTTCTTCTCGAACCACTGCCGGGCGGTGAGCTTGCCCGCCTCGGTCTCGGTCTTCTCGGTGAACACCAGCAGGAAATCCAGGGCCACGGGATTGTTCAGGTTGGCGCGCTCGGTGTTGACCACACTGATGCGCACCTGGCGGCCGCCCAAGCTGCGCACGTAACGCAGGCCGCCTCCGCAGGCGGCCAGGAGCAGGCAGGCGCACAGGGCCAGGACCGCCGCGCGAAACGCGGCCGGGGACTGCTGTTTCATGCCCGCCACCCGGCCCGGTCGCGGGACAAAACGCCCAGCGCTCCGACGGTATGTGCGCGGCACTGCACGCGGGCGCTGGGGGAGGAGCAAAGCATCAGCACAGCAACCTATCCAATGGCCGAGGGTGTACTACATGAGCATCGCATTACATCAAGTGTACACCATGGGAACCCTAAGCTGTCAACGGGTTGCGTACCGCGGGCCCGCGCCTGCTCGGGCCCGGGGACGCCGCCCTGCCCCAGAAACCCCATGGATTATGCCGGAGTATACGCGCATTCCAGACTCTTTACAACACCCCAGAAAAAAAGCCGCACAACAATGCACCTGCGAGTCTAGAGAAAATTACAACAATGTTTAGCTTTGCAACGCACTGCGGGGCGCGCTCCCGGACCTGCCCCGACCCGATACAATGCGGATCCTGCACTCTAGCCGAGGGGTAGGCCCCGGACAACCAGGGGCAACGGCGGGACGCCCCCCTGGGCAGGGGGGCAGGAGAGGGAAGAGCGCAGCAGAGGGCTCAGCCGGCCTTGGCCACGGCCCCCTGGTCGAAGAAGCGGTTGGCCCAGTCCAGGGACTCGGAATAGCTGCGGGCCACCACCACCTTGTCCAGGCCCAGGGTGGCGATGGTCCCGTCCACCGCCTCCCAGTCCCCGGCCTCGAAGGCCTGGGCCAGCGCCAGCCAGGGACTGTAGCGGTTGACCCCGCCCAGCAGGGCCTCCTTGAGCTCGGACTCCAGGGGCAGGTTGGTGAGGATCTCGGCCATGGGCATCTTGAGCAGGGGCTCGAGCAGGGAGAACAGGCCCAGCATGAAGAGGGTCTCGCGATCGTTGCTCTTGGCCCCGGCCTGCTTGGCCACGGATTCGAAGAACCGGCCGCGCTGCACGCAGAGGAAGGGCAGTTCGGTGCTCCTCCCCTCGGGCGAGAGGTCGGAGAAGATGATGACCCGCAGCCAGTTGCGCACCTGCCGCCAGCCCAGCAGGATGATGGCCTGCTCGATGGACTGGATGTTGATGTGGAAGGTGAACAGCGGGCTGTTCAGGTAGGTGAGCAGCCGGTAGCTGATGGACACGTCGGTCTTGATGGCCTCGGCCAGGCTGCGGAAGTCCGGCTCGTCCTGCTGGGTGAATTCCAGGAGCCGGAACCGGGCGGCCTCGGTGGAGCTCAGCTTGCGGCCGGGGATGACCTTGGGCCGCTGGAAGAAGAAGCCCTGGAAATGGGTGAAGCCCATGGCCCGGGCCCGGTCGAAGGCGGCCGAGTCCTCCACCCGCTTGGCCACCAGGAGCCGGCTGGGGGAGCGGGCGGCCTTGACCCGCGCCTGGAGCGAGCCCAGGTCCTGGTTCAGGAGGTCGAAGATGACCACGTCGGCCAGCTTGAGCAGGGCCTCGGCCTCGGGCCGGGCCGCGAAGTCGTCCAGGGCCAGGGCGTAGCCCTCGACCTTGAGGGACTTGAGGGTCTCCAGCAGCTTGCCGCCGACCTTGGCCGACTCGGGAATCTGGATCACGGTGTTGGCCGCGGGCAAGGCCAGGGGGACGCCGTCCAGGATGGTCTTCTCGTCGAAATTGATGAGGATCTTCTTGCCCACCTTGAGGTCGTGCTCGCGGCACAGGCAGATGCCGGCGGTGACCGCCAAGGTGGCCGAGCCGGGGTCCGGGAACTCGGCCGAAACCGCCTCCACCCCGTCCCGGTAGAGAATCTCGTAGCCCCAGACGTTGCCCACGGCGTCGAAAACCGGCTGCCGGGCCACGAAGGTGTCCACGTAGAATTCCCGGTGCTCCTGCTGCTCTTCCATGCTGACTCCCGATGGGCTGACTCCCGGGGGGCTCTCCTGCTGGGCGTTCCTGCGTCCTCCGGCCCTCCGGACCGGAAGTCTCCTGTCCCGCGCTTGCGGCGTTCGAGGCACTATATCCCAGCCGACGCGATTGCTCAATCATCTTGTCAAGAAATGCGGGAACTTTCCACTATTCGCAGCAGGGTTTTCCCGTTTCCGGCCCTGCGGGCGCATATTCAATTTTCCGATACCGGCTTGACGAGCCGCCAGCGTTCTGAAATCGTGAGGATTCTCGACCTGAGGCACTGTCTGCACCCCACCCGAAACGCCACTTCGCCAACTGGCTTTTGGCCGCGATCGGCTGAGCCGCCCTACTTTGCGAAGCGCAGCCGGGCGAAGCGCTCCGGCATGTGGGCGTCGAACGCACCGTGCGGGGACAGGGCCCAGGCCGCGGGCCGCAGGAGGGGCAGGGGCCGGCCCGCGGCGTCCCTGAACTCGAACCGGAACAGGTTGGCGGCCCACGCGTCGCCCGGCCGGGGCGGCAGTGCGCGGCCGTCGGCCAGGGGAGCCAGCCCGGCCCAGGGGATGGCCAGTTCCAGGGACCAGCCCCGGTCCCGGTCGCCGGGGTCGTTCAGGGTCCCGTCAACGGCCGCGGCCGCGACCAGGCCCGACAGGTCCGCATCGATGAACCCCACCCGCTCGCCCCGGGGATGCACGTGGTCCCCGATGCCGGAGAGGCGCAGCACCCGCCGGCCGGCCGGGTCCCAGTCCGGAGGGCCGTAGCGCCGGCCCGGGCCCAGGCGGTCGGTCCACACCCAGAACACGTCGTACACCGCGCCCCGGGCGTTGGCCTCCACCTCCCAGTAGGCGTCGGCCCCGGCCAGGAAGAACTCCACGTCGTTCTCCCGGTAGAGCGGGTCGTCGCGGTTCGCCAGGGTGGCGTTCACGTCCGGCTCCACGCAGCGCACGGCCAGGTACAGGGCGCGGTCGTCCCAGAGCAGGGCCGCGGCGGTGGCGAGCCAGGGCGCGCCGCCGTGCACCAGGTCCATGAAGCCCGTGCTCCAGGCCGCCTCGCCCCAGGCCGCCTCGCCGGGCCGGCCGTCGATGGCGGGCGGCTGCGCGGCGCGCCGGGCCACGAGCTCCACCTCCCCGGCTCGGGCCGCCGAGCACAGGAGCACGCCGGCCAGGGCCAGGCAGGGCAGAACACGGGGGACACGACGCATGGCCGGACCCTATCCCGGTCCGGCGGCGCGGACAAGCGCCTCCGGCCTTGCTGCGGCCTGCCCGGCAGGGTATCCTCGCCGCACCCGGACCAACCCCCAACCCGTGGACCGCCCCACCCGTGACCCGCCCCTCCTCCCCTGCCCTGTCCGCGCTCCTGCCCCTGGCCGCGCTGGCCCTGTGCCTGGCGGCCTGCGCGCCCGGCTCCTGGCAGGGCCTGGACCTGCGCGGCCCGGGCCGGGTGGCGGCCGAATCCGGGGCAGGAGGACGGACCATCCACCTGCACGCGGCCCAGCCCGGGTTCGCGGTGTTCACCCTGCACCGGCCCGCGCCGGAACTGGCCGAGGCCCGGGGACGGGCGCGGCTGCGCTTCACCTACCGGACCGTCGGCCCGGGCCTGCCCCTGGCGGCCTGGCTCTCGGCCGGGCCGGGCTGGGATGCGCCCGCGGTGCGCCACGCCCTGGAGCTGGCGGCCGACGGCCGGCCCCACGACATCGCGCTGGATTTCGACCTGTCCGGCCTGCCCGAGGATGCCGCCCCGGTGCTGCAACTGGCGGTCATCGGCGAGATACCCCAGGGCGCGGGCCTGGAGCTGTCCGGCCTGGACCTGGCCCCCCTGCCCTCCCCGGCCCAGGACGCGCGGCTGGTTTCTCCGGGCAGCCGGACCCTGCCGGCCGACGCCCCCAGCCAGGCCGTGGTCCTGGAACTGGAGAGCAGCGGCCGGCCCCGCACCTTTTTCCTCCAGGTGGAGCCGGACGGCTTCCTGGGCCCGTCCACCGCGGCCGAGGTGGAGGTGCTGGGCCGGGGGCGGGTGGACCTGCCCCTGCCCCCCCTGCCGGCCGGCGACTACCGCATCACCGCCCAGGCGGACCAGGGCGAGGGCCTGTGGCTGTGGTCCCTGCGCGCCGCGCCGCCCCTGCCGGTCCCGGCGGTGCTGGAGGGGGGCATGCTGCGCCGGGCGGGCGCGCCCTTCTTCCCCATCGGCATCTTCCACGCCTCGGACCCGGTGCTGGCCCAGCTCCGGGCCGAACCCGCCGCAGCCCATGCCGCCCCGGCGCCGGACCGGGAGGCCATGCTCGCCTCCCTGGCCGCGCGGGGCTTCAACACCGTGCACCACTCCTGGGTCCCGGCCTCGCCGGAGTTCCATCGGGCCGCGGCGCGGCACGGGCTGCTGGTGGTGTCGGAGCTGGGCCGGGACGGCCTCCCGGACCTGGCTGCGCAGCGGGCCGAGCCCAACGCCCTGGGCTGGTACGCCTGGGACGAGCCCACCGCGTCCAGCGCGCCCCAGGCCGCAGGAGCCTATCTCCGGCTCAAGGCCGCGGACCCGCTGCGGCCGGTGCTGGCCGCGGCGGACAACGGGTGCGCCGGGTTCGGGCCGTACCGGTTCGCGGACCTGGTGCTCTCGGACATCTACCCGGTGGACGGGCCGCAGAGCGACCTGGGCCTGGTGGCGGAGTCGGTGCGCATCTGCCGGAAGGTGCACCTGGCCGGGGACCCGCTGGCCGCGGTCATTGCCGTGCCCCAGCTCTTCACCGCGGACACCGAGCGCTGGAAGGGCTTCGCCCCCACCCTGGACCAGGTGCGGGCGCAGGCCTACGCGGCCCTGGCCGCCGGGGCCGCGGGCGTCATGTACTATGCCTACGCCACGTTCGAGCCCCTGGCCGCGGGCATGCCCGGCAACCCGGCCCGCGCCCACTGGTACCTGCCCGAAAGCCCGCTGTGGGACGGCGTGGGCGCGCTCAACGCCGAACTGGCCCAGGTGGGGCCGCTCCTGCTGGCCGGCCGCGACACCCCGGCGGCCCTGGACGTGCGAACCGGCATCCCCTTCCGCGCCGTGGACGCGGACGGGCAACTGGTGCTGGCCTTCGCCAACCCCCGCGCGGTCCCCGCCCGGCTGGCGGTGCGCTGCGCCCTGCCCGGCCTGACGCCCCGGGCCGTGGGCGACGCGCCCCCGCCGCTGCGCGAGGACGCCGCCACCTGGGCCGCGAACCTGCCGCCCTACGGTGCCGGGGCCTGGGTCTTTACAGCACAATGACCACAGAAGTGTCCCCGTGAGGGGAAGATGGGGGGAAAAGTGAGGGGAAACGAAAAAGGGGTCCCGGCTTTCACCGGAACCCCGTGTTTTTTCTGGTGGGCCACCAAGGACTTGAACCTTGAACCAACGGATTAAGAGTCCGCTGCTCTACCATTGAGCTAGTGGCCCGCGCGTGCGGCAGGGCGCTGATTTAGACTTTCAGGGCACCCTTGTCAAGAATTTCTCGGACAGCCCGGAAAAAAAACCTCACTCTCCCACGCAGACCATGTCGTAGGCGTCGCCGGTGATGCACGCCGCGCCTGAGGCAGCGCCCACCTCGAAGGTGTTCTCCACCCCCACCATGCCCTTGCCCGGCACCCCGATCTTGGGCTCGATGGCCAGGACCATGCCGGCCTCCAGGGGCACCGCCACCTTGTCCGCCAGGGGCGGGAACTCGTCGATGTGCAGGCCGATGCCGTGCCCGATGAAGCGCACCTGGTTGCCGCCCAGGCCCATGAAGCCCGCGGCCACGCCCTCGGCCTCGGCCATGGCCTTGGCGGCCTGCCAGAGGTCCTGGGGCAGGGCCCCGGGCACGGCCAGCTCGGCCACCCGGGCCTGGATGGCCATGCCCGCCTGGTGGGCGCGGTCCAGGTCCGCGGGGATGTCCGCCTTCCGGCCCGCGAAGTATATCTGGGTCTTGTCGGTCTGGTAGCCGTCCCGGCAGAAGCCCACGTCGCAGGACAGGGGCTGGCCCGGCTCCCAGACCTTCTGCGCGGCGCCCATGAAGGGCACGGCCGGATGCTCGCCGCGCAGGCCCAGGGGGCCGTCGAACACGCTGGGGTAGTTGCCCGAGTCGCCTGCGGACACGTGGCCCAGGAAGATCTCCTCGCCGAACGAGCCCATGCGCATCTGGCCGCTGTGGCCCTGGCTGAAGAACACCTCCCAGCAGGCCAGGGAAATCTCCCGCTCGTTCATGCCCGGCCGGATGCGCCGGGGCAGCAGGTCGTGCAGGCTGCGGTGGTGCCGCGCCCCGCAGTCGCGCAGCTTGGCCAGCTCCCAGGGGGTCTTGACCATCCGGCCTAGGGCCAGGATGCGGTCCCCGGGCAGGAGCCGGCGTGGCGCCAGGGCCTGCTCCAGCTTCTGGCCCAGCATCCAGGACAGGCCCGCGCACTCCACGGCCACCGCGTCGCCCAGGGGCGAGCCGGCCTCGGCCAGGATCCCGGCCAGGGGGGAATAGCTGCGGAAGGGCAGGATGTGGGTGAGGGCCGACTCCAGGTGCGCGCGCTCGATGCCCTTGCGGGACAGGAGCACGGGCTCGCCCGCGGCGGGCAGCCAGCACAGGCCGTTGGCCAGGGTGCCGGTGAGCCAGTAGATGTTCACCCGGGAGAAGACCAGCAGGCCCGAGGCCTCGGGGCACAGGTCGGCCATGCGGGCGCGGCAGCGCGCCCAGCGGGCCTCCAGTTCGGCCCGGGGCACCCGCTCCAGGGCGGTGAATCCGGTCTGTTGCACGACTGCTCCTCAGCGCGAAGATGTGCGCGGTCCGCTCCCCAGCCAGACGAAACTAGCTGAAGAACTTGCGCAGTTGGTTCTCCACCAGCCCCCAGGGAGCCAGCATGGGCATCTTGGTCACGGTGACCCGCACCTGGCCGTCGGCCACGGCGTAGGTCCCTTCCACGCCCTGGCCCGCGAACCGGCCCGAGGCGGCGTCGCCCTCGAAGTGCGCGCCCGCGGCCTGGGCCTGCTTCCTGGCCTCGGCCACCAGGGCCTCGGGGTCGCGGGTGAGGGGGGCGGTAAAGGTCTTGGCCATCGTCTCTCCTTGCAACGCATCTGCCGCCCGCCGGGCGGTCCCGGGGTTGTAGACCAGAGGGGGGCGGGAGGCAAGAATGGCATGGGGTGCCATTGCCGGGTAGTCGCGCGCCCGTCGGACCGTTCAAAAACCGCGAGGGCAAGGCGCAAGGAAACGTCAGGGCCGAAACGTATTGCTAATACGTGAGGGTCTGGCGTTTTCGCAGCAACGCAGCCATCGCGGATTTTTCAACGGTCTGACGGCTTGGGGCGGCAGGTGTGGCAGCAGGCCGTGGCCAGGAACTCGCTGTAGGTGAAGAGGATGCGGCGCTCGCGCTCCACCCGGTCCGCGGGCAGGGGCGCGGCGGGATGGGCGGCGGCCAGTTCGGCCAGGCGCTCCCAGCGGGGGATGGCGGCCATGCCCGTGGCCAGGCGGCGGCCGTCGGCCGTGGCGTGCAGCACCGCGTCCTCGGTGTTGGTGGCCGCGGCCAGGGGGGCCGGGCCGCCGGGCAGCAGCCGGGCCGCGGCCAGGAGCTCCCGGTCGAAGGACCCGGGCTGGCCCGCGCCGAACAGGATGAGCAGTAGGGGCCGGCCGTCGTCGGCATAGGCCACCAGGTCCGCCACCCGGCAGTAGTCCTGCCCGTCCAGGGGGAAGGCGACCCCCACCTTGGGCCGCAGGCGGTCGCGGGGATAGCCCAGCTCCTCCACCAGGAGCCGGGCCAGGGCCTGGCGGAAGTCCTCGTAGGAGGTGTTCTCGACCTCTTCGCCGGTCAGGTAGTCGCGGATGGTCTGGCCGAGGCTGGTCTCATGCATCGGAAAACTCCGGCCAAGGGCTCGGCAGGGCGCTCAAAAGCCGCGAGGGCAAGGCGCGAAAGAACGCCAAGGCCGAAGCATATTGGTCATATGTGAGGGTTTGGCGGTTTTGAGCAACGCAGCCATCGCGGAATTTTCAGCGCCCTGCTAACCGAAGATGCGCTTGGCCGTAGAGTCCATGATCTCCTTGGCCTTGTCCAGGGAGTTGTCCGTGTCATAGGCCTGCTTGGCGCAGTTGTAGGCGTCGTCCCACTTGTTCCAGTCCATGTACATCTCGGCCATGTGCAGCAGGGTCTTGGGATGGGTGCCGTAGGTCTTGAGCGCGAACTTGTAGAGCATCTCCATCTTGGTGAACTCGCGGGCGCTCTTGTAGGACTGCACGGCCAGGGCCAGGGCCTTGCTGTCCTTGGGATTCTCGGAGATGGCCTGCTCCAGGATCTCGCCGGCCTCGAAGTACAGCCCGGCCTTGAGCAGCCGGCCGCCCACCTCGGTCTTGAGGCCCTCCTCGGCAGGGTACTTCTCCACCAGGCGCTTGAGCACGGCCTTGGCCTTGGGCATCTCCCTGGAGTCCAGAAGCTGCTGGCCCTGGTCCAGGCTGTCGCGGATGTCGTCGGCCTGGCGCTGCTTGGCGCCCTCGGCGGTCTGCGCCTCGGCCTGCTGCAGGTCCGAGAGCACCGCGCCGAAGGCGGCCAGGAGCTTGCGCTCCTCGCCCCGGGCGAAGCGCACGTAGGGGGTGGTGTGGATGTCCTTGGCCGCGAAGTAGGCCTTCACGTCGGAGTGCTGGTTGAACTCCTTGAGAAAGTCCTGCAAATGCACCTCGACCTCGAACTTCTCCTTGCCGAAGATGGTGGACTCGATCATGATCTTCAGGGCGTCGCAGCAAAAGCTCACGGCCCTGGCCATGTCCCCCTTGAGCAGGTCACGGCTGGCCCGGGCGATGTTCTCGCGGACCATCTTGGCGGGCGTGTTGAACATGATGTTATCCCCTGTCGCCATCGGGTTGCGGACGGCGGTTGTCTGTACAATGAGTCTTCATGTTTTGCCACATTGCTACAGTTTGTTCAACTCTCAAGTCCCATTGCGCCCGAATTTCTTAACCTATCTTTCTCCGTCGCAAACGAGGTAGCGTAACCACCTGGAATGTCGAAATATCGGAGGCATGATGCGCCGGCTCTATTTTGATTACAACGCCACCACTCCGGTGCTTCCCGCAGTGGCCCGGGAAATACTTCCCTTTTTCACCGAGCGCTTCGGCAACCCCGGCAGCGGGCACGAATGGGGCCTGGAGGCCAAGGCCGCACTGGACCAGGCCCGGGCCCGGGTGGCCGGACTGTTGCACTGCGCCCCGGGCAATATTGTTTTCACCGGTTGCGCCACCGAGTCCAACAATATCGTGCTCCTGGGCCTGCTGCCCCAGCTTCCCGGGTCCCAACTGGTGGTCTCGGCCACCGAGCATCCCGCGGTGCTGGAGCCGGCCCGGGTCCTGGCCAAGCGGGGCGTGGGGGTCACGGTGCTGCCGGTGGCCGGGGACGGCCGGGTGGACCCGGACGCGGTGCTGGCGGCCTGCACCCCGCGCACCCGGCTCATCTCGGTGATGCTGGCCAACAACGAGACCGGGGTGCTGAACCCGGTGGCCGAGATCGCGGCCCGGGCGAGGTCCCGCGGCATCCTGGTGCACACCGACGCGGCCCAGGCCTGCGGCAAGATCCCGGTGGACGCGCCCGCCCTGGGCGTGGACTACCTCACCCTGGCCGGGCACAAGATGTACGCGCCCAAGGGCGTGGGCGCGCTGTACATCCGGGAGGGCGCGCCGGTGGGGGCCCTGGCCTTCGGCGGCGGCCAGGAGAAGAAGGTGCGGCCGGGCACCGAGAACGTGCCCTACCTGGCGGGCCTGGGCGCGGCCGCGGAGCTGGCCCGGGCGGACATCGCCCAGGAGGAGGCGCGGCAGCGCCGGCTGGGCGAGGCCCTCCTGGCGGGCCTGCGCGGCCTGGGCCGGGAGTTCCTGGTGGCCGGCGAGGGCGCGCCGCGCCTGCCCAACACCGCCATGGTCTGCTTCCAGGGCCTGCGCGCGGGCGACATCCTCTCGGGCCTGGCCGGGCTGGACGTGGGGGCCAGCGCCGGCGCGGCCTGCCACGCGGACACCGAATCCCTGTCCCACGTGCTGGCGGCCATGCGCGTGCCGGTGGAGTACGCCCGAGGCGCGGTGCGCCTGTCCTGGGGCCGCCCCACCACGGAAGAGGACGGGGCCGAACTGGTGCAGCGCCTGGGGCAGGTCCTGGCCACCCTGCCCTGACCGCGGTTTCCCCTGTGGAATGCGCTTGACATTGCGGGGAGTTGCGGGGGACGATAGGCACGTCACCAGATTGTAACGCAGCCGGCCCAGCCGGCGACCGGATAAGGCCATGCCCTTTGCGCCTCGCCTAGCCCGCTTTTTCTTCGACCGCCGGGACCACCAGCTCCTGTCCATCGTGGCCGACGTGCTGGCCGAGGACTCGGGGCGGGGCTTCAAGCGCCTGCTCGCTCCCACCATGCACCCGCGCGGCATCAAGGAGATGGCCGCCTCCCGCGGCCTGCGCATCGCCTACGCGGTCATGGCCCTGTTCCGCTCCCTGGAGCGCGGCAAGGCCGGGGAGCGCCTGTCCTGCCTGCGCGCCCTGCACGAGGAGACCCTGGCCAGCGCCCATACCCACCTGCGCATGAACACCGCCCGGGTGCTCCTCACCATCATGAAGGAGCTGGCCCGGGAGACCGACGGCACCCAGCGCCTCAAGCTGGCGCGCGACTTCCGCATGTCCGCCGCGGGCAAGCCCCGGGTCATCGCCGCCCAGTTGGCCAAGTACCACCTGGTGGAGATGCCCGAGGAGTGGAACCAGCTGGCCTTCGACGACCACGTGCACGACGCCAACACCAAGGGCCGCAAGAGCGCCACCCACCTCATCATGGACGCCTGGATCAAGGGCATCCGGCGGCTGACCGTGGTCTACTACAACCACGTGCCCCCGGAGGTGTCCGAGGAGCTCCTGGAGGCCGCGGCCATCGTGGGCATCAAGGTGCGGGTGGGCATCGAGTACGGCTCGCCCTTCCGGGGCCGGCTGGTGCGCTTCATCTGGACCCTGCGCGGGTTCACCGAGGCCCGGGAGTTCGTGGACTTCCTGGAGCAGCCCGACACCGCGGCGCTCATGGCCGAGGGCCGCGAGGTCACGGCCTACCAGGAACGCTACGTGTTCGCCGCCCTGGAGCAGTTCAACACGCGGCACCGGCTGGACCTGAACGCGGAGTTCGGCCTGAACCTGCCTCCCCTGCCCCGCTCCGAGCTGCTGGCCCTGGTGGGCGAGGGCCAGGCCTCCCTGCACCATCTGGGCAAGCTCATCCACGACCGGCTCTATCCGCTCATGGCCGCCCGCACCGCGGACCTGCACTCGGCCTGCGCGGCCGCGGCCGAGGAACGCCGCGCGGCCGAGGAGCTGGTGAAGCGCATGGACGGCCTGGACATCGAGGCCATCATCGAGCGCTGGCTGAGGCCCCACGCCAACCCCTGCCTGGTGGACCCCACCGTGCCCTGCGAGGAGCCCGGCACCCCGGGGCTCATGCGCGTGCCGCCCGCGGTGCTGCTGGCCCGGCTGGCCGAGCTGCACCCCGGCCACACCATCACCCTGGGCCTGGCCTCCCTGCGGGCCGAGGACGTGCTGGAGCTGGCGCACGACTGCGGCGGGCTCATCACCCACCTGGAAATCTTCAACTACAAGGACTGGGCCTACGGCCGCTGCAAGGACTACGAGCGCATCATCGCCCTGCAGCAGGCCATCAACTCGCGCAACGCGGTGCGGCTCAAGCGGGCCATCATGGACATCCGCGACGGCGTGGCCCAGTCCGAGCGGCCCGACGCGGCGGAACGCATCGAGAAGCTGGACCAGGTGCTGCGCAACCTGGCCGCCCTGCGCGCGGCCTACGCCAAGTCGAACCTGCGCTCCCGGGTGGGCACCGACTCCACCGGCTCCTCCCGGCTGACCCCGGGCATGGGCCTGGTGGTGGCCGACACCCTGCCCCACTCGGCCCAGCGCCGGCTGGACGCGGTGGCGCGCGGCCCGGCCTCGGTGCCGGTGCGGCTCACGGTGCATCGCCGCCGCAGCTACCTGCCGCGGGAATACTGCCCAGGGCGCGGCCCGCTGGAGCTCTTCAGCCACCACAAGGACGAATGGGCGGTGGACAACTACCACTGGAGCCCGGAGACCCGGGGGAACCTGCGCCTGCTGGGCGGGTTCACCGAGAGCCGGGGCAACGGCCTGCGCCTGGACTGCGAGGCCCTGCCCGAAACCCGGCCCACCCTGCCGCCCCTGCGCTACCTGAACTCCCACCTGAAGAACGTGCTCAAGGTGCTGGCCGGGTTCGCGCCGGCCTTCGCCACCTTCTTCCTGACCAAGGACTGGTGGGTGCTGGCCTGGCTGGGGGCCCCCATCTGGTTCGCCATCACCGGGGCGCGCAACGTGGTCCAGTCGGTGCTGGGGGGCGGGGGGCTCAAGCGCTCGCCGCTTTTGCGCTGGTGGGATTTCGTGAGCTGGGACCGGCTGGCGGATTCGCTGTTCTACACCGGGTTCTCGGTGCCGCTCCTGGACTGGCTGGTGAAGAGCGTGGTCCTGGCCGAGGGCCTGGACATCACCACCCACACCAATCCCCTGGCCCTGTACTCGGTCATGGCTGTGGTCAACGGCCTGTATCTCATGACCCACAACCTGCTGCGCGGCCTGCCCCGGGCCGCGGCCTTCGGCAACCTGCTGCGCAGCGTGGTCTCCATCCCCCTGGCCCTGGCGGTCAACGCCGCGGCCGTGGGCGCGCTGGAGGCCGGGGGCCTGCCCCCGGACGCCGCGGACCTGGCCCTGCAGAAGTGGGCGGCCATCATCTCCAAGTTGGCGTCGGACTGCGTGGCCGCGGTCATCGAGGGCCTGGCCGACCGGCGGCAGAACCTGCGGCTGCGGGGCTACGATTTCGGGGTCAAGATGCGCCAGGTGTTCGACACCTACGCCCGGATGGAGCTGGCCATGCCCACCGTGGACGTGGCCGAGCTCCTGGCCGCGCCGGAGCGCCTGGTGCAGGAGCTGTCCGGCGAGGGCCGGGAGCTGTTGTCCATGGTCATCGTCAACGCCCTGGACCTGCTCTACTTCTGGATGTACCAGCCCCGCGCCCGGCAGGCCCTGAAAAAGGCCCTGGCCGGCCTCACCCGGGAGGAGCGCCGCGCCTTCCTGCTCTCCCAGCTGGTGCTGCAGCGGGAGCGGGAGATCAGCCAGATGTTCCTGGACGGCCTGGTGGGCAAGTACTTCGGCCCGGCCCTGGCCTTCTACCTGCACCGCTACCCCCGCTACCTGGAGGACCTCCAGGAAATGGCCCACGCGGACCTGGCCGGGACTGCGGCCTAGAACCGCAGCTACATCCGGCCGGCCATGTCCCGCAGGGCCTGGGCCAGGGCGGCGGCCTCCGCGGGCGACAGGCCTTCGGCCAGGGCCCGGGTCAGGGAGAGGTGCAGGGCGTGGTGCTCGGCAAAACGCTCCCGGCCGGTATCCGTGAGGCCCAACTGCACGGCGCGGCGGTCGTCCGGGTCCGGGCAGCGCTCCACGCACCCGGCCTGCTCCAGGCGGTCGGCCAGGGCGGTGAGGGTGCCGGTGGTCACGCCCAGGCGCTCGGCCAGCTCCTTCATGCGCAGCGGGCCGGCCGCGCCCAGGATCTCCAGGCAGTGCATCTGGGGCAGGGTCAGGCCGGTGCCCCGCACCGCGGCGTGCTCCCAGGAGGACAGCCGCTCGTAGAGCTCCACCAGGGCCAGGGCCAGGTCTTCGGTGGGATCGGGCATGGGCCCTCCTCTACCAGGCGGTGGCGAACATGTACACGCCCACGCCCGCGGTGAGCGCCCCGGCCAGCCGCATCACCAGGTCCTCCACCCACTCCTGCTCCAGCCGGCGCAACAGCCCGCTCACCTTCCAGATGGCGAACACCACCCCGCCCACGGCCAGGGCCGTGGCCACGGCGTAGGCCCCGAAGATGAACATGCCCTGCACCGGCTCGCCCACCCGCAGGGCCGCGGAATACATGAGCGCGGCCGTGGGGCAGGGAACGATCATGTTCACGAACCCCACGGTGAACAGCCCGGCCGGGCTGGACGCGGCCACGGCCCGGGCCAGGCCCCCCTTGCCCGCGGCCGCGCCGTGCCCCGGATGGCGGCTGTGATCGTGCCCATGGCCATGGTCGTGCCCATGCTCGTGGTCGTGCTCGTGGTCATGATCGTGGTCGTGCTCGTGGTGGTGCAGGGCGTCGGGCTTGACGAGCAGGGCCGCGCCGAGCAGCACGATGATCCCGGCCACGGCCAGGTCGGCCACCCGCTGGAACGCGGCCGGGATGGCCAGGCCCACCGCGCCCAGGGAAAGCCCCAGGATGAGGCAGGCCAGGGCGGTGCCGGCCAGGAAGGAGGCGGTGAGCACGAAGGCCCGCCGGCCGTTGCGGTCGCCCACCACGAAGGGCGCGATGACCAGCCAGGAATGGCCGCAGGGATTGACGCCGTGGATCAGGCCCAGGACAAAGGAACTCTGCAGGGCGACGAGGAACAGGGACGAGAGCATGGAGCCTCCGGAACAGGTGTCGTTTCCGGAGGTCTAGGCCGATTTATTTTGATTGTCAAGATAATCGAAAATCAAACTTTCTTCATCCCGGAACGGTCGGGTTCAGCCCTCCCCGACCTGCTCCCAGACCGCCCGCACCTCGGCGGCGCGCTCGGCCGGCAGGCGCTCCACGCCCGGCGGGACCAGGCCGGCCAGGCCGACCGGACGGGGAAATACCGTCATTCTTCCAGCACGCGGGTGTTGGCCCGGAACCAGGCGGCCAGGCCGGCCTCGTCCAGGCCTCCCGTGGCGACCCGGACCATGACCAGGACCCGTTCCGCCGGCGGCGCGGACAGATCCGCCCCGTGCAGCAGGAGAAAGATGCGGGCCACGGTGTAGCCCGTGCGCTTGTTGCCGTCGAGGAAGGGATGGTTCTGGATGAGCCCGCAGGCATAGGCGGCGGCCAGTTCGTGCAGGTCGGGCCGCCCGTAGGCCGCCAGGTTTCGCGGCCGGGCCAGGGCGCCGGCCAGCAGCCCGGCGTCGCGCAGCCCCGGCATGCCCCCGTGCTCGGCCACCTGTCGGTCGTGCAGCGCCTGTACGACCTCGGGCAGGACCCATTGCCAGTTCATCGCTTGGCCAGTTCGCGCAGCACGTCCCGGTCCTCGCGCATGACCCGCTCCGCGACCTCCATCTGGCGGGCGAACTCCTCGTCGTAGGGAGTCAGGCGGAACCCGTCCGGGGACTCGGTGAAATGCACCTCGTCGCCCTCCCCGGCCCGGAGCCGGGCCAGGACTTCCTTGGGCAGGACCACTCCCAGGGAATTGCCTATCCTGCGAATCTTGAGCGTCACCATGGCCGCCTCCGTGCGCCGTTGTATGTTATTACATCTATAATAACACAGGCGCTCCGGTCAAGAGCGGAGCGGAAGCCGAAGCGAAGGAAGGGAACCGGCTCAGGCCGCGCCGTTGCCCGCCTGTTCCCAGACCGCCCGCACCTCGGCCGCGCGCTCGGCCAACAGGCGCTCCACGCCGGGGGGGACCAGGCCGGCCAGGCTGCGGCCGGCCAGGAAGCGGGCGCGGACCAGGGAGGCGCAGATGTCCAGGCGGGGCACGTCCAGGAACCGGAGGCTGCGGCCGGTGGGCAGGGCCCAACCGCTCCCGGGAGCGGGCTTGATGCCCGGCCAGTGCCGGCCGGCGTAGCGCTGGGCCCGCTCCTGGGCGGCCAGCCGGGCGTCGGCCTCGGGCTCGGCCCCGGCCCGGGAGGCCACGGCCAGGTGGGCGTACTCGGCCAGGCGCAGGCCCTCGCGCCACTCGTGCAGCATCAGGAACTCGCCCATGCCCAGGATGAAGCAGAACTCGTCCCCGGGCCGCGCCGCGGTGAGCGCGCGCAGGGTCTCGATGGTGTAGGACGGGCCGGGCCGGTCGCCCTCCAGGGGGTTCACCTCCAGGCCGGAAATCCCCTCCACCGCCGCGCGGCACAGGTCCGCGCGCAGGGCGAAGGGCAACAGCCCCGGCCCCTGCTTGTGCGGCGGCACCCCGGCCGGGACCAGCTCCACCCGGTCCAGGCCCAGGGCCTCCCGCCCCTCCACGGCCAGGCGCACGTGCCCGGTGTGCACCGGGTTGAAGGTGCCTCCCAACAGGCCAACGCGCATGCGGCTACCCTCGCACCAGGCCCGTCGCCGGGCACAGGGAAGTGGCGAAGGCGAGTTCCCTCACCCCCATGGGTCCAATCCCGAAAAATACCTCGGTATTTTTCAAAAAATCACCCCCGCACCTGCCCCGAGCCCAGGCACACGAACTTGGTGGTGGTGAGTTCCTTCACCCCCATGGGCCCGTACGAATGCAGCTTGGAGGTGCAGATGCCGATCTCCGCGCCCAGGCCCAGTTCGCCGCCGTCGTTGAACCGGGTGGAGGCGTTCACCGCCACCATGGAGGCGTCCACCTCGCGCAGGAACCGCATGGCCGCGGCGTGGTCCTGGGTCACGATGGCCTCGGTGTGGTTGGAGCCGTAAGCCGCGATGTAGTCCTGGGCCTCCTCCTGGGAGCCCACCACCACCACGGCCAGGATGAGGTCGTGGAACTCGTAGCCCTTGTCCGCCTCGGTGATGGGCGTGGCGGTGGGGCCCAGGAAGGGCAGGGAGTGCGGGCAGGCGCGGAACTGCACACCCGCATTGCCCAGGCGCACCCCCAGCCGGGGCAGGAAGTCGAAGGCCACGGCCGTGTGCACCAGCAGGCCCTCGGTCGCGTTGCACACCCCGGGGCGCTGGCACTTGGCGTTGAACACGATCTCCAGGGCCTGGTCCAGGTCCGCGGCCTGATCCACGTACACGTGGCACACCCCCTTGAAATGCTTGAGCACGGGCATGCGCGCGCCGTCCACCACCGCCCGGATCAGGCCCTCGCCGCCCCGGGGGATGATCACGTCGATGTACTGGTCCAGCTTGAGCAGCGCCGCCACCGCGGCCCGGTCCGTGGTCTCCACCACCTGCACCGCGTCCGCGGGCAGCCCGGCCTCGTCCAGGGCGCGGCGGATGAGGCCGGCCAGGCAGAGGTTGGAGTGGATGGCCTCGCTGCCCCCGCGCAGCACCACCGCGTTGCCCGCCTTGAGGCAGAGGATGGCCGAATCCACGGTCACGTTGGGCCGGGACTCGTAGATCATGGCGATGACGCCCAGGGGAATGCGCATCTTGCCCACCAGCAGGCCGGAGGGCCGCTTCCAGGTGGTGTCCAGGGCGCCCACCGGGTCGGGCATGGCCGCCACCTCGGCGCAGGCCTGGGCCATGGAGGCCACCACCGCGTCCGTGAGGCGCAGCCGGTCCACAAAGGGCGGGTCGTAGTTCTTGGCCTCGGCCGCAGCCAGGTCCTTGGCGTTGGCCGCGGCGATGGCCTCCCGCTCCTGGGCGAGCAGCCGGCCCAGGGCGGCGATGGCCGCGTCCTTGGCCGCCCCCTCGGCGAAACTCATGCGCCGGGCCGCCGCCTTGGCCCGCTTGCCCAACTCCTCCATCTGCTTGGCGATTTCCATGTGCGCTCTCCTGACCCGCCACTCCCGGTCCTGGGCCGTGGCTGGTAAATATGGACGAATTTCCGGCGTTATCCCGGATTGATGCCCCAGTCCCTGCCCCGCGCGCCGCCACCCGGCAAAAAAGACCTTTTGACATTTCTGTAAAGCACGCGTAAGAGGGTCCGGCCGGTACAAAAATGTCGCGATCGTACCGCACCGGTCCCCCCGGGCCGGGCCGTTCGGGAGGTATAAGAAGAAAATGAGTGAAAGGAAACCCCAGGCCGCTTCGGCCGAACCCATGGCCGACGCCCTGCTGGAAAACGTGCCCGAACAGCTCCACCCCGGGCTCAAATGGCTGCTGGACAACCTGCGCACCGTGGGGCTGGCGGTGGGCGCGATCCTGGTCGTGGCCGCCGGCGTGGCCGTGGTCCAGCACGTGCGGGCCTCGTCCGTGGCGGACGCCCAGGCCGAACTGGGCCACATCCTGCTCACCGCCGACCCCGCGGCCCGGGCCGCGGCCCTGGAGAAGCTGGAGGCCGACGCCCCGGATTCGGTGCTGCCCGGAGTGCGCATCGGCCTGGCCGAGGCCCTGACCGCGGCCGGCGACTTCGCCAAGGCCGAGGCGGTCCTGGACAAGCTGACCAAGGACGCCCCAGCCACCCTGGCCGTGCCCGTGGCCATGGCCAAGGCTGCGGCCCTGTCCCGCCGCGGCGACCACGCCGGGGCCCTGGCCGCCATCCTGGCCGCCAAGCAGACCGCCCCCGAGGCCTACGCCCTGCCCCTGGCCCGCCAGGCCGCGGCCGAGGCCATGCAGGCCGGCGACGTGGCGGCCCAGCGCGCGGCCCTGGCCGAGGTGAAGAGCCTCGACCCCGAGCACAGCTCCACCTTCGTGGACTATCTCATGCACCGCCTCGACCAGGCCCCCGCGGCCCCGGCCCAGGGCAATTCCTAAGCTGCGGAGTTCACCCATGCCCCATCCCCTGCTTTCCAAGGAAGGCGGACAGACCCACCTGCTCCTGGGCAACGAGGCCATCGTGCGCGGCGCCCTGGAGGCCGGCGTGGCCTTCGTGTCCTGCTATCCCGGCACCCCCTCCTCCGAGGTCCCGGACACCTTCGCCCGGCTGGCCCCGGAGGGAGACTTCTCCTTCGAATACTCCACCAACGAGAAGGTGGCCCTGGAGGTGGGCGGCGGCGCCGCCCTGGCCGGGGCGACCACCCTGGTGACCATGAAGCACGTGGGCGTGAACGTGGCCGCCGACCCGCTCATGACCCTGTGCTACGTGGGCACGCCCGGCGGCCTGGTGCTGCTCTCGGCCGACGACCCGGGCTGCCACTCCAGCCAGAACGAGCAGGACAACCGCATCTTCGCCCGCCTGGCCGGCATGCCGGTGTTCGAGCCGTGCTCCGCCCAGGAGGCCAAGGACATGCTGCGCGACGCCTTCGCCCTGTCCGTGGCCCACGAGCAGCCGGTGATGCTGCGCACCACCACCCGGGTGGCCCACGTGCGCGGCCCGGTGCGCTTCGCACCCCTGCCCGGCGCGCGCAAGGGTCCCGAGTTCGTCAAGAACCCCCGCCGCTTCGTGCCCATCCCGGCCGTGGCCCGGGTGCGCCACGTGGAGCTCATGAAGAAGCTGGCCCTGATGGCCGAGGCTGCGGAAAAGAGCCCCTGGAACCGCGTGCGCGGCAAGGGGACCGTGGGCGTCATTGCTTCAGGAATGGCCCGGGCCTACGTGGCCGACGTGCTCAAGGAGACGCCCTTTGCCGGCACGGTCAAGGTGCTGGAGCTGGGCTTCACCTACCCCCTGCCGGAAAAGAAGATCGCCCGCTTCCTCAAGGGCCTGAAGAAGGTCCTCATCGTGGAGGAGCTGGAGCCCCTGGTGGAGACCGCGGTCAAGGCCCTGGTCCAGGACAAGGGCCTGGCCGTCAAGGTGCTGGGCAAGAGCGACGACCTGCCCCGGAACGGCGAGTTCTCCACGGCCAACGTGCGGGCCGCCCTGCTGCGCCTGCTGGGCAAGAAGCCCAAGGCCCTGCCCGCCTGCGCCCCGGCCGCCGGTCCCCTGCCCATGCGGCCGCCCAACCTCTGCCCGGGCTGCAGCCACCGCGCCACCTACTACGCGGTGCGCCAGGCCTTCGGCGACGAGGCGGTCTACTCGTCCGACATCGGCTGCTACACCTTGGGCATCCTGCCGCCCCTGGCCATGGCCGACTTCCTGCTCTGCATGGGGTCCTCCGTGTCCGCGGGCAGCGGCTTCGCCAAGGCGGGCAAGCGGCCGGTGGTGGCCTTCATCGGCGACTCCACCTTCTTCCACTCGGGCGTCACCGGGCTCATCAACGCGGTGTTCAACGCCCACGACCTGATCCTGGTGGTGCTGGACAACGGCACCACGGCCATGACCGGGCACCAGCCCCACCCCGGGGTGTGCCAGTCCGCCTGCGGCCTGAACCCCAACCGCGTGGACATCGAGAGCATCGTGCGCGGCTGCGGGGTGACCCAGGTGGCCAAGGTGGCCCCCCTGAACCTCAAGGAGACCCTCAAGGTCCTCAAGGAAATGAAGAAGGGCTGCGGGGTGCGGGTCATCATCGCCGAGGAGCCCTGCGTGCTCTTCGCCAAGAAGACCCTCAAGTCCGCCAAGCCCATGGTGGCCTACGTGGCCAAGCAGAGCGACAGCGTGCGCCGCTGCGTGGAGACCCTGGGCTGCCCGGCCTTCGCCGTGGCGGGCGGCGAAGTCTCCATCAACCCCCACCAGTGCACGGGATGCATGTTCTGCCTGCAAGTCTCGCCGGACATCAAGGCCCGCAAAAGGAGCGCGTAATGGGCATGTCGGCGCGCATATTCTTCACCGGAGTCGGCGGCCAGGGCACCCTGACCGCCACCATCCTGCTGGCCCAGGCGGCCATGCGCAAGGGCCTGCCGGTCACCGCCGGCGAGGTGCACGGCATGGCCCAGCGCGGCGGCGTGGTGGAGTCCACCCTGCTCATCGGCGGGTTCGCCTCCCCGCGCATCGCGCCCGGGGAGGCCGACGTGCTGCTCGGGTTCGAGCCCCTGGAAACCCTCCGCGCCCTGCCCTACCTGCGGCCGGGCGGGCTGGTGGTGTCCAACGCCGAGCCCATCCTGCCCATCGGCGTGACCATGGGCAAGGAATCCTACCCCGACCTGGCCGAGCTCTTCGCCGCGGTCAAGGGATGCGCGGGCAAGGCCCATTTCCTGCCCTGCCTGAGCCTGGGCGCCCAGGCCGGGGCGGTGCAGAGCGGCAACCTGGCGCTCCTGGGCGCGCTGTGCGCCACCGGCGAGCTGCCCATCAGCGTGGCCGACCTCAAGGCCACGGCCCGGGAGCGGCTCTCTCCCAAAATCCTGGACATGAACCTGGCGGCCATCGACCTCGGAGTGGCCGCCCTGGCCGCCTAGCAGGCCGTCCCCATGAGCGCACCCATGGTTCCCGTGCCCCGCCTGTCCGGGTATTTCGAGACCCTGCGCCAGGTCATGCGCGAGCTGGCCCAGCGCGGCGCCATCCAGCCGGGCCTCAAGAACCTGCTGCGCATCCTGTGCGAAACCTGCGGCTACAAACGGGCGCTGCTGGCCATCTTCGACCCCGAGACCAACTCCCTCAAGCTCTCGGTGACCCACGGCCAGGCCAAGCATGCCCAGGTCTCCTACCAGGCCGGCGAGGGCGTCACCGGCCGGGTCATGACCTCGGGCAAGCCCGAGGTGGTGCCGATCATGAAGGACGCCCCGGGCTTCCTGAACCTGGCCATGGGCCGGACCAAGGACGAGATGTCCAAGCTCGGGTTCATCTGCGTGCCCGTGAAGTACGCGGCCGAGGAGAACCAGACCGAGATGCTGGGCACCCTGTCCGTGGACCTGCCCGCAGGCGACCTGGAAGACCTGGACATGGACCGCCGCTTCCTGGAGGTGGTGGCCGGCCTGGTGGCCAAGGAAGTGGCCGTGCTCCAGGAGGAGATGGCCATGCAGCGCCGCCTGGTGGCGCAGGGCATGGCCCCGGGCCTCACCGAAGGCTTCGAGCACCCCAACATCGTGGCCGCGTCCAAGAGCATGCGCCTGGTGCTGCAGCAGGTCGCGCAAGTCGGGCCCAGCCGGGCCACGGTGCTGTTGCGCGGCGAGTCCGGCACCGGCAAGGAGTTGCTGGCCGAGGCCATCCACTCGGTGTCCCCGCGCAAGAACAAGCCCCTGGTCAAGCTCAACTGCGCGGCCCTGCCCGCGGACCTGGTGGAGAGCGAACTGTTCGGCCACATGAAGGGCGCGTTCACCGGCGCGGTGCAGAACAAGAAGGGCCTGTTCGAGGTGGCCGACGGCGGCACCCTGTTCCTGGACGAGATCGGGGAGCTCTCCCTGGAGGCCCAGGCCAAGGTGCTGCGCGCCATCCAGCAGAAGGAGATCCAGCGCCTGGGCTCGGAGCAGACCGTGACCGTGGACACCCGCCTGGTCACCGCCACCAACCGCCCCCTGGAGACCTTGCTGGAGCAGGGCCGGTTCCGCGAGGACCTCTACTACCGCATCAACGTGTTCCCCATCTTCATCCCGCCCCTGCGGGAGCGGCGGCAGGACATCCTGCCCCTGTCCGAGCACTTCCTGCACAAGCTCTGCGACGAGTACGGCAAGACCATCAAGCGCATCTCCACCCCGGCCATCGACCTGCTCACCATGTACCACTGGCCGGGCAACGTGCGC
>DKEU01000282.1 GCA_002452635.1 Desulfovibrionaceae bacterium UBA6814 | reverse complement strand
CCGGCAATGCGCCGGATTGCCTTCCCGGGAGGCCTCGCATAGTCTCGGTGGCCGCGCCCGCGCGCACATCACCAGCCAGAGGAACCCTTATGCGCCTTGCCCTGCCCGCCCTGCTCTGCCTCACCCTGCTCTGCCTGTCCTGCACCCACCCGGCGGCGACCCCGCCGGCCCCGGCCCGGAACTACGAGGTCAGCGCCAAGCTCCTGGGCGGCAAGCTGAAGTGCGACGACCCCAACCCCCTGGCCGCCAACAGCATGAAGGTCCTCATGGCGGTCAGCATCGCGCCCGAGGACAACGACCTGGCCCTGATCGCGGTGCGGGTCGGGCTGCTCCAGGACGGGGAGCTGGTGGACCACCTGCACTGGAAGGTCCCGGTGGGGAAGTACGGGTACGCCGTGCTCACCAACGGCGCACAGGGCTTCACGGGCGTCCCTTCCGTGGAGGCGACCTTCGAGGGCGACGTGGCCGCCCGCTGCGCCAAGGACGCCAGGACCGCGGTGGAGCTGGCCGTGGACAAGACCTACACCTTCGCGGACCTGGAAGGGAACCTGGGCAACATGGCCCTGGACAACCGCGTGAAACAGGAGATGGCCCTGCTGCTCACCACCGTGCGCCAGGCCAGGTACGCCTACAAGAAGCGCATCCCCGTGTCCGGGGAGGAGAAGTGGACCTACCCCCACGCGGGGGACGACCTGCCCGCGGCGCAGCAGAAGCTGGACTAGCCGGCCTCAGGCCGCGCGCCGGGCCGCGGCCAGGGCGCGCAGGGTGACGGCGGCGACCACCACCAGGCCGCCGGCCAGGGCGAAGGGGCCGGGCAGCTCGCCGTAGCCCAGGGCCACCCAGACCGGATTCAGGATGGGCTCCAGGGTCATGATGAGGATGGCCTCCAGGGCCCCCAGCCGGCGGATGGCCCAGACGTACAGGGCCAGGGACACGCCCTGCTGCATGATCCCCAGGTAGGCCAGGCCGGCCCAGCCCGCGGCCCCGGGCAGGCCCTGGGCCAGGAAGGGCAGGCCGACCAGCGCGGTCAGGGCATGCCCCAGCACCACCGAGCCCACGGGCGAGGCGTCCTTCTGGGCGCGCATGCACAGGGTAAAGGCCGCGTAGGACAGGCCGGTGCCCACGGCCGCCAGGTTGCCCCACAGCCCCTGGGCCGAGAGCCGGTCCAGGAAGAACAGGACCATGCCGCCCAGGCAGGCGGCCACGAACAGCCAGTCCCCGCGCCGGGTGCGTTCGCCGAGCACCAGGGGCGCGAAGAGCGCCACGTACACCGGGGCGGTGTAGGCCAGGAGGATGGCGTTGGCCGCGGTGGTGAGCTTGGTGGCCACCACGTTGCTGACCAGCAGCCCGGCGTAGCCCGCGGCCCCGCCCAGGCTCGCCGCGCTGCAGGAAATGCCCAGCCGGCCCCGGAACAGCACGGCCAGGGTCAGGGCGGACAGGGCGCTGCGCACTCCGGTGAGGGCCATGGGGTGCAGGTCCACCAGCTTGATGGCCAGGCCCCCGGAACTCCAGAGCACGGCGGTCAGGGCCAGCAGCAGGGCCGCGCGGGTGTTCTCCTTCACCGCGGCGCTCCACGGCGCGCAGGCGACCAGGGAACGGACGGACTCACCACTGCCGGCACGGATCGGTGGGAAAGGGGAAAGGAAAGCTAGTTGGCGGCCTGGTCGGCGAAGGCGTAGCCGTTCTTGCCGTGGCGCTTGACGTGGTACATGGCCTGGTCGGCTTTATCCAGCAGTTCCTCGGGGGAGCCCCCGTCGGCCGGGTAGGCGGCGATGCCGATGCTGGCCCCGGTCTTGGCCTGCTGCCCGTCCAGCTCGTAGGGCGCGGACAGCCGCCAGAGCAGCCGCTCGGCCAGGGACTTGGCCGCGTCCCGGGCGTTGCAGTTGGTGAGCACGATGAATTCGTCCCCGCCCAGGCGAAAAATGCCGCCGGGCTCGGCCATGCAGGACTGCATGCGCCGGGCGGCCCGCACCAGGAGCGCGTCGCCGGCCTTGTGCCCGAAGGTGTCGTTCACCGTCTTGAACCCGTCCAGGTCGATGAACAGGAGGTAGAAATTCTCGTCGTGCTCCGAGCAGGTGACCACCAGTTCGGCCAGGGCCTCGGACAGGGCCAGGCGGTTGGCCAGGCCGGTGAGCACGTCGCGGTAGGCCAGGTTGTCCGAGCGGCGGCGGTCGTTGCTGCGCACCTCGCGAACGGTGCAGAAATAGGAGTTGTGGAAGGGCGAGAAGATGATGTTCCAGGACAGGAGCACGAACTCCCCGTCCCCGCCCGCGAACCGGAAGTGCACCGAGGCCGACCCGATGTCCGAGGTCACCAGGCGCTGCATCTCGGCCAGGGCCCGCTCCCGGTCGTCGAAATGGATGTGCTCGATGAGGTAGGTGTCCTGCAGGCGCTCCCGCTCCAGGCCCACCACCCGCTCCCAGTGGGTGTTGGCGTCCTCCACCTGGCCGTCGATGGAGATCACCATGGCCGGGTCCTGGGACAGGGAGAGCCAGGCGTAGCGCTCCACCTGGAGCAGGCGCTCCAGATCGCTGACGTCCGGGCATTCCTGAATGAGTTGTTCAAAGTCCATAAGCCTTCCGAAACAGGAAAAACATTCCTGCACCCCTGCCCGCCCCTACGACGATTTACAAACTCTTTCAAGTGGTTCAGAAATCCGCGCCGGGCACCGCTTTGCGCGCCTCTTCCCGCGGCCGAAAATCTGGGAGATACTGGACCCGGACACCCCCATGCGAGCATCCTTCCTCCCCATCTTTCTTGCCCTCCTGTGCGTGGCGGGCCTGGCCCGGTTGCCCGCAGCCCGGGCCGGCGAGGCCCCGGCCTGCGGCTCGGCGGCCCTGCTCGGCGCCCTGTGGACCCCGGAGGAGCTGCGCGGCTCCCCGGCCGAGGCTGCGGCGCGGCGCGTCCCGGCCGAGCCGGCCCCGGCCCGGGCTCCGGCCCTGCCCCGCGCCCCCCTGCCCCCGGGCCTGCGCGGCTCCATCCGGTCCGTGGCCCTGCCCGCCGGGGCCAGGACCCTGGCCCTGACCTTCGACCTGTGCGAGCGGGACGGCGAGGTGGCGGGCTATGCCGCGGACGTGGTGGAAGTTCTGCGCGCCGCCAAGGCCAAGGCCACCTTCTTCGCCTCGGGCCGCTGGCTGGAGAGCCATCCGGAGCGGGCCACGCAGTTGGCCGCTGATCCGCGGTTCGAGCTGGGCGGGCACGGCTGGGCCCACCGCAACCCGCGCCTGCTGGATGCGGCGGGCCGGGAGCAGGAGGTGGCCCTGACCCTGGCGGCCTATGCCCGGGTGCGGGAGAACCTGGCCACGCGGGCTGCGGCCAAGGGCCTGGCCAGGGAGATGGCCGCAGTGCCCGAGACCCTGCGCCTGTGGCGCTTCCCCTACGGCGCGTGCAACGCCGCGGCCCTGGAGGAGCTGGCCGCAGCCGGCCGGCCTGCGGTGCAATGGGACGTGGTGTCCGGCGACCCGGACCCCAAGGCCACGGGCGAGGGCATGGCCCGGGAGATCCTGCGTCGGGTGCGGCCGGGCTCCCTGGTGGTGTTCCACGCCAACGGCCGGGGCCACGGCACGGCGAGGGCCCTGGAAATCCTTCTGCCCGAGCTGGCCCGGCGCGGCTTTTCCCTGGCCACAGTGGGCGAACTGCTGGCCATGGGCCGGCCCCTCGCCGCGGACCAGTGCTTCGGCGAGAAGCCCGGCGACCTGGACCGCTACGACCGGCCCGGCCGCTAGCCGGGCAATTGCACCTGCCCAATCAGCCAATATGCATTGTTAAAACCGCCTGGCAGGGGTATACACCTGCCATGTGCGTCCCTGAAGCGGAATCCGCCCCTACCCCCCCTGCCAAACCCCTGCGCGTCAACCTGCAGGCAGTGGTCACCACCCTGCTCCTGGGCTCCATCCTGAGCCTGGCCGGGGTGATGGCCTGGTTCAACTACTCCCGCAATGCGGACGCGGCCCTGGAAATGGCCGGCGCGGTCATGTCCCAGGTGGCCGAGAAGGTGGAGATGAAGACCCGGCTGCTGGTGCAGCCCCTGCGCTTCCTGAGCGACCACGCCCATCTCCTGCCCGGGGCCGGCACAACGGCGGGCGGGGACTTCCGCCACCCGCTCCTGCCCATGTTCATGGACCTCATGACGGACAACCCCCAACTCTATTCGGTCTACACCGGGTACGACAACGGGGACTTCTTCCAGGTCATCTCCCTGGTGACCCGGCCCGAGGTGGCCCAGATCCTGAGCGCGCCGCCCGGCACCAGCTTCTCCCTGCGCCGCATCAGCCACGCGGGCGGCGCGCGCACCGAGGACTGGCGGCACCTGGACATGGCCGGCCGGACCCTGGGTACCAACCGCGGGCAGACCGCGGACTACGACCCGCGCACCCGGCCCTGGTACAAGGCCGCCCTGGGCCGGGACGGCCCGGTGATGACCGACCTCTACCTGTTCAGCTCCCCCCGCGACGTGGGCGTGACCGTAGCCCACCGCGTGCCCGGCCACGTGCCCGGGGTGTTCGGCGCGGACATGACCCTGGACTCCCTGTCGCGCTTTTTGCGCGCGGAGAAGATCGGGGAGTCCGGACTGGCCTTCATGTTCGACGACGGGGGCCGGCTCCTGGCCTATCCCGACCCGGCGCGGGTGGCCAAGGTGGAGGCCGGGCCGGACGGCACGGAATCCCTGACCCGGGCCACGGCGGCGGAACTGGGCGACCCGGTGGCCGCGGCCGTGTACCGGGCCTTCGTGGAGAACGGACGCGCGCCCCTGTCCCAACGCCGCCTGGACGTGGACGGCGTCCCCTACCTGGTCCAGGTCCGCGCCCAGTCGGAGCTGGGCACGGGCTGGACGTACCTGGCCCTGGCCGCCCCGGCGCGGGATTTCACCGGCCCCATGGCCAGGACCCGCAACCAGAGCCTGCTCTTCGCGGCCGGACTGCTGGCCCTGGGCATCCCGCTCATGGTCCTGGCCGTGGGCCAGGTGTCCGCGAGCCTGCGCCGGCTCACCGCCGAGGCGGACCGCATCCGCAACCTGGAGCTGGACTCCACGGACCTGGTCCACTCCCGCATCGCGGAGGTGGCCCGGCTGGGCGACGCGGTGGCCAGCATGCGCGCGGCCCTGAACTCCTTTTCCCGCTACCTGCCCAGGTCCCTGGTCAAGCAGTTCGTGGCCTCGGGCAAGGACCCGGAACTGGGCGGGGAGCGGCGCGAGCTCACCCTGCTCTTCACCGACGTGGAGAACTTCACCCCCATCTCCGAGAACCTGGCTCCGGAAGACCTCATGGCCTGCATGACCGACTACTTCCAGGCCGTGGGCGCGGCCATCCTGGACACGGGCGGGACCATCGACAAGTTCATCGGCGATGCGGTCATGGCCTTCTGGAACGCGCCCGTTCCCTCGGAAGACCACGTGGAGCGGGCCTGCGTCGCGGCCCTGCGCCTGTCCCGGGCCTCGGAGACCCTGTGCAGTTGCGCCCTGGACGCGGGCAAGCCGGTGCTGCACACCCGGGTGGGGCTGCACGTGGGCCAGGCGGTGGTGGGCAACGTGGGGGCCTCGGACCGCATGAACTACACGGCCCTGGGCTCCAGCGTGAACCTGGCCAGCCGGCTGGAGGGCATGAACAAGTTCTACGCCACCCGCATCCTGGCCAGCCGCGAGGTGCGGGAGCGGGCGCGCAAGAACTTCCTGTTCCGCTCCGTGGACGTGGTGGTGCCCAAGGGAGCCAGCGAGCCGCTGGCGGTGTACGAACTGGTGGGGGCCATGCCGCAGAGCCCCTACCCGGACGTGGCCGCGCCCCGGCCCATGCTGGGCTTCTGCTCCCGCTGGGAGCGGGCCATCACCCTCTACCGCACGGTGCAGTGGGAAAAGGCCCTGGCCGAGTTTACGGCCATGCGCGAGGCCGCGCCCGACGACGCCCTGGCGTCCATGTACTGCTCGCGCACGCGGCGGCTCCTGGAGAACAAGCCGGGCAAGGACTGGAAGGCCATCCAGCGCTTCAAATTCAAGTAACAACCAAGACGGGGTACGCCATGGCTACTTGGACGGACCGGATGTCCGTGGGAATCGACGAGGTGGACGCCCAACACCGGACGCTGCTGGACCTGGTGAGCGACACGGAAGCCGCAGTGGAGGCCGGCGTGGCCCGGAAAGAGGCCGCCAGGTACCTGCAGCGGCTGTGCGACTACGTGGTGGAGCACTTCGCCACGGAAGAGTCGCTCATGGACCCGGACGCCTACCCCGAGTACGACCGGCACATGGCCGAGCACATGGAGTGCACCAACCTGGCCCTGGACTTCCTCCAGTCCATGAACGAGGGCAAGGACGTGGACATGCCGGCGTTCCTGGAATTCGCGTCCAAGTGGATCGAAGACCACATCCTGGGCACGGACCAGACTCTGGGCCGCTTCGTGGCCGGCAAAAGCTAGGCCGGCCGGCTACTCCACCAGGCCCAGGAGCCGGCCCCACCGCACCGGGCTTCCCCACTCGGTGTGGTAGTCCCGGCCGTCGGCGTCGGCCGCCTTGTTCCAGGACCAGTAGATGCGCCAGGCCTTGCCCACGATGGCCCGCCGGTGAACAAAGCCCCAGTAGCGGGAGTCGTTGGAGTTGTTGCGGTTGTCGCCCATGACGAAGTAGCTCTCCGCGGGCACGGTGACCGGGCCGAACTCCACCTGCTCGCCCGACAGCCGGCCCCCGCTCTTGGGCGGCAGGCCGGACAGGTAGGGTTCGTCCACCTTCTCCCCGTTGCGGAAGAGCTCCCCGCCGCGCAGCTCCACGGTGTCCCCGGGCAGGCCGATGACCCGCTTGATGAAGTCCACGGACGGGTTCACCGGGAACTCGAACACGATCACGTCCTGGAACTTGGGCTCGGTCACCGGGATGATGGTGCGGTTCAGGATGGGAATCTTGATGCCGTAGATGAACTTGTTCACCAGCAGGTGGTCGCCCACCTGCAAGGTCTGGAGCATGGACTCCGAGGGGATCTTGAAGGCCTGGACCACGAAGG
>DKEU01000129.1 GCA_002452635.1 Desulfovibrionaceae bacterium UBA6814 | reverse complement strand
GCGGGGCCATATACGCCCCTACATATAAGACAACCGCCCGCCCAAGTTCGGATTTTCTTCGGTAGGGGCGGATCGCGATCCGCCCTGCTTCATTCCCCTGCTTCCCCCACCCGGTACAGCCCCACCGCCCCGAACAGGAACCCCTCCAGCCGCGTGAACGGCTCCCCGTGCCGGCTGAGCAGGCCTTCGCTTGCCCCGCGCGCCAGGTAGTCGCGGAACAGGCGGTGGTGCTCCGCGCCGGCGGCGCGCTCGGGCAGGTGGGCCAGGCCCAGGCCCAGGCGGGCGGCGCGGCCGCGGGGGGCGGCGTAGTCGCAGACCAGGAGCGGCGCGCCCGGGGCCAGGACCCGGCGGGCCTCGGCCAGGATGGCCAGGCGGTGGGGCTCGGGTTTTTCGTGCAGGGCAAAGGCGATGGACGCGGCCGCGAAGGCGCGGTCCGGGAAGGGGGTGGCGCGGGCGTCGGCCAGGTGCAGGGACGAGCCGGGCAGCAGCGTCCGGGCGCGGCCGAGCATGGCCGGCGAGAGATCCACCCCGGCCACGGAAAAGCCGCGGCCGGCCAACCGGGCCAGGAACCGGCCGGTGCCGCAGCACATATCCAGGACCGGGGAATGGCGGGACGGATCCAGGGCGGCCAGCATGGCCTGCCGGGTGGAATCCAGGAACGGCGCGGTCAGGGCGTCGTAGGCCCAGGCGAAGCGGGCGTAGTCGTCGGATTCGGGAGGCTGCATGGCGATGTTTTAAACAGACAATTGATTGACGGATACGCGTTACCGCGATACGTCTCGAATTGCAGAACGTTTAGAAAAATCCCGCGGGGGTCCTCTCGCTTGAACCCGCAATTCCTGGAGGCCTTCGCATGGACAGCCCGCCAGCCAATCCCGACCTCTTGCTCGACCTCTCCCAGGTGGAGCGGCCAGCTGCCCTCAATGCCTGGCTGGTCTACCACAACCTGTCCAAAAAGGAACTGGCCCAGCGCCTGGGCGTCGGCCCCTCGGCCGTGACCCGGTTCATCGCCGGCCAGCGGCGCTCTCCCAACCTGCGCCAGGCCATGGCGCAATTGGGCATCCCCCCGGAACTGCTGCCGTAATCCGCCGGCCCAGGATACCCTCCGATGGCCGGCGCCCTTTTTTTTGATTTCCATTTAGTCAATTTTTTGCCAAAATACCTCCGCCAAGTCCGGCACCAACCGGCTTGGCCGAGGTTTTTTTATGCCCATTGTGCTCGATCTCACGCAGGTCAACCGGGAAACCGCGCTCAAGACTTGGCTGGCGTACCACCGCATCGAGAAGAAGCGGTTGGCCGAGCAGTTGGGCGTGCACCGGGGCACCGTGACCCGGCTCATCAACGGACAGCGCACGTCCCGTGACCTGATCGAGCGGCTGGCGGCCCTGGGAATACCCCGGGAGCTCCTGCCCGATCCAGGGCTCCGACTTGGGGAGTGAGACATCCCCAGCCCTTTCATCTCGCTAGATAATCTTACCTGGAATTACCCGTCGCAACCAATTCGGAGAGAAACCCGTACTTTCAGTCCGGTTTCCTCTTCCATTTTATCCGTGTTTATGGCAACTAGTTGCCAACACTGGATGCGAAAAATCCCTGCCTATATGAACATACAACTCGACCTCTCCAAGGTCAGCCGGGAAACCGCGCTCAAGACCTGGCTGGCGTACCACCGCATCGGCTACCGCGAACTGGCGGTCAAGGTGGGGGTTGACCCCTCGTTCATCTCCTATATCGTCCAGGGCAAGCGCCGCTCCAAACGGGTGCGGGAGGCCCTGGTGAACCTGGGCGTGCCCCCGGAGCTGTTGCCCAGCGACGACTCCCCGACCGACTGAGGGCCATCGACCATTCCCTTGCCCAGCCTCCTGATGTAGGTTGGGGCCATGCCCCGCCACGCTCTCCTTTTCCTCATCCTGCTGCCGGTGCTCGCGGCCGCGGCCCAGGCCCAGCCCCCGGTGCTGGAGTCTCCCCTGCGCTGCGTGAACGGCCAGGACTGTTTCATCCAGAACTACGTGGACCACGACCCCGGGCCCGGGGTGCGGGACTACGCCTGCGGCCCCCTGGGTTACGACGGCCACACCGGCACCGACATCCGGGTCCTGGACCCGACGGCCCTGCGGGCCGGGGTGGAGGTGCGCGCCGCAGCCCCGGGGGTGGTGCGCGCGGTGCGCGACGGGGAGGATGACGCCCGGCCCGGCCACTCGCCGGACGTCACGGGCCGCGAGGCGGGCAATTCCGTGGCCCTGGCCCACGGCGACGGGTGGGAGACCCAGTACAGCCACCTGCGCAAGGGCAGCGTCCGGGTGGCCCCGGGCCAGGCGGTGGCGGCCGGCCAGGTGCTCGGGCTGGTGGGCATGTCCGGCCGCACCCAGTTTCCCCACGTGGAGCTGGCCGTGCGCAAGGACGGCCAGCCCGTGGATCCCTTCCGCGGCCTGAGCGGCGGCCCGGACTGCGGACCGGGCCGATCGCCCCTGTGGAGCCCAGCGGCCCTGGCCGCCCTGGCCTATGCGCCCAGCGCCCTGGCCGGGGCCGGGTTCACGGCCCAACCCCCGGACCAGGCCGCGCTCGCGGCCGGCCAGGTGGGCGAGGACCGGCTGTCCGTGCTGGCCCCGGCGGTCATCTTCTGGGTCCAGGCCCTGGGGGTGCGGGCCGGGGACGTGCTGTCCCTGCGCCTCACCGGACCGGACGGAACCGTGCTGGCCGAACACGCCGCCCCCCTGGACCGGGACCAGGCCCAGCGCTTGGTCTACATCGGCAAACGCCGCCGGGTCGCACCGTGGCCCGCCGGCGCCTATGCGGGCACATTCAGCATGGCCCGCACCGCCCCCTCCGGGGAACGCACCACGGTGCTCGACACCACGCGTTTCCTGGAAATCCGCTGAGACCCCGCCGCCATTGCCTGCACCGGCCGGTGTTGCCCCGCACCGCTATTTGGCGTATGGTCCGCCGTCCCGCGTTTCTGCCCTGGAAAAGGTGTGGCAACGTCGCGGTATACTTCGTCTTTCAGGAGGTCTTTCATGCACAGCCCGAAACTGGGAGCCCGCATCCGGGCCCTGCGGGAAGAGCGCCAGCTCTCCCGCGAGGAACTGGCCCGCAAGGCCCAGATCAGCCCGGAGCGCCTGGCCGCCATCGAGGACCACGGCGAGTCCGCGGCCCTGGGCGTTCTGGTCAAGATTTCCCGCGCCCTGGGCGCCCGCCTGGGCACCTTCACCGACGACGCCGCCTGCTCGGACCCCTGCGTGGTGCGGGCCGAGGAGCGCTCGGGCGCGTCCCTGGCCCAGACCGGGGTGCACCGGCCCGGCCACATGGACTACCACAGCCTGGGCCGCGGCAAGGCCGACCGCCACATGGAGCCCTTCTACATCGAGATGGAGCCCGGCGGGACCGAGACCGAGACCGGCGCCCACGAGGGCGAGGAGTTCATCGTGGTGCTGCGCGGCAAGGTGCGCCTGGTCTACGGCGCCCAGACCATCGTGCTGAACCCGGGCGACAGCGCCTACTACAACTCCGTGGTGCCGCACCTGGTGGCCTGCGAGGGCGACGAGCCCGCGGCCATCCACGCGGTCGTGTACGTCCCCTTCTAGGAGGTTGTCGTGGAGCGCCCCGTCACCCGCGAAATCACCCTGGGCCAGCTGCTGCGGGAAACCGCGCAGAAGTACCCGGACAACGAGGCCCTGGTCTACCACGACCGGGATTTCCGCCTCACCTGGAAGCAGTTCGACGCGCACGTGGACCAGTTGGCCAAGGGCCTCATGGGCCTGGGCATCCAGAAGGGCGAGAAGGTGGCGGTGTGGGCCACCAACGTGCCCCACTGGGTCAGCCTCATGTTCGCCACCGCCCGCATCGGCGCGGTGCTGCTCACGGTGAACACCAGCTACAAGATCCGCGAGTTGGAGTACCTGCTCAAACAGTCCGAGTGCGAGA
>DKEU01000242.1:11136-12637 GCA_002452635.1 Desulfovibrionaceae bacterium UBA6814 | reverse complement strand
GCAAGCGCCTGGCCGCCCGCTTCGGACTGCCCCAGGCCCTGGCCGACGCGGCCTGGCTGCACCACCAGCCCGTGGACGTGCTCCTCGGTCTCAACGGCAACCGGGACCTCATGCTCATCACCGCCCTGGCCAACCGCCTGGCCCACGAGGTCACCGGCGACCCGGGCAGCGAGGAGGCGGCCCGGGGCCGCGACGCCCTGGCCGAGGCCCTGGGCCTGAACGCCGCCAAGCTGGATGCGGTGCGGGCCGGCATCGGCACCGGATTCGCCGAGCGCGCCGCCATCTTCGACCTGGAGGCCGACGCGGCCCACTTCTATTTCCGCGCCCTGCAGCAGGCCAACCGCGCCTTGGTGCGCAGCAACGCCGAACTCACCCGCCGCGAGGCCGAGCTGGAGCGCATCCGCGCGGCCCAGGCCGCGGTGCTGGCCGCGGGCCCGGAGCTGGGCCTGGCGCGGTCCCGGGAGGAGATTTTCTCGGCCGTGGCCCGAGCCGTGACCGAGCGCCTGGGCTGCCCGGGCGGGCTCGCCTACGTGGTGGACGCCGAGGCCGCGGTGCTGCACGGACTGGCCTGGGGCAAGGGCCGGCAACCCGTCCGCCTGGGCCTGGATGCGGACCTGAATCCCCTGCCCGCGGACCTGGCCGCCCTGCCCGAAAACCTCCGGCTGGTGCTGGCTGGTTACCTGAACCGCATACCCGGCCTGGCCGGGGAGCCGGCCGGGAGCGAGGCCGCTGCGCCCCAGTTCGTGAAGCCTTACTGGGCCGCGGCCATGCTGGCGGACGGCGGGTTCGCGGGCGAGGTTCTGGCCCTGCCTCCGGCCCAACCCCCGAACAGTCCCGGCGACTTCGGCCCGGCCGAGATCGCGGCCTTGTCCCAGTTGGCCGCCCTGGCCGCAGCCGCGGCCGGCCGCCTGGAGCACCAGGCCCGGGCCGAGGAGCGCGCCGAGAGCCTGGCCGCGGCCCTGCGCAAACTCAAACGCATGAATCAGAAGCTGCTCCAGGCCGAGCGCCTGGCTGCGGTGGGCCAGTTGGCCGCGGGCGCGGCCCACGAGATCAACAACCCCCTGGCCATCGTCTACGCCCGGGCGCAGTTGCTCGAACTCAAGGAGCCCGACGAGTCGCGCAAGAAGAGCCTGCGCCAGATGATGGAGCAGATCGAGCGCATCACCTCCATCCTGGGCAGCCTCATGGACTTCGCCCGGCCCGCGGTGCCCCGCTTCGAGCCCACGGACCTGGGCGCGGTGCTGGAAAAGACCCTGGCCCTGGTGCGGGGCGGCCTGGAGAAGGCCGGCATCGCCGTGGACCTCAAGATCACCCCGGGCCTGGCCCCGGTGCGCGCCGACGGCCGCCAGCTCGAACAAGTCTTCCTCAACCTCCTGCTCAACGCCGAGCACGCCATGGAGGCCAAGGAAGGCGGCACCCTGACCCTCAGCGTGGGCCCGGCCAAGGACCCGGGCTTCGCCCAGGCCGTGGTGCGGGACACGGGCAGCGGCATCTCCCCGGA
>DKEU01000242.1:0-11091 GCA_002452635.1 Desulfovibrionaceae bacterium UBA6814 | reverse complement strand
TCCTACGGCATCATCGCCGGCCACTCGGGCGAGATCGCCGTGGACAGCGAGGAGGGCAGGTGGACCGAGGTGCGGGTGGTGCTGCCCCTGGACAGCCTGGCCGCCAAGGACGAGGCAGCGAACGGTAGGCCCTCCCCGGCCCCCTCGGCCCGCACCGTGCTGGTGGTGGACGACGAGGAGCACATCCGGGAGATCCTGCGCGAGTCCCTGGAGGCCGCCGGCTATCCTGCGGAAACCGCGGCCGACGGCCAGGAGGCCCTGCGCCGGTTGGCCAAGGGCCGCTACCGGCTCATGCTCCTGGACATCCGCATGCCCTCGCGCTCGGGCCTGTCGCTCCTGTCCGCCATCCGGGGCAAGGTGGGCCGCATGCCGGTCATCGTGCTCACCGGCATGGCCGGGCCCGAGGAGCTGGCCGAGGCGAAGTCCCTGGGCGCGGCCCGCTGCGTGCGCAAACCCTTCCAGATCGAGAGCCTGCTCTCCCTGGTGCGGGAGGTGCTGGCCGAGGCGGAGGCCACCCCATGACCACCCGGGTGGTGGCAGTGGCCAGCGGCAAGGGCGGGGTGGGCAAGACCACCGTGTCCGTGAACCTGGCCCTGGCCCTGGGCAGGGCCGGCCACCGGGTCTGCCTGCTGGACGCCGACCTGGGCCTCTCCAATGCGGACATCCTGCTCGGGGTCATGCCCCAGTACACCCTGGAGGACGTGCTCTTCGCCGGCGTGCCCATGGAGCACGCGGCCATGCCCGTGGCCGACACCGTGGACCTGGTGGCGGGCAGCTCGGGCGTGCTGCGCCTGGCCGAGCTCACCCGGGACAAGCGCCTGGCCCTGAACCGCCAGTTCCACACCCTGGCCCGCTACGACTACATCGTGGTGGACAACTCCCCGGGCATCGCCTCCTCGGTCCTGTCCCTGTGTCTGGCCGCCCGGGAACTGGCCATGGTGGTCACGCCCGACCCCACCTCCATCACCGACGCCTACGCCCTCATCAAGGTCCTGCGTGAGGCCGGCATGTGGTGGAATCCCCTCATCCTGGTGAACCGCGCGCGCAGCGCCGGCCAGGCCAGGCTGGTGTTCGAGCGCATCCGCGCCACCGCCGGCCGCCGCCTGTCGCTGAACTGCGCCTTCCTGGGCTGCATCCCCGAGGACCCGGCCGTGGGCCAGGCCCTGGTGGACCGCCGGCCCCTGGTCACCCGGGGCACCTCGCCCGCGGCCCGGGCCTTCCCCATCCTGGCCCGCTGCCTGCACGAACGCTTCATGTGCTCGGCCGCCCGCCGGGTGAGCCCCGAAACCTTCTTCGACCGCTCCTTCATGCACCTGAGGGGCCGCGCCGAGCTGGAGGCCGCGGCCCGGCCCCGGCCCGCCGCGGACTACGGCTACCCCGACCTGGCCCGGGACCTGGAGCGGGTGGCCGGCCTGGCCGAGCGTCTGGATGTTGCGGACGAGACCACCCGCAGCGCGGCCCTGCGCTCCCTGCGCCGCGAACTGGCCGTCCTCCGCGTTCGCATCGGCGCGGCCGCCCCGGGCGAGCCCGCCCCGGCCCCGGTGCAACCCAAGGCCCCGAAGCCGGCGGATACGGTCCTGGTCTGCTGCGAGAATCCCGGCCTGCGCGAGGTGCTGGACGACGTGGTGCGCGAGTGCGGCCTCACCCCGGCCCGCGCCCTGTCCATTTCCAGAGAAACCGCGCCGGACTTTTCCGGCCACGCCCTGGGCCTGGTCTGTCCCGACAAGGCGGGCACCGACCTCGCGGGCATGCTCCGCAAGGCCAACGGCACCCCCATCCTCCTCCTCTCCGGCCGCACCGACCACCGCCCGGCCACGCTCCCCGCCTGCGTGGCCCAGGTCCTGGAAAAGCCCTTCCGCATCCCCGACCTGGTGACGGCAATCCGCAGACTAGCCGCTTGAGCGATATTATTTATCTGCACACGTTGTGCATTTTTTGTGGTTATCTTTAATTATAGCTAACGGCAAAGTTGATGTGGTTTTCTGTTATCTTGAGGACAGTCAATGTGCATTTTTTGTTTCCTACTTGGAGAGTCTTTTCCTCTCCAGCCGTCATGTGTTGAGTTTTTCCATTAATTGTTATATCGCTGCTATTTACGATATAATATATACTACCAACTCCAACAGTTAGTAAGCCTTTAATCACAATTTTTGCTTCCCCTCTACTTAAAGCAAATACCTCGTCTTTATAGTCTACATATTTTGAAAGTATATCTTGTATATTTTTAATTTCTGATATTTTTTCTTCCAAATCTTCTTGTAATATAGTAATTGTACTATTCATGCTCAATAAAATCTTGTCTTTATCGGTGCTATCTTGATAGCATTTTGTTAGTTGATTTTTCATTTCATATCGCTCTTGGAGCTCGTTGGATATATTTTTTAAATTAGATAATAATTTTGGAATTTCGGCAGATTTAAAAGTATTCACTACTTCTAAATCCTTTTCTCCCTGTTTGTATCCGACAATGTAGGATGCAGTGATAATTGGGGTAAGAATTCCTACAATTAACCCAATTTTTTTTAGCATGGATATCATTGGCTCCCCCTTTTCATTATTGTCAGATTGTTAAGTCAGCGTTGCGCCTAACTTGTAAATATTTTTATCAAAATATGCAAATATATATTCAGCACGGGAGTTTTGGTAGTAGTGCAATTCAATAGTCAGTGACCACGCAGTCGTGATTTTCCCGAGCTTCTGGCAACATGCTCCTGTAATTACTACATTCCCAGTTAGGGGATAATCTCCTTGGCATTGATACGTGCGGGCAGAACCTGCCCCGGTCGGGCAGTGCTGCGCGCACGGTTCTCTTCTGTAGGGGCGGTTCGTGAGCCGCCCTCTTTGATTCTCCCAGAATGGTCGGATTTTCTCATAAAGAAATATTTTGCGAGTTGAATTTTATTCAAACAAAATTTTATTGACATAAGTTTTCTTTTCGGAAAGAAATGGTCCATGGCCGAACCGAAAAACATTCCCCGTGAGTCCCTGGACCCCCAGGACCGCCGCCTGGCCGTGCTCATGGCCGAGGACGGCAGCCTGGCCGCGGGCGAGGCCGCGGAGCGGCTGGGCGTGTCCGCGCCGACGGTGCGCACCCGCCTGAAGGGCCTCATCGCCCGCGGGGCCCTGCGCATCGCCGCCCTGGTGGACCCCTCCCGGGTCAAGGACCTCACCATCGCCCTGGTGGCCGTGACGCTCCAGTCGCACCAGCAGCTCGACGAGAAGCTCGAGGCCATCTCGCGCCTGGACAAGGTGAACTGGGCCGCGGTGGTCACCGGCCGCTACGACATCATGGTGGAGGTGGTGCTCTCCGACGACATCGCCGACCTCTACCGCTTCCTGGACGAGGACCTGTCCAGGGTGGGCGGCATCAACGCCAGCGAGTCCTTCGTGGTCATGAAGGCCAAGCGGAAATGGACACTCCTGCCTGCCGGCGCGCGCAAGCGCTTCGTGGGCTGAATCGAACCTCATACTTCCAACAGGATGGTGACATCATGAACGTGGGTGTGCCCAAGGAAATCAAGACCAAGGAGAACCGGATCGCCATGACCCCCGGCGGGGTCGAGTCCCTGGTGCGCCGCGGCCACACGGTGCTGGTGGAGCAGGGCGCGGGCCTGGGCAGCGGCATCAGCGACGCGGAATACACCGCAGCCGGCGCGGCCATGGTCAGCGCGGCCGAGGCCTGGGGCGCGGACATGGTGGTCAAGGTCAAGGAGCCCCTGCCGGCCGAGTACCAGTACATGCGGCCCAACCTCATCCTCTTCACCTACCTGCACCTGGCCGCGGCCGAGGAGCTGACCCGGGCCATGCTCGAGTCGGGCGTCACCGGCATTGCCTATGAGACCGTGCAGTTGTCCGACGGCTCCCTGCCCCTGCTCATGCCCATGTCCGAGGTGGCCGGCCGCATGGCCACCCAGGTGGGCGCGCACTACCTGGAGAAGTCCCAGGGCGGCCGCGGCATCCTGCTCGGCGGCGTACCCGGTGTGGCCCCGGCCTCGGTGCTGGTGCTGGGCGGCGGCGTGGTCGGCACCAACGCCGCCCGCATGGCCATGGGCATGGGCGCTCAGGTCACCATCATGGACGTGAACCACAAGCGCCTGCAGTACCTGGACGACGTGTTCGGCGGCCGCATCACCACCATCTCCTCCACCGAGCCCAACATCCGCAAGTGGGTGCAGTTCTCCGACCTGGTGGTCGGCGGCGTGCTCATCGTGGGCGCCAAGGCCCCCCACCTGGTCACCAAGGACATGCTCTCCACCATGAAGGAGGGCTCGGTCATCGTGGACGTGGCCGTGGACCAGGGCGGCTGCGTGGAGACCATCCACGCCACCACCCACGACAACCCCACCTACGTGGTGGACGGGGTGGTGCACTACGGCGTGGCCAACATGCCCGGCGCCGTGCCCCGCACCTCCACCTTCGCCCTGACCAACCAGACCCTGTCCTACGTGCTCAAGCTGGCGGACAACGGCCTGGACGCCCTGGCCCACGACCGCTGCCTGCTGCCCGGCCTGAACACCTACCAGGGCAAGCTCACCTGCCCGGCCGTGGGCGAGGCCTTCAACCTCCCCACCATCCCGGCCCACGAGATCTTCTAGCCGCCTAGCCCCCAAAACAAGGCGGGGAGTCCCCTTCCTAACCGGAAGAGGGCTCCCCGCCCTTGCGTTTGCTGTCCTAGGCCCAGATGGAGGGGAGCGGGACCTGGAAGCGGCGCAGGCCCCGGGGGGTGAGCTCCGGCTCGCAGTCGCCGGCCAGCAGGGCCGCCACCAGTTCGGCGCGGGTGCGCACCGGCCGCGAGAACCGGGTCACGGCCACGCCCAGCTCGTTCACCGAGTGGGCGTCGCTGCCGCCCGTGGCGTGCAGGCCGAAGCGATCCACCAGGATCTGGACCTTCTCGTTCTCCTGGGCCAGGTTGCGGCCGTTGTAACGCTCCACGGCCAGGCCCGTCTCCAGGCCCAGGCTGAAGACCTCCGGGTCCGTCAGCCGCCAGGAGCGGAAGGGATGGGCCGCCACCGCCACCCCGCCCAGGTCCCGCAGCGCGGGCAAGAGCTCCCGGGCCGGCAGGCCCAGGGGCAGCTCCTCCACCGGGCCGAACGCCAGGAAATCGCCTTCGGCCGTGGTGTACTCCATGCCCACCAGCACCACCAGGCCGTCGTCCTGCACGCCCTCCAGCTCCAGGGCCGCGCGCGACACCCGGTCGTGGTCCGTGAGGCACACCCCGTCCAGGCCCAGGTCCCGGGCTCGGGACAGAATGTCCGCAAGCCCCAGCCTGCTGCACGGGGAGGCGGTGGTGTGGATGTGGAGGTCCAGACGCATGATTTTTTCCTCATGCCCCCAGCCAGGGGATAAGGCAAATAGATAAACCCGATGTCGGCATGCGTCCAGATTCGCCGCGATGAATACTGGTCGCGAGCCTGGGCAAAATCGTGTAGGAAATCGGGCAGGAGAAGCCATGCCCAAGCACTGTGTATTGGTGGTGCTGGACGGCCTGGGCGACCGGGCCTGTCCCCAGCTCGGCAACCTGACGCCCTTGCAGGCCGCGGCCATACCCTTCCTGGACCGCCTGGCCCGGGAGGGCGGCTGCGGCCTGTACCATGCCGGGATGCTGGGCCAGGCCCTGCCCAGCGAGAACGCCCATTTCGCCATGTTCGGCTACGGACCCGAGGATTTCCCGGGCCGCGGCTGGCTGGAGGCCCTGGGCCAGGGCCTGCGCCCCGAGCCCGGCGCGGTGGCCGTGCTGGCCCACCTCTGCGCCGTGTCCGAGCGCCAGGGCTGCCTGCACATGGACGTGGACGCGCCCCCGGCCGCCCCGGAGGAGTGCGCCGCAGCCGCGGCGGCCGTGGCCCGCTTCTCCCACGCGGGCGTGGACATCCGCTTCGAGCACGGCAAGGGCCTGTTCGGCGTGCTCATCATCACGCCCCATGCTGCAGGGGGCCACGTCTCTCCCCACGTCACCGACTCCAACACCATGCGGGACAACGCCTTCCTCTCGGCCATCCTGCCCCACGCGGGCCATGCCGAGGACCCGGCCGCCCAGCGCACGGCCCGCGCCCTGGCCGCCTACGTGCGCCACTGCCACCGCACCCTCAGGAACCTGCCCCTGAATCACGCCCGGCGCTCCCGCGGCCTGCCGCCCCTGTCCGGCCTGGTCACCCAGCGGCCCGGGGCCGACCGCCAAGTCATGCCGTTTGCCGAGCGCTACGGCATGCGCGGGGTCAGCGTGTCCGCCGGGGTCATCTACTGGGGCATCGCCCGCTACCTGGGCCTGGACCTGGTGCCGGACCCGGATTCCGGCGACCCGGGCGCGGACCTGGCCCGCCGTCTGGACCTGGCCCGCGCCGAGATCGCCCAGGGCGCGGGCTTCGTACACGTGCACACCAAGGCCCCGGACGAGGCCGCCCACCGCAAGGACCCGCTGCTCAAGCTGGCCGCCATAGAGTCCCTGGACCGGGGCCTGGCCCAGGGCCTGCCCCCGCTCCTGGACGACCCCGAGGTGCTGGTGGCGGTCACCGCGGACCACTCCACCCCCAGCGTGGGCGCGCTGGTCCACTCGGGCGAGCCCGTGCCCCTGGTGTTCCACGGTCCGGGCGTGCGCCAGGACGCGGTCAGCCGCTTCGACGAGGCGGCCGTGGCCGCCGGCTGCCTGGGCTGCGTGCGGGGCGGCGAACTCATGCTCTGCATCCTCAACTACCTGGACCGCGCCCGCCTGGCCGGCATCGTGGACGCGCCCCGGGAGCTGCCCTACTGGCCCGGCCCCTACGACCCGTTCCCCGCCCAGCCCCCCGGGGAGGAGGACGCATGACCGCGCTGTGCGACGTGGGAGTGATCCACGGCCGCTTCCAGGTATTGCACAACGACCACCTGCGCTACCTGCTGGCCGGCAAGGCCCTGTGCCGTTTTCTCGTGGTCGGCATCACCAACCCCGACCCGGGCCACACCCGGCCCGAGGCCGCGGACCCCCAGCGCAGCACCGCCGCGGCCAACCCCCTGACCTACTACGAGCGCGCCCTGCTGGTCCGCGCCGTCCTGGTCGAGGCCGGCGTGCCCCCCACGGACTTCATCACCACCCCCCTGCCCATCAACCTGCCCGAGCTCTTCCACCACTACGCGCCCCGCGACGCCACCTACTTCCTCTCCATCTGCGACGACTGGGGCCGCGCCAAGCTCGCCCGCTTCCAGTCCCTGGGCCTGGCCACCCACGTGCTCTGGGACGTGCCGCCCGAGGACAAGGGCATCACCGGCTCCCACGTCCGCACCCTCATGGCCCGGGGCGGCGACTGGCAGTCCCTGGTCCCCCCGGCCGCGGCCCGGCTCCTGGAGAAATGGGACATCCCCGCCCGCATGCGCGCCATGGCCACCGGAGGCCCCCCATGAAGACCCGCACCGAGTCCGACTCCCTGGGCCCGCGCCAGGTGCCGGCCGAGGCGTACTGGGGCGTGCAGACCGTGCGCGCCCTGGAGAACTTCCAGATCACCGGCATCCCGGTCTCCCACTTCCCCCGCCTCATCCAGGCCCTCGGGGCCGTGAAAAAGGCCGCGGCCCTGGCCAACCTGGAGCTCGACCTCCTGGACCCCATCCTGGGCCAGGCCATCGTGGCGGCCTGCGACGAGGTCCGCGCGGGCAGGCTCGACGACCACTTCGTGGTGGACTGCATCCAGGGCGGGGCCGGCACCTCCACCAACATGAACGCCAACGAGGTCATCGCCAACCGCGCCTTGGAGCTCCTGGGCCGGCCCCGCGGCGACTACGCCAGCCTGCACCCCCTCAACCACGTCAACCTCTCCCAGTCCACCAACGACGTGTACCCCACGGCCCTGCGCATCTCTCTGGTCTGGTACTCCCGCGACCTGGTGCAGGGACTGCGCGAGCTGCGCCAGGCCCTGGACGCCAAGGCCGCCGAATTCTCCAGCGTGCTCAAGATGGGCCGCACCCAGCTCCAGGACGCGGTGCCCATGACCCTGGGCCAGGAGTTCGCGGCCTGGTCCCACACCCTGGGCGAGGACACCGACCGCATCGCCGAGGTCACCCGCCTGCTCTGCGAGGTGAACCTCGGGGCCACGGCCATCGGCACCGGCATCAACACCGTGCCCGGCTACGCGGCCCGCGCCTGCGAGATCCTGGCCGAACTCACCGGCCTGCCCGTGGTCCTCTCGGAAAACCTCATCGAGGCTACCTCGGACACCGGGGCCTACGTCACCCTCTCCGGCATGCTCAAGCGCGTGGCGGTCAAGCTCTCCAAGCTCTGCAACGACCTGCGCCTGCTCGCCTCCGGCCCTCACACCGGGTTCCACGAGATCAACCTCCCCCCGGTCCAGCCCGGCTCCTCCATCATGCCCGGCAAGGTCAACCCGGTCATTCCCGAGGTGGTCAACCAGGTCTGCTACCAGGTCATCGGCAACGACCTCTCCGTCACCCTGGCCGCCGAGGCCGGCCAGCTCGAACTCAACGTGTTCGTGCCGCTCATCGCCCTCAACCTGCTCCAGTCCCTGGGCATCCTGGCCCGGGCCGCGGACACCCTGCGCGCGCGCTGCATCACCGGCATCACCGCCAACCGCGACCGCTGCCTGGCCCTGCTCAAGTCCTCGGCCGGCGTGCTCACCGTGCTCGCCCCCATCATCGGCTACGAGGCCGCCGCCGCCCTGGTCAAGAAGGCCGAAACCACCGGCACGCCCCTGGAGGACCTGGCCGCGGAACAGGGCATCCTCTCCAAGGAGGAGTTCGCCGCGCTCCTGGACCCCCAGTCCATGCTGGCCCCCCAGGAACGGAAGAAGAAGTAGGCGGGTGGGGGAAAGTTAACGCGAAGGGAGTTGGCTAGTCGAAACAGAAAAACCCCAAAACCGATGGCGGTTTTTGGGGGAAGGGAAGGGGAGAGCGCGAGAGGGGAAGGGGAACCCCCTTTTTTCCGCTAGGAAAAGGGGGTTCCCCTTCCCCTCTCGTATCTTCCGCTAGTCGCCCTGGATGGCGCTTTGTTTCAGGAAGAAGAGGGCGATACCGACGATGATGATGCCGCCGACGAACCACATGTAGTCCATGGGTATGCTCCTTATGGGGTCGTTTTCGGTTGCGTGGGTTTGGGTTGTAGCCGGGATGCCGGATTATTTCAACCTGTCCAGGGCTGCGGCGCATTCGATGTGCGGGGAGTGGGGGAAGAGGTCCACGGGTTGGACCGCGAAGAGGGCGTAGCGTTCCTTGAGCGTGGCCAGGTCCCGGGCCAGGGTGGCCGGGTTGCAGGACACGTAGATGATGCGTTTGGGGGCCAGGCGGAGGAGCTCCTTCAGGCCGTCCGGGTGCAGGCCGCTGCGCGGCGGGTCCAGGATGACCGCATCCGGCGGGTAGGGGGCCTGGGACAGGGCGTGCAGCACGTCCACCGCGTGGAACTCGCAGTTGGGCACGCCGTTGTCTGCGGCGTTGGACTGGGCGTCCTCGACGGTTCGGGGGTCGGATTCGAAGCCCAGGGCCTTGTGGCAGCGCTTGGCCGCGTACAGTGTGAGGCCGCCCGAGCCGCAGTACAGGTCCCAGACCGTCCAGGAGGGTTCGAAGCGGGCGAGGTCCAGGGCCGCGGTGTAGAGCAGGTGGGCCGCAGTCGTGTTGGTCTGGAAAAAGGCGTCGGCCGAGATGCGGAAGGTGAAGGGGCCGAGGTTCTCCTCGATGTGGCCCGGGCCGGTGGCGAAGCGTTGGACTTCCCCTTGGGCCACGGCCAGGCGGGTCTTGCGGGTGGAGTGCACGAAGGTGGTGAGACCGGGGAAGGCGGCGTGCAGGTGGTCGGCCAGGTCGCGCACCGCGTCCGCGGCCTGCCGCCAGGGCGCGGTGATGCAGTGGACCATGGTCTGGCCGGTGGTCTTGGCCTCGCGGACCACCAGGTGCCGCCACAGGCCGAGGTCCCGGGCCGGGTCGTAGGCCGGGTAGCCGGTGGTGCGGCAGAAGGCGCGGGCGGCGTTGACGATCTCGGCGCTCTGGGGAGACTGGAGGAAGCAGGTGGTGATGTCCAGCAGGGCGTCGGCCGAGCCGCGGGGGCGCAGGCCCAGGGACAGGTGTTCGCCGGACGCGCCGCCGAAGGCGAATTCCATCTTGTTGCGGAAGTGGCGGGTCTCGGGCGAGGGGATGACGGGGTGGACCTTGGCTGCGGCCTCGTCGCCCAGGTTGCCCAGGCGGGCCAGAGTCTCCTGCACCTGGAGGTGCTTCCAGTGCAGTTGCTGGGCGTAGTCCAGGTCCTGGTGGCTGCAGCCCCCGCAGTCCGCGAAGTGGGGGCAGAAGGGTTCGGCCTGGTGCGGGGAGGGCGCGAGGACCTGGACCACCTCGGCCTCGGCGTGGCGTTTCTTGGCCGCGGTGATGCGGGCCAGCACGCGCTGGCCGGGCAGGCCCCGCTCCACGAACACGGCCATGCCCTCGAACCGGGCCAGGCCCGCGCCGCCCAGGGCCAGCTTGTCGACGGCGAGCTCCACCTCCCGGCCCGGGGCCAGGGGGGAGAGGTCTTCAGAATGCAGTCTGTGGCTTGACATTTTTTCCTTTTCGGACAATCAGTCGGTTTCGAGTCTTACGACAACAGGAGGACGACCATGTTCGCGGAACTCTTCTGGAACGCCATTCACAGCACCCCCCAGGGCTACCTGGGCGTGTCCCTGATCTACGCCTACATGGCCCTCATTGTGGGCACTGCCTTTTACCGCATCTACCAGAACAGCAAGAACCCCCACCACTAGGCCGGCAACGGCCCGGACGGTTGTTCGCGGGGACCCTGGCTCGGGCCGGGGTCCCTTTTTTCGTCTTCGAAAAGGCCAAGACGCACTAGCGGCGCTTGCCCGAGGCTTCTTCCACCAGCTCCCGCAGGTACAGGCCGTAGGTGTTGTTGTAGCGGCGGGACAACGCATCGAGTTGTTCCAGGCCGATGTAGCCCATGCGCCAGGCGATCTCCTCGATGCAGGCCACGATGAGGCCCTGCCGCTCCTGCACCACCTGCACGAATCCTGCGGCCTTGTGCAGGGACTCGAAGGTGCCGGTGTCCAGCCAGGCCAGGCCGCGGCCGAAGAACTCCACCTTGAGCTTGCCCTGTTGCAGGTACACGTTGTTCAGGTCGGTGATCTCCAGTTCGCCCCG
>DKEU01000214.1:2044-5048 GCA_002452635.1 Desulfovibrionaceae bacterium UBA6814 | reverse complement strand
GCGGGGCCATATACGCCCTCTTGGCCTTCCGTTTTTTCCTGGCTCACTCCCTCGCCAGCTTCTTGTACGCATTAATCAGCCCGTTGGTGGACGAGTCGTGCCCGGTGCTGTCGGCGCGGGCGGAGAGTTCGGGCAGGATGGTCTTGGCGAGCTGCTTGCCCAGCTCCACGCCCCATTGGTCGAAGCTGTTCACGTTCCAGATGGCCCCTTGCGTGAAGATCTTGTGCTCGTAGAGCGCGATGAGCACGCCCAGGGTGTGCGGGTCGAGCTGCCTGTACAGGAAGCTGTTGCTGGGGCGGTTGCCGGGGAAGGTCTTGTGGGGGGCGAGGCGCGCCACGTCCTCGGGGGTCTTGCCTTCCTTTTCCAGTTCGGCCCGGGCCTCGGCCTCGGTCTTGCCGCGCATCAGCGCCTCGGGCTGGGCGAAGTAGTTGGATAAGAGAATCCGGTGGTGGTCGCCCAGGGGGTTGTGGGTCTTGGCCGCGGCCAGGAAGTCGCAGGGCACCAGCTTGGTGCCCTGGTGGATGAGCTGGTAGAACGCGTGCTGGCCGTTGGTGCCGGGCTCGCCCCAGATCACCGGGCCGGTGGAGAAGTCCACGAACTCGCCGTCCAGGGTCGCGCGCTTGCCGTTGGACTCCATGTCCCCCTGCTGGAAATAGGCCGGGAACCGGTCCAGGTACTGGTCGTAGGGCAGGATGGCGTGGGTGTCGGCCCCGAAGAAGTTGTTGTACCAGATGCCAAGCAGCCCCATGGTCACCGGGATGTTCTCGTCCAGGGGCGCGGTGCGGAAGTGCTCGTCCACCTCGCTCGCGCCGGTCAGCAGCTCCTCGAAGTTGTGCGAGCCCACGGCCAGCATGATGGACAGGCCGATGGCCGACCACAGGCTGTAGCGGCCGCCCACCCAGTCCCAGAACTCGAACATGTTGGCCGGGTCGATGCCGAACTCCTTGACCGCCTTGGTGTTGGTGGACAGGGCCGCGAAGTGCTTCTGCACGGCCTTCTTGTCGCCCGCAACGTCCAGCAGCCAGTTGCGCGCGGTGTGCGCGTTGGTCATGGTCTCCTGGGTGGTGAAGGTCTTGGACGCCACCAGGAACAGGGTGGTCTCGGGCGAGAGGTGCTTGAGGGTCTCGGCCATGTGGGTGCCGTCCACGTTGGACACGAAGTGCACCTTGAGCTTGGGGTCGGCGTAGGGGGCCAGGGCGTGGGTGACCATGAGCGGGCCCAGGTCCGAGCCGCCGATGCCGATGTTCACCACGTCGGTCATGCGCTTGCGGGTGAACCCGCGCCAGGAGCCGCCGCGCACCTTGTCGGCAAAGGCGTGCATCTGCTCCAGCACCGCGTTCACCGCGGGCATCACGTCTACCCCGTCCACGTACACCGGCCGCGAGGAGCGGTTGCGCAGGGCGGTGTGCAGCACGGCCCGGCCCTCGGTGGCGTTGATTTTCTGGCCGTGGAACATGGCCTCGATCTTCTCGGGCAGCCCGGCGCGCAGGGCCAGGTCGTGCAAGAGGCCCATGGTCTGGGCGGTGACGCGGTTCTTGGAATAGTCGAAGAGCACGTCGCCCAGGCGCAGGGAAAAGCGCTCGAAGCGCTTGGGGTCCTCGGCGAACAGGTCGCGCATGTGCACGTCCTGCATGGCCGCGTGGTGGTCGGCCAGCGCCTTCCAGGCGCGGGTGGCGGAGATGAGGCCCATATGTCGCTCCCTTGAGGTGGTAGTTTTTCCTGACGATTGCATGGTGAACCAAGCCCCGGGGGCTGTCAACGAAAAGCCGGGCCGGGCGCAAGCGCTTCCCACCCGCCCGGGTTCCGCGTTATGGAGGGGCAACGCCGACCCGGAGGTTCCCATGGACAAGCCCATGCCCCGCCACATCTTCACCTTCCTCACCGAGCGCATCCTGGGCCAGGAGGACGTGCTGCGCAAGCTGGCCGTGGCGCTCTACAAGCACGTGAACGGCATCCGCGGCGGCAACGTGCTGCTCATGGGCAACTCGGGCACGGGCAAGACCACCATCATGAAGACCGTGCGCGAGTTCTACCACCAGGTGGAGGGCCTGGCCGACTACCGCACCATGGTCATCATGAACGCCAACACCCTGGTGGATGAGGAGGGGGTCATCAACACCGGCCGCATCTTCTCCACCCTGGAGACCGTGACCCGCCAGCAGCTCGGCCCCACGGTGGACGGCGAGACGCTGCGGCGGCGCATGGAGAACTCCACGGTCTGCTTCGACGAGCTGGACAAGCTCTCGGCCCGCATCGCGGGCAAGACCTTTGTCACGGGCATCGCGTTCCAGCAGGCCCTGCTCACCATCCTGGAGGGCGAGACCGTTGCCCACGAGACCATCGCCCACTTCGAGGGCAAGCCCGAGAAGGTGCGCATCCCCATCGACACCAAGAACGTGCTGTTCATCTGCGGCGGGGCCTTCGAGGAGCTGTACAACCAGGTCTACGTGCTCATCCGCGACCGGGAGGACGACCGCCGCTTCCGCGAGGAGAAGGAGTGGGACCAGGAGGAGGAGCGGCTGCACAAGAAGATCGTGTTCAGCCTGAAGGAATATCTGCGCATGTCCGACATCTTCGAGTACGGCATGCTGCCCCAGTTCATCTCCCGTTTCGGGTCCATCGCCATCCTGGAGGACCTCAAGGCCCCGCAGCTCAAGGACATCTTCCTCAAGGCCGAGGACTCGCCCTACCGCGCCTCGGCGGCGTTCTTCTCGACCTTCGGCATCCGGCTCAGGGTCTCGGCCGAGGCCCTGGAGATCATCTGCCACCACGCCGAGGCCAACACCCGCATCGGCGCGCGCGCCCTGCGCGAGGTGTTCGGCCGCATCATCGCGGACTTCGAGTTCGAGCCCTTCCGCTTCGCCAAGCTGGACGAGGCCAGCGGCGAGATGGTCATCGAGATCACCTCGGACGTGGTCAAGGCCAACCTGGGGAGCAAGCCGGGCGGATTGTAGGGGGATGGGCCGTGTCATGAAACCTGCGTGCGCAGGTTTCCCGCCACGGC
>DKEU01000214.1:0-2026 GCA_002452635.1 Desulfovibrionaceae bacterium UBA6814 | reverse complement strand
GTTCGCGAACCGCCCCTACCGAAGATGGCCCTGCCCGGCGCGCGAGAACGGATTCTTTGTAGGGGCGGATCGCGATCCGCCCTCTTCCGCACCGTCCCGCACCGTCCCGCACCGCCCCGCACTCCGCAAGAGGGGTGCGCCGACGCGTCCGGCGCGGTGTTTCCCGGCGGGCGGTTTCATGAGGGCAGGGCGGTTCGCGAACCGCCCCTACCGAAGATGGCCCTGCCCGGCGCGCGCGAACGGATTCTTTGTAGGGGCGGATCGCGATCCGCCCTCTTCCGCATCGCCCCGCACCGTCCCGCATCGCCCCGCCCCGCATCGCCCCGCACCGCGCGCCGCCTGTCCGTGTCCGGCAGGGCGCTCTTTTGTAGGGGCGATTCACGAATCGCCCGTGCCTTTGCCTTGGTCCAGCAAAAACACGAGCGCCGCGCCCAGGGGGGGGACGCGGCGCTCGGCGTTCAGGGGTTCAGCCTAGGCCAGGTGGCGGAGGGGCGCGAAGGCCTTGGCGAACAGGGTCTTGCGGTCCAGGGGGCCGGTCTCTCCGGCGTCGGCCATGAGGTAGTCGTAGAACAGCTTGGGGTCCACGTGGGCCAGGAAGATGACGTTCACGTCGTCCGGGTTCACCAGGACGGCCTTGGGGTACTCCTTCTTCACCTCGGCCAGGCGCTGCTTGGCCAGGGCCAGCATCTCGTCGCGCTCGCCGAAGTTCATGGTGCCGGTGGGGCAGGAGGCCACGCAGGCGGGCTTGAGGCCCTGGGGCACGCGGTCCCAGCACATGGTGCACTTGCGCAGGATGCCGTCGGCCTTGTCCCAGCGCGGGATGTTGTAGGGGCAGGCCTCCTTGACCTCCTGGCGCTGCTCCTCGGTGAGCTTGGCCGAGAGCGGGGTGTGCTGCACCCAGCCGTACTTCTCGTCCTGGGTGATGGCCCCCTCCACGTAGGAGTCGGACACCGCCTTGCAGGGCGGGATGATGCAGTGCCGGCACTGCTCGGGGAAGAACAGCCAGCGCAGGGCGCCGTCCACCTTGTGCTCGGTGAAGCGGACCAGGCGGATGGTCTTGGCCGAGAGGTCCGGGGGGTTCTGGTAGGTGCCTATCTGTTTGGTGTCCTCGGCCGGCATCATGTTCCACTGTTTGCAGGCCAGCTGGCAGCCGCGGCAGGCGATGCAGCGGGACAGGTCGACGAAGAAGCTCTTGGTCATGGTCTATTCCTCCCTAGGCCTTCTTGACGTTGACCATGAAGGCCTTGGTTTCGGGAATGCCGGTGTTGGCGTCGCCCACCGAGGGGGTCAGCAGGTTGGCGGAGTCGCCGCCCTTCATGTCCTCGGGCCACTGCCAGCCGAACTGCCAGGACACGCCGATCTGGTGGGTGGTCTTGCCCATGATGGTCAGGGGCCGGATGCGCTCGGTGACCATGGCCACGGCCTTGAGGGTGTGGCGCACGCTCTCGATCTCCACCATCTCGCCGTTCTTGACCCCCAGCTTCTTGCCCAGTTCGGGGCTGATCTCGCACCACACGTGGGGCATGGTTTCCAGGAGCCAGGCGTTGTGCCGGGTCATGACCCCGGTCTGCCAGTGCTCGGTGCAGCGGTACGTGGTGCACACGATGGGGAACTTGGGATCGGCCGCGGCCTTGTACTCGTCCTTGAACTGCAGGGCCATGGGGTTGGACCGCACCGTGGAGAAGGGGTGCTTGGCCAGGGGGCTCTCCATGGGCTCGTAGTGCTCGGGGAAGGGGCCCTCCACCCGGCCGGGGCCGAAGATGTGGGCGTGGCCCTCGGTCTTCATGATGAAGGGGTACTTGTCCCCGGGCTTCCACCCGCCGTCCGGGACGTCGCCCACCCACTTGCCGTCCTCCCAGGCGATGACCGCGCGCTTGGGGTCCCAGGGCTTGCCGGCCATGTCCACGGAGGCGCGGTTGTAGATGATGCGGCGGTTCACCGGCCAGGCCCAGGTCCAGTTGGGGAACAGGCCGATGTTGGCCTGCATGTCGGTCTGGGCGCGGCTCATGCGCTCGGCCATGTTGCC
>DKEU01000076.1 GCA_002452635.1 Desulfovibrionaceae bacterium UBA6814 | reverse complement strand
GCGATGCCGGTCCATTTCGTGGGCGCGACCTTGTGGGACAGGGCCAGGCGCTCCATGACGATGGCGAACTCCTTGTTGTCCACCTTCTTCTTCAGGATGGCCGGGTCCTTTTCCACGGCCGCGCCCTGGTGCACCAGCAGGGTGGCGTCGCCGCCGTCGTCCACGATGAGGTCCGGGCCGGAGCCGTCGGGCCAGGTGAGGGCCATCTCGGTGCACCACCAGTAGTCCTCCAGGGTCTCGCCCTTCCAGGCGAACACCGCGGCGGTCTTGGCCTTGGCGATGGCCGCGGCGGCGTGNNCCTGGGTGGAGAAGATGTTGCACGAGGCCCAGCGCAGGTCCGCGCCCAGGGCGTGCAGGGTCTCGATGAGCATGGCGGTCTGGATGGTCATGTGCAGGGAGCCGGCGATGCGCAGGCCCTTGAGGGGCTTCTTCTTGCCGTACTTCGTGCGCAGGGCCATGAGCCCGGGCATCTCGTTCTCGGAAAGCTGCATCTCCTTGCGGCCCCAGTCGGCCAGGGAGATGTCCGCCACCTGGTAGGGCAGGGACAGGTCCAGGGGCTTGGGGCCGCCGGCCGGGGCGGCCTTCTTGGCGCAGGCGCGGCCGCCGCACTTCTTGGCGGGAGCTTTCTTGGCCGGGGCGGCTTTCTTGGCGGGGGTCTTGGGCATGGGGTCCTCCGGAGGGTTTACGAGCCAGTTGAAATGGTTTTTCCCGGCAGGCCGTTCAAAAACCGCGAGGGCAAGGCGCAAGAATACGTCAAGGCCGAAGCGTATTGGAAATACGTGAGGGTTTGACGTGTTCGCAGCAACGCAGCCATCGCGGGAATTTCAACGGCCTGCCGTTAGCTCTTGCGGGCCGAGAGCAGGATCAGCGTCAGGCCGGAGAGCAGGGTGATGCGGGTGGACTGGGCCTCGCCGAGCCCGGCGGCCTCCATCCATGCGCGCAGTTCCTCGGTGTCGAAACCCAGCCAGCGGTCGCCGTACTGCTCGCGCAGCTCCTCGCGGCCGTGCCGGGTGAAATCCAGGACCAGCAGGGTGCCGCCCGGGGACAGGATGCGGCCCGCCTCGGCCAGGGCCTGGGCCGGGTCCGGGGCGTGGTGCAGGGACAGGCTGAACACCGCGGCCTGCACCTCGCCCTCGCGCAGGGGAAGGTGCATGAGGTCGCCCAGGCGCAGGCTCACCCGCTCGGCGTCGGGCAGGCGGCGGCGGGCCAGCTCCAGCATGCTGGGCGAGTTGTCCACGCCCACCACGGTGCGGGCCTTGGAGAGCAGGGCCTTGAGCAGGTCCCCGGCGCCGCAGCCCAGGTCCGCGGCCGCGGCGCAGGTGGGCATCCGGGAGAGCAGCTCCGGGCCCGGGTCGAACCCGCCCAGGAGCTCGTGGCGCAGGCGGTCCCAGTCCTGGGCGATGGCGTTGAAGAACTTCACGGACTCGGCCGAGCGGCCGGCCATGACCTCACGCGCGGCGCGCAGGTCCGCGCCCAGGGCGGGGTCCGCGTCCGCGTCCGCGTCCAGGAACGGGCGCAGGCAGGCCACGAAGTCCTTGCCCGGCCCCTGGGCCGCGGCGCGGTAGAACACCCACTGCCCGTCCCGCCGGGCGTCCAGGAGCCCGGCGTCGGCCAGGATGCGCAAATGCCGCGAGGCCCCGGACTGGGTCAGGCCCAGGGCGGACACCAGCTCGTTCACGGACAGCTCGTGCCGGCTGAGCACGTTCATGAGCCGCAGCCGCGTCGGGTCGGCCAAGGCCTTGGCAAAGTGGAGTAGTTGCATGGCGTTTTGTGTATATCCGGATATGTTGATGTGTCCATTTACGCATATTTTCGGCCCTGGTCAAGCCCCTGGGGCAAACGACCTGCGCCTGCCGCGGGTTTGCCCTTTCCTCCCGGCCCGGGGTATCCTGCCCTGGCCTGTCCTGCGCACACCCTGCACCCTGGAGGTCCCATGCCCGCCATCTACGTTCCCACCCGCGGCCCCGAGGACTGGCGGCGGCTGCTGGCCGAGCCGGACCTGCACTGGAAGACCGGGCGCTCGGCCCGGTCCCTGGCCCACTGCTGGGAGGAGGCCCGGGGCTTCCCGCCCGAGGTCCGGGCCCTGTTCGCGGCCGCGGACCCGGCGCGCTTTTCGAACCTGGAGCTCCTGCTGGCCGTGCCCGAGCACCAGGTGCCCCTGCCCGGCGGCCGGCGGCCCTCCCAGAACGACCTGTGGTGCCTGGCCAAGACGCAGGCCGGGCTGCTCTCCGTGGCGGTGGAGGGCAAGGTGTCCGAGTCCTTCGGCCCCACCCTGGCCGAGTGGTCCCGGGACATGGGCAAGGGCAGGCGGGCGCGGCTGGACTTTCTCAAGGCGCAGCTCGGCCTGGGGGACGACCCGCCCGGCGCGGTGCGCTACCAGCTCCTGCACCGCACCGCCTCGGCGGTGATCGAGGCGGCGCGCTTCGCCGCGCCCCGGGCGGCCATGGTGGTGCACTCCTTCAGCCCGGACCGGGAGTGGTTCGAGGACTACGCGGCCTTCCTGGCGCTCTTCGGGGCCGCGCCCCGGGACGGGGCCCTGGTGCGCCTGGGCGCGCCCCAGGGCATCGAGCTCCACGCCGGCTGGGCCTGCGGGGACCCGCGTTTCCTGAAAGCCTAGCCGTGGCGCGGCATGCGGCGCATGAGCGCGCCTGGGAGCGGCACAGGCCCCGCCCGGAATCGGCAGGAATCCGGCGGGCGAAGGCGGAATCCGGCGGAATCCGGCCTTGGCCCCCGAGCCGGGCCGGGATAGAAGGCGCACCATCGGCAGACCCCATGCCCGCAACCCGGGCCAGGAGAAGACCATGGGCGACCTCTTCGCGCCAGCGCACCTCGTTGTCATCTTCATCATCGTGCTGTTCATCTTCGGACCCGGCAAGCTGCCCAACATCGGCAAGGACCTGGGCAAGAGCATCCGGGAGTTCAAGAAGGCGGTGAGCGAGCCCGAGGCCCCGGCCCCGGTGACCGCGCCCGCCCGCCGCGAGGCCGAGCCCGCGCCCACTCCCGAGGAGCTCCGCGCCCGGAACGCGGCTCCCTCTGTTCCTCCTCAGGACCTCGGCTAATCACCCCTAGCCAGGGTCCCTGGCCGGTCCTGCCCCCGGGACCGGCCTTTTCGTTTTTCGGCTCCGGAAAAGCGGATTTGCCATGGACAGACGCGTTGTTACGAAGGTATGACAGGACCTGAAAAGAACCTCGGCCGGCCGACCGGGACCCTCGAGGGGTTCGCGCCGGACCAGGCGGTTGCAAATGGACAACCCCGGGCAGACGCCCAAAGGAGTGCGACCATGAAGCGTATCCTGGTTCTGTTGCTGGTCCTGGGCCTGGCCGCCCCGGCCCTGGCCGCGGACATGGCCAAGGCCAAGGCCGAAGGCAAGGCCGCGTTCTACGCCAACATCACCGCCATCGAGCCCCTGATGGAGGCCTTCACCAAAACCACCGGGATCGGGGGCCAGTACACCCGGGTCTCCACCTCCAAGTTCCTGGCCACCGTGCTCACCGAGTTCGAGGCCGGCAAGCTCCAGGCCGACGTGCTCCAGGCCCCGCTGCCGGTGCTCCAGTTCCTCAAGGACAAGGGCGTGCTGGCCCCCTACGCCTCGCCCGCGGCCAAGGGATACCCGGCCTGGACCCGCGAGGACGGCGCCATCCAGCTCTTCGGCATCGAGTACGTGGGCCTCATCTACAACAAGGAGCTGGTGAAGGCCGCGGACGCGCCCAAGCGCTACGAGGACCTGGCCGATCCCAAGTGGAAGGACAAGATCGTCATGGCCGACCCGTCCACCCACGCCACCACCATCGCCTGGCTCATCGGGCTCAAGGAGAAGGTCTTCAAGTCCGAGGCCGACTGGATGACGTTCGTCAAGGGCCTGGCCGCCAACAAGCCCATGTTCGTGGCCTCCTTCGGCCCCACCCCCGCGCCCATCGAGAGCGGGGAGAAGCTCATCGGCATCTCCATGCCCAAGTACATCATCACCAAGGCCCCCGCGCCCCTGGACTGGGCCCGGGTGGAGCAGCCCCTGCTCGGCACCCCGCGCGCCATGGCCCTGGTGAACAAGGCCCAGCACCCCAACGCGGCCAAGGCCTTCATGGACTGGTGGCTCTCCAAGGAGGCCATGGGCATGCTGGCCAAGGACGTGGGCGAGTACGTGCTGGCCCCGGGCGTGTTCCCGCCCATCGCCGGCATGGACAAGGCCAAGGTCATCCCCATCCGCGAGCTGTCGGACGAGGAGACCAAGGAGTGGGGCGACAAGTTCAAGGCCATCTTCGCGCAGTAGCCCGCGCGTTGACCTGCATCTGAGCGGCCCGCCCGGCCCTGTTCCCCGCCCCCTGGGGGAGCGGGGCGGGCGGGTCCGTTTCCGGCCCTGCCGGGGGACGCTTCCATGGAAATCCGCATCACCGGCCTGTCCAAGCACTACGTGTCCGGGGGCAAGACCATCAAGGCCCTGGACGAGGTGGACCTGACCATCCCGGCCCGGGGCATCTTCACCCTGCTCGGCCCCAGCGGCTGCGGCAAGACCACGCTCCTGCGCTCCATCGTGGGCCTGGAGCACCCGGACCGCGGCGAGATCGCCATCGGCGGCGAGGTGGTCTGGTCCGACCAGGGCGTGTACGTGCCCACCGAGCGCCGCGGCCTGGGCATGGTGTTCCAGACCTACGCCATCTGGCCGCACATGACCGTGTTCGACAACGTGGCCTACCCCCTCCAGACCCGGCAGGTCCCCCGCGCCGAGATTCGGGAGCGCGTGGCCCGCACCCTGCGCTTCGTGCAGTTGGAGGGGTTCGAGTCCCGCCCGGCCACCCGGCTCTCGGGCGGCCAGCAGCAGCGCGTGGCCCTGGCCCGCGCCCTGGTGGCCGAGCCCAAGGTCATCCTGTTCGACGAGCCCCTGTCCAACCTGGACGCCAAGCTGCGGGAGGAGACCCGCAAGGAGCTGCGCGCCTTCCTCACCGAACTGGCCATCACCGCGGTGTACGTGACCCACGACCGCATCGAGGCCCTGGCCCTGTCCGACACCATCGCGGTCATGAACGCGGGCCGCATCATCGAGATCGGCGCGCCCGAGAAGATCTACTTCGACGCCGAGCACCGCTTCGTGGCCGACTTCATCGGCCGGGCCAACCTGCTGCCCGCCACCGTGGCCGGCCAGGAGGACGGGCGCACCCTGGTGGACTCGGCCCTGGGCCGGGTGGCCTGCAAGGCCCGGCCGAACCTGAAGCCGGGCGACACGGCCACCCTGTGCTTCCGGCCCGAGTTCATACGGCTGGAAAAGGGCCAGCCCGGCCCGGGCGGCAACCGCTTCGCCGGCAAGGTGGAGAGCCTGGTGTTCATCGGCGAGGCCTTCGAGGGCGAGGTCAAGGCCGGGGAGGCCCTGCTCTTCGTCAAGGCCGCGCCGGACCTGGGCCTGCGCCCGGGCGACGCGGTGAGCGTGGCCCTGGACCCGCAGCACTGCATGCTGCTGGCGGCGTAGCAGGCCGTTGAAAATCCCGC
>DKEU01000175.1 GCA_002452635.1 Desulfovibrionaceae bacterium UBA6814 | reverse complement strand
CCCAGACCCCCTATCTCCTCCCTCCAAAAGCCGCTATCGATTTGGGATTGCGGCTGAAGGGAGGTCAGCTTTACCGCGTGAAGCGTTGGGGCGCAAGGGGCGCAAGGGCAGGGAGCGCCTGTATAGCGCCCCCGCTCGGCATTGACAGGTAGTCCAAAGTAGTCAATGGTCCTGCCAGGAGGTGAGCGCCATGCAAACCAAGACGAACCCCGCTTCCGTGAAACTCCCGCAGCCCTTGCGGGAACGGATACGAAACCTGGCCGACGCCCGGAATCAGTCGGCGCACGCCATCATGCTGCAAGCCATCGAGACCTATGTGGACCGGGAAGAGCAGCGCGAGGCCCTGCGTCGGGAAGCCAGGGCCGCGCATGAGGAATACCTCAGGACCGGCCTGCACGTGACCGCGGCGGAAGCCGACGCCTGGCTGGCCGAACTGGAGGCCGGCAAGGAGATGGAGCCGCCTAAATGCCACATTTGAGGCTGCTCTGGACGCCGAACGCGCTCCAAGGGGTGCAAAAGGCCTACCGCTTTCTCGCGGAAAAGGATCCGGATGCGGCCATGGCCGCGGCGGGCGCAATCAGAAGACAGGCCGTGATCCTGCAAAAATTTCCCAGCGCCGGCCGGCCGGCCGATGACCTGGACCCGGAACACCGGGAATTGCTCATCCCGTTCGGCGCAACCGGCTACGTGCTGGTGTACGAGGTGCGCGACGACACCATCCTGGTGCTGGCCGTGCGCCACCAAAAGGAAGCCGGATACTGACCCCACCCCTGGCTGACGACAACTGCTCGTATTTACAACAGGTTATATCGGGATTCTCAAGGGCCGACGGCCCTTGAGCCCCCGGAGGGTTACTTCTTTTACTAATGCGCCTCGGCCCAGGTCGAGCCTACCCCCTGGTCCGCCACCAGGGGGACCTTGAGGTCGGCCACCCCGGCCATGAGCGACGCCAGGCGCTCGCCCGCGGCCTGGGCCGTGTCGGCCGGGGCCTCCAGGAGCAGTTCGTCGTGCACCTGGAGAATCAGCCTGGCCCCCAGGTTGGCCAGCTCCGCGTCCCGGTGCGCGGCCAGCATGGCCAGCTTGATGATGTCCGCGGCGCTGCCCTGGATCAGGGTGTTCACGGCCTGGCGCTTGGCCTGGGCGCGCAGGTTGTCGTTGCGCGAGGTGATGTCCGGCAGCAGCCGCCGCCGGCCCGCCAGGGTGGTCACGTGCCCGGTCTCGATGGTGTGCTTCTCCACCGACTCGTAGAAGGCCTTGAGCCCGGACAGCCGCTCGAAATACCGCTCGATGAAGGCCTTGGCCTCCTTGAGCGGGATGCCCAGCTCCTGGGCCAGCTTCTGCGGCCCCATGCCGTAGATGAGCCCGAAGTTGATGGTCTTGGCCCCGCGCCGCTCGTCCGGGGTCACCTCGGCCGGCTCCTTGTCGTGCAAGAGCGCCGCGGTGCGGGCGTGGATGTCCTCGCCCCGGGTGAAGGCCGTGACCAGGGCCGGCTCGCCCGAGAAGTGGGCCAGCACCCGCAGCTCCACCTGGGAATAGTCCGCGGACACCAGGAGCCGTCCCTCGGGCGCGCGGAAGCAGGCCCGCATGCGCTTGCCCAGGTCGCCCCGGATGGGGATGTTCTGCAGGTTGGGGTCCGAACTGGACAGCCGGCCCGTGGCCGTGGCGGTCAGGTGGAAGGTGGTGTGGATGCGGCCGTCCGCGCCCGCCAGCTTGGGCAGGGGCTCCAGGTAGGTGGAGCGCAGCTTCTCCAGCTTCCGGAATTCCAGGATGTCCGCCACGATGGGATGGTCGGCCGAGAGCTTCTCCAGCACCTCCACCGCCGTGGACAGGGCCCCGCCCCCGGTGCGGCCCCGGGGCTTGAGCCCCAGCTTCTTGAACAGCACCTCGGCCATCTGCTGCGAGGAGCGCAGGTTGAACTCTCCGCCCGCCTGCTCGTAGATGCGGGCGGTGAGGTCCGCCAGGCCCTGCTCCACCTCGACCAGGAACGCGGCGAACGCCGAGCGGTCGATGGGCAGGCCGGCCCGCTCCATGTCCACCAGCACCCGGACCAGGGGCAACTCCAGGTCGCGGTACAGGTCCAGAAGCCCCGCGGCAGTAAGGCGGGCAGGCAGCGCCGCCCCCAGGTCCCGGGCCGCCCGGGCCTGGCCCGGGGGCACCGCGCCCAGGAGCTCCGGCCCCAGCCGGTTGAGCACGTGGTCCAGGTCGTAGCTGCGCTGCTCCGGGTCCAGCAGGTAGGCGGCCAGGCCCAGGTCCATGACCCGGGCCTCGGGCAGGGCGTCCCACCCTTTGTCGGCCGTAAGCAAGGCCTTCCAGGAGGGAACCGCCGCCAGGTCCGCCCCGGCCAGCTTCCCGGCCAGGTCCGCGGCCCCGCAGCGGCAGCGCCACTGGTCCGCGGCCACAGCCACCAGTACGGACCCGTCCTGGGGCACGATGCCCACGGCCTTGCCCGCGGGGTCCGGCAGGTCCTCGGCCGAGGCCGCGTCCTTGGCCGGCTCGCCCTGCTCCGCCGGGGCCGAGGCCCCGAGCAGGGAGAGCTGCTGCTCCGCGGGTTTCGGCTTTCCGGCCTTGGGGGTCGCCGATTCCCGGGCGGACTCCGGGGCTGCCGGCCGGGCCAGGTTGGGCAACAGCTCCTTGAACTCGCGCTGCACCTGGCGCAGGCCGTACTCCTCCAGGAACGCGGCCAGCTTGGCCGCCTGCACCGGGCCGGGCGCAAAGTCCGCCAGACCAACCCCGGCCGGGGCCAGGTCCGTGCGCAGCCGGGTGAGCTCCCGGTAGGTGAAGAGCGCATCCAGGTGCGCGGCCACCTTGTCGCGCAGGGTGGGCTTGAGGCTGTCCAGGTGGTCGCGCAGGTGCTCCAGGTCCGGGTGCTCGGCCATGATGGCCAGGGCGGTCTTGGGGCCCACGCCCGGCACCCCGGGGATGTTGTCGCTGGAGTCGCCGGTCAGGGCCTGGAAGTCCGGCCACTGGGCGGGCTCCAGGCCGGTCTCGGCCTTGAAGTCGTCGAGGGTCGCCACCTTCTCGGTCTTGGTGCCCGGGTCCCAGAGCAGCACCCGCTCATCCAGGCACTGCTTGAGGTCCTTGTCCGAGCCCACCAGCACCACCGGCCGCTCGGCCTTGAACCCCGCGGCCAGGGAGGCCATGAGGTCGTCGGCCTCGCAGCCCTCGGACACCAGGAGCGGCAGGCCTAACAGGCGCACCGCCTGCTTCAGGGGCTCGATCTGCGCCACCAGGCCCTCGGGCGTGGGCGGCCGCTGGGCCTTGTACTCGGGGTACAGCTCGTGCCGGAAGGTGGGGCCCTTGCCGTCCAGGATGAAGGCGATGCGGGCCGGCTTCTCCTCGCGCAGGAGCTTCATGAGCAGGCGCAGCACGATGTGCAGCACGCTGGTGGGGAACCCGTCGGCCCGCTTGAGGTCCGGGTGGGCGTAATAGGCGCGGTACAGGAACGAGGAGCCGTCCACCAGGTAGGCGGGGTCGGCCAGGTTCAGGCGCGAGGCGAGGGACATGGGGGCTCCTGGTCAGTTTTTGGGCGGGTCGGGCGGCTCTGCCTTGAACTCCACCGGGCACTTGCCCTGGGCCTTTGGGTTGTGGAAGCGCCGGGCCTGGATGCGGCTCCAGATGAACTCATCCAGGTCCCCGCCCTCGGCTGCGGACACGGGGAACTCGGCCCGGGCCATGGACTTGTGCCCGCCGGCCGAGCCCAGGTCGCCGAAGAGCCGGGTGGCGGCCCTGCCCATGTCGCGGCGCAGGCCGTCGCCCCGGAAGATGGCGATGACCGTGTCCCCCACCTGGCCCACCACCAGCACCGAGCCCACGCCCTGGATGCGCAGGAAGAAGTCGGCCAGCACCACCAGGATGTCGGTCTCCTCCATCTCCCCCAGGAAGGCGTAGAGCCCGTGCCCCACCCGGACCATGCGCTCCAGGGCGCGGGGAAAGTGGGCCAGCCACTCGGGCCGGAACTCCGAACGGTAGATCTTCCGCAGGAGCGGCTGGTTGGCATAGCGCGACAGGTACTGGAAGGCCCGCACGTCCACGTCCAGGAAGGGCCGCTCGAAGCTCTGGGTGTCGGCCTTGATGGCGTAGAGCAGGGCCGTGGCCAGGAGCATGCCCGGGCGAATCTTGAGGTTGTAGAGGTACTCGGTCATGCGGGTGGCCACCGCGCCGTAGCCCTTGCAGATGTCGGTGTAGGCCGCGGCCACCGGGCGCTCCTCGCTCACCGGATGGTGGTCGATGCAGATGGCGATGTCCTGGGCCGCGAAATCAGGATGGTGGTGGGGCTGGGAGTCCACCAGGGCGAAGCGGTCGAACTGGGCAGCCAGGGTGGGCGTCAGCTTCCTGACCGGGATGCGCAGGGAGGAGATCATCTCCAGGTTGTCCGGCCGGGTCACGGTGTTCACCCGGGCGATGGCCACGTCCTCCACCCGGTGGGCCATGATGCGCTTGAGCGCCATGGCCGAGGCCAGGGCGTCCGGGTCGGCGTTGATGAGGATGCACCAGCGCTGCTCCTTGGAGAACATGTCAAGGAGCTGAGGGAGTTGGGGCAGCTTGCGGAACATGGCCATGGGACGCTCCTCAGGGGGCCACGGGCAGGGACAGGGCCCGGCCGGCCACGGCCAGAAACATGGCGTCCGATTTTTCGGACAAGGCCTGGTTCAACCCGCCCAGGCTGCGCACAAAGGCCCGGGTCGCCGCATCCGCGGCCACCGGCCCCAGGCCCACCTCGCAGGACACCAGGGTCACGGCCGCATCCCCGGCCTTATCCAACACCGCCAGAAGGGCGGCGGTGCGCTCCTCTTCCCTGCCCGAGCAGGCGTAGAGCCAGAAATCCAGGCTGTCCACCAGCACCGCCCGGGCGTTTTCCAGACCCTTGGCCAGGACCTCGGGCAGGTCGGCCCCGGCCTCGGCCACCCGCAGCCCCGCGGGCCGGGACTGACGGTGCGCCAGGATCTGCGCCCGGAACCCGGGGTCCAAGGCCCTGCCCGTGGCCACCACCAGGTGCGGCCCGGGATCGGCCAGGAAGGCCCGCTGGGCCAGGGCCGACTTGCCCGAGCGCTCGCCGCCCAGGAACATCCGGATCACCGGACAATCCCCCATTCCCGTGTCCAGGAAATCAGACAGTCCAGGGAGCGCACGAGCCCATCCAAGGCAAAGACCTCCACGGTCACCACGGCCGACGGGGAAAGCCGGGCGAGCCAGCGCCGCAGCATCTCCCGGCCGGCCGGGGAAAGTTGGTCCAGGGGCAGGTGCTCGTCACCGCGGCCCGGGGCCGAGAGGTGGAGCATGCCCACCTGGCCGAAATCCGCAGACTCGGCCGCAGGTTCGTGACCATAGGCCATGGCGTGGCCCAAGTCCAGGCACAGGCCCAGGCCCCCGGCCCGGGCCGGCCCGGCCAGGGCCGCGGGGCCGTGCAGTTCGGTGTTCTCCAACAGGAGCGGCGCGCCCGGCCCGTCCTTCTTCCAGCGGGCCGCGGCCTCCGGAAGCATCCCCAGGTCCGGGGGCGGGTGGAGCACGAAGGACCGGGGCGAGAGAAAGGCGGCCTTGGCCGCCAGGGCCAGGCACACGTCCAGGGGGCCTTCCGGCCCCTGCGACCAGTCCAGGTCCAGGGGCAGGTGCACGTGGCAGGTGAGGCTCAGGCCGGCCAGCCAGGGGGGCAGGTCGTCCGGCCCGTAGTCCAGGCAGGCCGCGGCCTCCAGGAAGAGCAGGGATATCTCGTCCACCAGGCCGTCAAGCACCCGGCAGTTCTCCGCCACCCCGGCCGGGATCACGAAGGAGGGGGCGGCCACCCGCCAGGGCATTTCCTTCAGTTTCTCTCGGATATGCCGATAGGAGGGGTGGAGGCCCTTCCCGGCAGGTTCTGCCCCCTGGCGGGGCGAGTCGGCGGGGGTCATGGCCGCAGCAGTCCGTGATCCTTGGCGAACCGAAACCGGGAACAGGACTTGCTTGGTCCGGGCATCGGCCCCTGGCCGCGGAGTTCGCCATGAAAAGACTGCGCCGCGCCCTGCAACACCTCTTGAACCCGCTCCATCTCTATTGCCGCCTGCGCGATTTCGGGGTGGGGGCCCTGAAGGCCCAACGCATGTGCGCGTCTTACGAACGGATCGTGTACAAGCTGTTCAGCCTGTAGCCTAGAGCGGCTTGGCCTTGAAAAGGCATAGACGCTCTTGTGCATTTTGCTGGAATGCTGTTCCAGCATTCCAGCTTCCCGTCTTGCTTCAAGACGAAAATGCGCTATCCGCCTTACTCCCGCCTTGGTTTCCGGGCGTCACGCCCGCGCGTTCTACCCAAGCAGATCGAGTTGCTTGGCCGTGCTCACCGTGCGCCCCACCAGCTTGGAGCGGGCCATGAGCGCCTCGGGCAGGTCCGCCAGGAAGCGGGAGGGGGCTAGGCGCAGCTCCCGGCCGTACATGTCCCGCCGCGCGGCGTGGGACAGGAAGAGCCGCCGCCGGGCGCGGGTCAGGCCCACGTAGAGCAGCCGGCGCTCCTCGGCCAGGGCCGCGTCGGACAGGCCCAGGTCGTCCCCGGCCGAACCCGTGAGGAAGCCCGCGCCCGCAAAGGGCAGGATGCCGTCCTCCAGGGCTGGCAAAAACACCGCGTTGAACTCCAGGCCCTTGGCCGCGTGCAGGGTCATGACCTGCACCTTCTCCGCCTTGGCCCGCACCAGGTCCGCCTCGGTCTGGAGGTGCACCCAGTTGAGCAGCCCGGCCCAGCCCCCGTGCTCCTCGAAGGCCTTCTTGAGCTGGCGGAACACCGGGCTCTGCCAGAACAGCCGGTCAAAGGGCGCGATGTCCTGGAGGTAGGCGGCCAGACCCAGCGGGCCCTGGGCCACCACCTTGCTGGGGATGTCCGCCACCGCGGACTCCTCGCCCCCGGCCATGCCCAGGAACCGCCCGGCCGCGTCCAGGATGGCCGCGGCCCGGGGGTCGGACCAGAAGGCCTCGGCCTCGGGCGCGCCGGCCGGCACCCCGGCCCGGGACAGGCTGTGCAGGATGGGCCTGACCAGGGAGCGCATGCGCACCAGCACCGCGATGTCGCCGGGCGACAGGGACTCGCCCTCCTCCCCGGCGTCGGCCAGGGTGTGGCTGGTGGCCCCCAGGAGCTCCCGCACCCGGTCCGCGATCCAGTTGGCCTCGTGCACGGCCCCGGGCGCGGCGAAAAGCTTGATCTCCGCGGGCGCGTCGGCCTTGGCCGTGAGCCGGGCCGCCCCGGGCAGGAGCGCCGCGGCCAGGTCCAGCACCGCCTGGGAGGAGCGATAGTTCTCGGCCAGGGTGACCCGGGTGGGCTCGGCCCAGGACTCGGCCATGGCCTCGGCCCGGCCGGCCACCGCGCCCCGGAAGGAGTAGATGGACTGGTGGGGGTCGCCGATGGCGAACAGGCCCTGCCCGCCCTCCGGGGCCAGGGCCGAAATCAGGGCCAGTTGCAGGGGCGTGAGGTCCTGCACCTCGTCCACCAGCACCTGGGTGTACGGGTTCGCCCAGATGTTGGCCTGGATCTGCTCCAGCCAGAACACCAGGAGGTCGGTGTAGTCGGCCAGGTTCCAGGATTCCTTGTGCTTGGCGTAGGCGTGGGCCAGGTCCACCAGGTCCTCGCCCAGGGGCTCCATGCGCTCCCGGGCCAGGGCCAGCTCGGTCCAGGCCCGCTTGAGCCGGGGACCGGCCAGGCCGGGATTGGCCTCGGCGAACAGCCGGCGGGCGGCGTCCTCGTCCAGCACCACCGGGGCCTCGCCCCAGGACTGGACCCAGCACTCGAAGGCCAGGGCGTGCAGGGTGTCGGCCCGGGGCAGGGCCGCGGCCGCGCCGCACAGGTCCATGAGCCGGCGGCCCAGCTCCTCGGCCGCCCGGCGGGTGAAGGTCACGGCCAGGATGTGCCGGGCCGAGACCCCGCGCTCCATGAGGGACTGCACCCGGCCCACCAGGGTGTGGGTCTTGCCCGTGCCCGGCCCGGCCAGGACCAGCACCGGCCCGGGACCGGCCGTGAGCGCATGGCGCTGGGCCGGGTTGTACTCCTGCCGCGGCTCCTCGGCCTTGCGGCGGCCGGCGTCGCCCAGCAAAAAATTCGGCTGTACCGCGGTGGCCGGGGCGCGGCGGGTGCGGGTCTCGGCCAGCTCCACCAGGCCCTTGCCCGCGGCCATCTCCTTGCGCTCCTTGGGGGTGAACAGGGAGATGACCCCGAAGCGGCCGTCAAAGCCCGGGTCCTTGTACACCTCGCCGCGCCGCATGCGGGACAGGGCCTCGGCCAGGGGCCGGGAGACCTTGGCCAGGTCCTCGGGCGGCACGTGCTGCAGCACGTCCAGCTCGGACCCGCAGCGGGCCGCCAGCCGGGCATAGAGGGCCTTGACCTTCTTGGTGGCCGGCCCCTGGCCCAGCACCTCGCCCAGCACCTCGGCCAGGGGGATGAGGGACACGAAGCCCGGCCGGCCCGCGGGCTGCTGCGGCGCGCTGCGGTCGGCCAGCTCCAGCACCCGGGAGAGCACGCCCACGGTGAGCGGCTTGCCGCACACCGGGCACAGCCCGCCCCGGGCCCGGGTCTCCTCGGGCTCCAGCACCACGTTGCAGTCGCGGTGCCCGTCCAGGTGGTACTTGCCCTCCTCGGGGAAGAACTCCATGGTGCCCAGGAATTCGTTGCCCACGCCCTCGCCCTTGAGCGCGGCCCGGATGCCGGCAAAGGAGCGCTCGCCCGAGAACAGGTTGGCCTCGCGGCCCAGCTTCTCGCCCGAATGGGCGTCGGAGTTGGAGATCATGCGGTACCGGTCCAGGGCCGACCACATCCAGTTCATGGCCGGGTCCGAGGACAGCCCGGTCTCCATGGCGAAGATTTCCGAGGACAGGTCGCCGAAGCACTCCTCCACCGAGTCGTACCCCGACTTGGACCCGAACAGGGAGAACCAGGGGGTCCAGATGTGGGCCGGCACCAGGAAGGAGCCCTGGCCCAGGGCCAGCACCATCTCCAGCAGGTCGCGGGAGGGCAGGCCCAGGATGGGCCGGCCGTCCGAGGCCAGGTTGCCCACCTGGGAGAGTTGCGAGGAGAGGCGGCGGGCGGTCTCCAGGTCGGGCGCGTAGACCAGGTTGTGCACCTTCCGGGTCTTGCCCCCGCTCTTGTAGATGGAGCTGATCTCGGCCGAGAGCATGAACCGGACGTTGCCCGGCAGGGGGTAGCCGTCCAGCCAGGGTATCTCCCGGGTCAGGTTCTTGGGATTCTTGAGCTTGTACAGCCCGGAGCCGTCGGGCTCCAGGTGCTCCTCGATCTCCTCCTGCCAGCCGGGATGGGTGAAATCGCCGGTGGCCAGCACCTCCAGGCCCTTGACCCGGGCCCAGGCGGCCAGGAGGCGCAGGCCCAGGGCCTTGCTGGTGGCCCGGGAATGGCGGGAATGGATGTGCAGGTCGGCCCGGAACTGTTGCATGCGCTGTGTCGGCTTAAGGTGCGGCAGGCGTGCGGTCGTGCGCTAAACTGCCCGGAAATCCCGGTAAATCACGGTTCCGGGGGACTATACGGCCAAGCGGCCGGGACGGCAAGAACGGAAAAACAGGGGGAGGAGCCGGGGTCAGATCCCACCGGCCTGGGCGAAATTCTCGAACTCGGCCCGGGCCTGGTCCTGGGCCTGCTGGCGCAGGGCGTTGACCGCATCGAACTCCTCGACCAGGAGACCCACCACCCCGGAATCCAGGGAGCCCTCGCGGGCCATGTCCCGCAGCACGGACAGGGCCTGCTCCCGGGTCATGCCCGGCCGGTAGGGCCTATCCTCGGTGAGGGCGGTGAACACGTCGGCCACGGCCATGATCCGGGCTCCCAGATCCATTCTCGCCTTGTCCAGGTGGAAGGGGTAGCCCTTGCCGTCCAGGCGCTCGTGGTGGGAGGCGGCCCAGGTCTTGACCACCTCCAGGCCGCGCACCTCCCCCAGCACCGCGTGGGTGTGGCCCGCGTGCTCCATGACCCGGGCGTACTCCTCGTCGGTGAGCTTGTCCGGCTTCTCCAGGATGCTGGTGGGCACGGCCAGCTTGCCCAGGTCGTGCAGGTCCCCGGCCACGCGCATGAGTTCGCACGCCTGCTCGTCGAAGCCCACCACCTTGCACAGGGCCACGGCCGTGGCCGCCACCCCCCGGGAATGGGTGGAGGTGAAGCGGCTGCGGAAGTCGATGACCTGGGAGAACAGGGCGGTGAAGGCGGAGAGTTCGGTCAGGCCCAGGATGCGGCCTGCGTTGGCCCCCAGGCCGCGCAGGATGGCGAACAGGTCCGGGGAGTCCAGGTCCTGCCACAGGCCCGCGAACCCGGCCAGGCTGCGCAGGGCCTCCACCTGCCCGGGATCGAAGGAGCGGCCCGCCTTTTCCTCCACCCGCTCCAGGATCTGCGGGACCTGGACGGACGATGGCCGGCCCCGGCGGCAGGAGGCGTCCACCCGGTCGGCCAGGTGGATGACCCCGGCCAGGCGCAGCACCTGGGGATCCTCGTCCAGGGACTGGGTGTCCGCGAACTTGGTGTGGTGCCAGCGCACCACCCGGGCGATGCGGGTGAAGCCCGGGAACTTGAGGAGCAGGCGGTAGCCGGCCTCGGCGTGGAACACCTGGTCGGTCTCGAAGCGCAGGGTATCCAGCCGGGCCTCCAGGGAGTCGTGGAAGGCCCCGATGTCGTGCACCAGCCCGGCCAGGAGCAGGTCGTCCACGTCGGCCCGGGGCAGGCCCAGCTGGGCGCCCAGGCGCACGGCCAGGTAGGCCACCCGCTTGTGGTGGTCCACCACCGCCGGGCTCACCAGGTCCATGGCCCCGGACAGGCTGCCCAGAAGGTCGATGAGGTTGACCCGGACGTCATTGCCGGACGGGTCGTGGGGAGAAGAAGAGGTGGCGTGCATGGCCGGCTCGTATCCTGCGGTCTGAACCGCAGCTTTCTTCATATCTCCACTGCCGCGGTTTGAAAAGCGCATCCCCGCCCAACCGGCATCATGTTATTTTTTTCACGAATTGCCGGCGAATACCCCCCGCCCTGCCCGCCGGCTTGCGCAAACGGGCACATGCCGGGGCTTGCCACTTGCCCGCCTCCTCCCGGTCTGTTACAGCCCTGGACGGTGCGGCAGCGCCGCAGATTTCCCGGCTCCATGCCCACATACCAACGAATCAAGGAGTGGCTGGTCATGAAACGCATTCTTCTCCTGGCCCTGGCAGTCTTCCTGCTGGCCGCCGGCACCGCGCTGGCGTCGGAAAAGACCATCGTCAACGGCATCGACGGCGGCGGCTTCCCGCCCTACGCCTACGTGGACAAGGACGGCAAGACCGTGGGCTTCGACGTGGAGGCCATCGAGTGGATCGGCAAGAAGATGGGCTTCAAGGTCAAGCACCAGCCCATCGAGTGGGACGCCATCATCCCGGCCCTGACCGCCAAGAAGATCGACTGCATCGCCTCGGGCATGAGCGCCACCGCCGAGCGGGCCAAGATCGTCAACTTCACCATCCCCTACTACACCGTGACCCAGGTGCTGGTGGTCAAGGCCGACAACAAGATGTCCCTGGCCGAGCTGCTCAAGTCCGGCGCGAAGATCGGCACCCAGCGCGGCACCGTGACCAACGCCCTGCTCAAGAAGCTGGCCGCCGAGCCCGGCTACAAGTTCGAGAACGTGGAGTACGACTCCACCGACCTGTCCATGGCCGACCTGCCCACCGGCCGCATCGTCGGCTCGGGCATGGACTCCACCATCGCCAAGGACATGCTGAAGAAGCCCGGCTTCAAGGTGGCCGGCACCTTCGACGCCGCGCCCGAGAACTACGCCTACGCCGTGCGCAAGGACGACAAGGAGCTCTTGCAGACCCTGAACAAGGGCCTGGAGATGCTCATGAAGGACCCCTTCTGGAAGGAACTCAAGAAGAAGTACGACGTGGACTAGTCCCGATTCCGACGGTCAGAGGCCCGCAAGGTTCCGGCCCCGGAGCACCGGACGGAACCTTCGGGCCTCTGGTCCGTTTTAAGGGACCCCGAGAAAGACCGTGCCTGATATCCTCACCGCCATCTGGGAAGCCCTGCCCTTCATGCTCTCCGGGGCCTGGGTCAATGCCGTGCTCATCGTGGGAGCCATGCTGGTGGGCCTCATGCTGGGAGTGCCCCTGGCCGTGGGCCAGGTCTACGGGTGCAAGCCCGTGCGCCGCGTGGTCCAGATCTACGTCTGGGCCTTCCGCGGAGTGCCCATCCTGGTGCAGCTCTACCTGTTCTACTTCGGCATCCTGGCCTGGGCCTCCAGCATCCCCTGGCTCGGCTGGGCCCACCTGGAGAGCCCCTTCCTGGCCGCGGTGCTGGTCCTGGGGCTGACCAGCGCGGCGTACCAGTCGCAAATCTTCCGGGGCGCCATCCTCTCCCTGCCCGCGGGCCAGTTCAAGGCCGCCCGCGCCCTGGGCATGAGCGACGCCACCGCCATCACCACCATCATCCTGCCCCAGGCCCTGCGCCTGTCCATCCCGGGCTGGTCCAACGAATACTCCATCCTGCTCAAGGACTCGGCCCTGGCCTTCTCGGTGGGGGTCATGGAAGTCATGGCCCGGACCCGGGCGGTGGCCTCCACCACGCACCAGCCCCTGCCCCTGTCCATCCTGGCCGGCATCATCTTCTTCGCCCTCACCTGGGTGGGCGTGAAGGCCCTGCTGGCCTTGGAAAAGAAGGTCCGCATCCCGGGCTATTCGCACTAGAGGATCGCGCATGAACGACTCCGACATCATCCTCAAGGTCGAGGGCCTGTCCAAGGCCTTCGGCAACAAGCCCGTGCTGCAGGACGCCACCTTCACCCAGCGCCGGGGCACGCTCAAGGTCCTGGTGGGCCCCTCGGGCGGCGGCAAGAGCACGCTCCTGCAATGCATCAACTACCTCATCCCCCCGGACCAGGGGCGGGTGTGGCTGGACGGCCGCCAGATCAACCCCAAGAGCCGCCGCGAGCTGTCGGCCTACCGCCAGGAAGTGGGGATGATCTTCCAGGATTTCAACCTGTTCGACCACCTGAACGCCCTGGAGAACGTGCGCATCGCCCTGCTCAAGGTGAAGGGCATGGCCAAGGCCGCGGCCACCGAGCGGGCCATGGCCGAACTGGCCCGGGTGGGCCTGGCGGGCAAGGCCGACCTCTACCCGGCCCAGCTCTCGGGCGGCCAGAAGCAGCGGGTGTCCATCGCCCGCGCCCTGGCCATGGACCCGAAAGTCCTGCTCCTGGACGAGCCCACCAGCGCCCTGGACCCGGAGCTCATCGGCGAGGTGCTCACGGTCATCAAGGACCTGGCCCAGGCCGGCATCACCATGATCATGGCCACCCACCAGATCAGCTTCTCGGCATCCCTGGCCGACGAGTTCCTGTTCATGGAGAAGGGCCGCATCGTGGAGCACGGCTCCCCGGCCGAACTGCTGGGCAAGGACTGCTGCTCCCGCACCCAGGCCTTCTGCGCCAAGCTCTCGGAACTGGCCGGAGACGCGGGGCAATAATGGACGACACCTGGAGCTTCGTAACCGAGCAGGTCATCCCGGGCCTGAACCTGGGATTCTGGGCCACGGTGCAGCTGGCCGTGCCCTCGGCCCTGCTCGGCCTGTTCACCGGCATCGTGGTGGGCGTGCTGCGGGTCTACGGCCCGCGGCCCGCGCAGCGCCTGGCCAACGGCTACGTCTCGTTCTTCCGCGGCACCCCGCTGGTGGTGCAGCTCTTCTGCTGGTATTTCGGACTGCCCCAGATCTGCCTGTTCATCGAGAGCCTGGGCCCGGTCATGGGCGTGCTGAACGCCCTGCACCTGGCCTGGGTGCCCCGGCTCCTGGTGCTCTCGCCCATGGGCGCGGCCATCCTGGGCTTCTCCCTGTGCAGCGGGGCCTACCACTCGGAGTACGTGCGGGGCGGGCTCATGTCCATCCGCACCGGCCAGATCAAGGCCGCCCAGGCCCTGGGCATGAGCCCCATGCAGACCGTGCTGCACGTGGTGCTGCCCCAGGCCGTGCGCCGCGCCCTGCCCGGCTGCGGCAACGAGATCGTCTACCTCATCAAGTACTCGTCCCTGGCCTCGGTGGTCACGGTGAACGAGCTCACGGGCATGGCCCGGGGCATCGCCAAATCCACCTGGCGCAATACCGAGGTGTTCTTCACCGTGGGCGTGTACTATCTGCTGCTGGTGACCCTGGCCACCTTCATCCTGGGCTGGGTGGAGGACCGGCTGTCCCTGCCCGGGTTCGAACGCCGTCGGGAGTAGCCCATGCCCCGCTTCAGCCCCCTGACCCCCGCCCTGCTCGACGAGATCCGCGCGGCCGTGGGCGGCTCGGCCGTGCTGACCACGGCCGCGGACCTGGACGCCGCGTCCGCGGACGCCACCACCGAACGCCGCCGGCCCGAGGCCGTGGTGCGGCCCGCCAGCGCGGAGCAGGTTTCGGCCCTGCTCAGGCTGGCCAACGCCCGGCGCTTCCCGGTGACCCCACGCGGCACGGGCACCGGCCTGGCCGGCGGGGCCCTGGCCTTCCACGGCGGGGTGGTGCTGGACCTCTCGGCCATGGACGAGCTCACGGTCGAGCCCGCCAACCTCCTGGCCGTGGCCGGGCCGGGCGTGCTCACCCACACCCTGCGCAGCGAGGCCGAGAAGCACGGCCTGTTCTATCCGCCGGACCCGGCCAGCCTCAAGGACAGCACCCTGGGCGGCAACGCGGCCACCAACGCGGGCGGCCCGGCCTGCGTCAAGTACGGGGTCACCAAGAACTACGTGCTGGGCCTCACGGCGGTGCTGCCCACGGGCGAAATCGTCACGTGCGGGACACGGACCCGCAAGGGCGTGGTGGGCTACGACCTGACCCAGCTTTTGGTGGGCAGCGAGGGCACCCTGGGCGTCATCACCACGCTTTTCCTGAAACTCATCCCCCTGCCCCGGGCCGTGCGCACCCAGGTGGCGGTGTTCCCCAGCCTGGACAAGGCCGTGGCCGGGGTGGCGGCAATCATGGCCGGGGGCTGCTGCCCCTCGGCCTGCGAGTTCCTGGACCCCCGCTGCCTGGCCCTGGTGGGCGACCTGCTGCCCTTCGGCGACCTGCCCCGGGATGCCTCCCTGCTCCTGCTGGAGACCGACGGTTCGGAGCAGGCCGCGGACGCGGACATGGCCCTGGTCTCGGAGGTCTGCAAGAAATCCGGGGCGTTGCATCTCTTGCCCGCCACCGGCCCGGCCGAGCGGGAGACCCTGTGGAACGTGCGCCGCCAGGTGAGCCTGCGCATCCACGACGCCTGGCCGGTGTACGTGCCCGAGGACGTGGTCCTGCCCCTGGCCGAGATCGCCGGGTTCGTGGCGGAACTTCCCAGGTACGAGAAGAAGTTCGGCTTCACGGTCTACGCCTTCGGCCATGCGGGCGACGGCAACATCCACCTGAACATCACCGCCCCGGACCGCTCCACCCTGGACCGGGTGGAGGCCGGCACCATCGCCCTGCTCAAGCGGGTCCTGGAGCTGGGCGGCACCATGAGCGGCGAGCACGGCATCGGCTTCACCAAGCAGCGGTTCCTGGGCCTGGAGCTGTCCCCTGCCTCCCGATGCGCCCAGACTGCCATCAAAAAAGCTTTGGATCCCAACGGGATACTGAACCCCGGCAAGCTCTTCGACGAGGACCCCGCATGACCCCTCCCATCTCTGGGCGCGTCCAGGGCATCAAGATCTCCGCCACCAAGCTCATGCCCATGCTGGCCGCGGCCTCGGGCAGGCAGTGCGTGTCCCTGGGCCAGGGCGTGCCCTCCTTCGCCAATCCGCCGCACGTGGTGGACGCGCTCTGCGCCCGGCTGCGCGCCGAGCCGGGCACGGGCAAGTACTCGCTGCAGCCCGGGGATCCGGCCCTGCGCCGGGCCTGCGCCGCACTCCTGGCCCGGGAAAAGGGCCTCGCCGCCGACCCCCAGACCGAGATCGCCATCACCGTGGGGGCCATGGAAGCCCTGCTCATGGCCATGCTCACCCTGGTGGACCGGGGCGACGAGGTGGTCGTGCCCGCGCCCTGCTATCCCTCCCACGTGGAGCAGGTGCTCCTGGCCGAGGGCAGGCCGGTGTTCGCGCCCCTCAAACCCGACTGGTCCCTGGACCGGGACGCCCTGGCCCAGGCGTTCTCCCCCCGCACCCGCGCCCTGATCCTGTGCAACCCGTCCAACCCCACGGGCGGGGTGTATTCCGATGACGACGTGCGCTATGCCGCTGACTTGTGCGTCAAACACAACGTCACGCTCATCACGGACGAAACGTATGACGCGCTGGTGTACGGCCGGCCGAAACCCTTGAGTCCGGCCACCCTGCCGGGCATGCGGGACCGGGTGGTGGCGGTGTACAGCTTCTCCAAGCGGTACGCCCTCACCGGCTGGCGGGTGGGGTTCTGCTTTGCCGCGGCCCCGCTCCTGGACCAGATGCTCAAGGTGCACGACTGCACCGCCATCTGCGCGCCCACCCCGGCCCAGGCCGCGGCCCTGGCCGCCCTGGAGGGACCGCAGGACTACTTCGAGAACGTGGTGGCCGCCCTGTCCCGCCGCCGCGACCTGGCCTGCGCCCGGCTGGACGCCCTGGCCCCGCACTTCACCTACGTCCGACCCGAGGGCGCGTTCTACATCATGGCCCGCTACCACTTCACCGACGCCCCATCGCAAGAGGTGGCCGAGCGCCTCATCCGCGAAGCCGGGGTCATCACCATCCCGGGCGGCGCCTTCGGCCCGGGCGGCGAGCACCACCTGCGCCTCTCCTTCGGCGGCGACGAGGCCGAAATCACTGAATGTTTCGACAGGATCGCGGCCTGGCTGAAACAGCCCTAGCCCCAGCCCAGCCTACGGCTGGAACTTCCGCATGAACTTGCGGTCGATGTAGTCCTTGAGGAGCCAGGCGGTTCGGCCCTGGTAGATCATGCCGCCCTTCCAGTAGATGGCCGTGCCGTCGCCCAGGTTGAAGATGAGCAGGTAGGTGGGCGGGCCGGGGTGGAAGGGGCGCAGGGGGCGGCCGTCCAAGTATCCCAGCAGGTTGTCCCGCAGCACCGGGTTCTGGCGCACCGCGTACACCCCCACCTTGTCCAGGCTGCGGTCCTGGAAATGGATGCAGTCCCCGCCCCCGAACACCTCGGGGTGGGCCGGGCTCTGCAGGAACTTGTTCACCGCCAGCCAGCCGCCCGGGGCGGTGGGCAGGCCGCAGGCTCCCAGGGGCACCGAGGGGGCGATGCCCGTGGCCAGGATGACGAGGTCCGCGGTGCGCACCTGGCCGGTCTCCAGCAGCACCTCGCCGGTGGTCACGTTGGCCGCGTACCCCTCCTCCAGCACCTCCACGCCCCGCGCGTTCAGGGAGCGCCGCGCCAGGCGCTGGGCCTTGGCCGGAAGGTTGGACAGGAACCGCCGGCCGGCCAGCACCTGCACGGCGAGGGGATTGGTCCTGGCGTCGCGGCCCAGCCGCCACAGGGCTCCGGCCATCTCCAAGGCCGCGGGGCCGCCGCCCACCACGGCCACGCTGAGCGGCCCCCGGGCCAGGCGCTCCAGCACCCGCTCCCGCGCGGCCACCAGGTTCTCGATGGGCTTGACCGCGAACACGTCCGGGGCGAGCGCGCCGTTGCCCGGCACGTCCACCCGGCTTCCGGTGTTGAAGGAGACCGCGTCGTATTCCAGGGTGGCGCCCGAGGCCAGGCGCAGGGTCCGGGCCTTGGGGTCCAGTCCCTGCACCGCATCCTGCACGAACACCCCGCCCCCGGACTCGGCCATGTGCCGCACCGGGAACCGCACCTGCTCCGGCCGGTAGACGCCGGCCAGCAGGCCCGGACCCATGCCCGAGTAATAGTGGAGCGGCGAGGGGCTGACCAGGGTGACGCGGTATCCCTTGTCCAGGAATACCGGAATCTGGTTGATGGTCATCAGGTGGGCGTGCCCGCCGCCCACGAGCACGAGGTGCTTGGCCATGACTGCCCTGGCTGGAGGTTTGGCGGAACCCTAGCCAAAAATCCAGGGAAATGAAAGCTCTTCCGCGCATCGCCCCGGGGGTACCCCCCGAAGCGCCCGGAAGCCCCGGGTCAGGACGGGATGAGCAGCGGCAGGGGACAGCCCAGGGCGTCGGCCACGCCGTGCACCAACTCCGCCTCGCGCACCGTCACCCTTCCGTCGGACTCGGCCGCCACGGCGCAGGCGTCCAGCACCTTGCTCCGGTCGCCGAAGGCCAGGCCCTCCAGGGCGGCCAGGGCCTTGTCCAGCACGGGCAGGCCGCAGTCCTCCCGGTTGCAGAGGATCAGGCCCTTGAGCCCCAGGTGGGGCGCGCCGCGGTTGAAGGCCTCCCGGGCCTCCCCCAGGTTCCTCGACCCGGCCCAGGCCAGGCAGGAGAGCACGGCCGCGGCCTGGTCGCGCTGCCCGGCCAAGGTGCGCTGCCTGCCCGGGCCGGGCCGGGCCAGGCCGAAATGCGGGTCCAGGTGGCGCAGGAGCATCTTGGCCAGCATCCACTCGTAGACCTCCAGCCGGCCGTCGACCATGGCAAGGCGCTGCACCAGCTTCCGGAAATCCTGGTACTGGGACGCGGCCAGGCCCTTGAGCGTGGGCACGGACAGCTCCAGCAGGGGGATGCGGGCCTCGGGTCCCTGGGACTCGGCCTCGCGGGCCAGCTTCTCCACCAGCCGCGCCAGGCCGGCATCGCCGCGGGCGGCCAGCCCGGCCATCTGGGACTGCCGGGAGGCCGGGTCCGGGGACAGGAGCAGGGCCAGGACCACGGCCCGGGCGGGCTGGGCCTGGCGCGCCGCGGCCAGCATGCCCGCGGGCAAACCGCCCAGAATGCCCCGCGCCCGGTTCAGGTGGGCCTGGCGCGGCCGTCCCGCCGAGGCGCAGGCGTGGCGGAGCTGCTCGCCCAGGCGGTCGGGAGGCGTCACGTCGGGTTTGGGCAGGATGGATTCATACGGCGTCGGGCCCTTGGCCTCCTGGTCCGCGATGCGGTCCAGCAGCGGCCGGTCGGTCTCGTGCACCACGTCCTGCCACTGGGAGTCCAGGGCCCGGATGCGCTCGTTCATCGGCGGATGGGTGGCGAACAGGCGCTGCCAGGTGACCCCCACGCCCAGGCTGAAATACATGTGGCTCAGGATGGCGGCGTTGCGGTGCCGCAGCACCGAGGAGCCCGGGGCCTGGACGATCTTCTTGAGGGCCGAGGCCAGGGCCTCGGGATTGCGGGTGAACTGCACCGCAGCCGCATCGGCCAGGACTTCCCGCTGCCGGCAGACCGAGGCGCGCACCAGCTTGCCCAGCAGGAGGCCGATGCCGCCCACCACCACCAAAATGGGACCGGCCACCCAGCTCATGAGGTTGGGCACGCCCAGCATGACCCGGCCGGACTGGCCCAGGCACTCGATGCCGTGCAGGAAGCCCACGAGCCGCACGTTGAGCCGCATGTCGCCGGAGAGCATGTGACTGAACTCGTGCGCCACCACGGCCTGGAGTTCGTCCCGCTCCAGGTGGGCCAGGCAGCCCCGGGTCACGGCCAGGGCCGTGTCGCCCACCCGCACCGGCGCATTGCCCGCGCAGAAGGCGTTGATGCCGGGCTCGCTGTCCAGCACGTAGATGTCGGGCACGGGCATGCCCGCGGCCAGGGCCATCTCCTCCACCACGTTGCGCAGGACGCGCTCCCGCTGCTCCGTGGTGTCCGCGGGGACCTTGCAGCCGCCCACAAAGGACGCCAGGTAGGGGCCGGCGAAGGTGAGTTCGTTGAACTTGCGCCACGAGGCCAGGGCCATGAGCCCGAGCACGAAAACCGTACCCGCGCCCACGAACCCGGGACTCATGAGAAAGGCGTACCGCCACCACTCCCGGCCAGTCAGGGCCACCGCGGCAAAGGTCGCCAGCACGGCCAGCACCACGCCCGCGGCCACCACCGCCCCGGCCGGAATCAACAGGGCCAGGAGCAGCCAGGTGTTGCGCCGGGCGCGTTCCTGCTGGTCGAAGAAGTCCATACGGGACTAGAAGGCGACCTGAGGGGCCTCCTGCCAGGCCGTGCCCGGGAAAACCAGGTGGTGGGCCTCCACAAAGCCGCAGGGCCGGGCCAGGAGCACGTGGGGGAAGGACTGGAGCAGGGTGTTGTAGGCGTTCACCGCGTCGTTGTAGGCCTGGCGGGCGAAGGCCACCTTGTTCTCGGTGGAGCGCAGCTCCTCGGTGAGGTCGCGCATCACCGCGTCGGCCTTGAGGTCGGGGTAGTTCTCCACCACCGCGAAGAGCTTGTCCAGGGCACCGGCCAGGACGGCCTGGGCCCCGGCCACGCCCTGCAGGGCCGCGGCGTCCATGGCCCGGCCGCCCAGCCCGCGGGAGGCGTCCACCGCCCGGGTGCGGGCCTGGGTCACGGCATCCAGGGTCTCCTGCTCGTGGGCCATGTACTTCTTGGCCACTTCCACCAGGTTGGGAATCAGGTCGTGCCGCCGGGTGAGCTGCACGTCGATCTGGGAAAAGGCGTTCAGGGTGCGGTTCTTGAGGGCCACCAGCCGGTTGAACACGGCCATGGCCCACAGCCCGGCCACCACGAACACCGCGCCGACGACAAACAGGGAAACCATCGGTCCTTCCATGCACCCCCCTTCATGGCATACCGGTAAACCGTAAGAATATGGGCGAGCTATGTCAAGGACACTGGCCCTTGCCGGCCCTCTCCCGGCTGAACGCGGCGTATTGCTTGTCGAGCTTCAGGATGTGGTCGAGCAGCCAGTGGGACATCAGGGCGTTCAACTGCACGGCCCCGGGCGGGTCGTCGGACTCCAGGGCCGCCACGAACTTCTCCGCGCTCTTGCGCAGGCCCACGTGTTCCTTGATATGGGCTTCGATGCCGGGATAGCCCATGTCGCGCATGTACGCCTCCTCGTGCGCGAAATGCTCTTCCGCATGGCGCAGGAGGTCCCGGGACACGGGCCGCACCGCGACCTCGCCCTTGCCCCGGGTCATGGCGTCGAGCAGGCGGTTGGCGATGTTCAGGAGCCGGCGGTGCTCCCAGTCGATTTCCTCGATCCCGGTATCCAGACAGGGATCCCAGCGCAGCTTGGTCATGTCGTCTATCCTGGTTAAGGGCAGCCTAGCCCTCGATGGCCCCGCCTCAGGTGAAGCCCGCGCCCGCGGTGCAGGCATAACAGTGGTCGCCCACTGCGATGCGCGCGCCCGCGGCAGGGGGGCCGTCCAGTTCGTGGATGCGCCGGGGCACGCCGCCCATGGGCAACCCCTCGGCCTGGTTGAAGTCGCAGTCGTAGACCTGGCCGTCCCAGCCCACGGACACCAGGGTGCGGCACATGAGCCCGGCCAGGGTGCAGGGGTTGAAGGCGTCGGCCAGCCGGCGCACGTAGCCCTCGTAGTTGCCCGAGGCCTCCAGCCATTTCCGGTAGCGGCCCAGGGGCACGTTGGCGAAGACATACAGCCGGTTGAAGGCGATCCCGTGCCGCCGGGCCAGATCGGCCTTGAAACGCCGCTCCGCCGCCTCCTGGCCCGGGGGCAGGAACGCGCCCGTGGGGTTGGACACCAGGTCCAGGTCCAGGCCCGAGCCCTCGGCGCCGTAGCCCAGGTCATTGAGCCGGCGCAGCATGGCCAGGCTGTGGTCCAGCACGCCCTTGCCCCGCTGCGCCTCGGCCTGGGACGCGGCAAGCGAGGGCAGGGAGGCCACCAGCGCCACCTGGTTTTCCACCAGGACCTCCAGGAGTTCGCGGCTCTCCTCCCGGGCCAGGGCCAACAGGTTGGTGCGGAACATGGTCCGTTTGGCCAGGGGAGCCAGCCGGGCCATGAACCCGGCGATGCCCGGCACCAGCTCCGGCGCGCCGCCGGTCACGTCGATGGCCGCGTAGGCATGGGTGCGGGCGTGCTCCGCCACCTGACGCATGGTGTCCGGGGACATGACCTCGGTGCGGGCCGGGCCGGCCTCCAGGTGGCAGTGCCGGCAGGCCAGGTTGCACAAGAGCCCCACGTTGACCTGCAAGGTCAACGCCGCATCGCGCACCAGGGCCAGCCCGTGCGCCTCCAGGTTGCGGGCAAAGGGGGCCACCCCATCGGGGCGCACCGTGCAGGCGGCTGCCGAACCGGGCATCGCAGCCTCCCTACATGGACAGCTTCTCGGCCATGCGCCGCATCTGCATGCCGTGCACCAGGGAGGCGCCGCCCCGGATGGCGGTGACCACGTGCGCGGCCTCGGTCATCTCCTCCAGGGTGGAGCCCTGCTCCAGGCACTGCTTGGTGAACGACTCGATGCAGTAGGGGCACTGCACAGTGAGGGCCACGGCCAGGCCCATGAGGCATTTCTCCCGGCCGCTCAGCGCGCCCTCGGCGAAAATCTTGCCGTAGTAGTCGAAAAAGGCCTTGCCCAGCTCCGGGGCATCCTTGCACACGTCCCCGAACTGTTGCAGATCGCTGGGATCATAGTAGGTATCCATGACATTCTCCTTGCTGACGAACTCTCTTGTCAATTCCTAGCACAACGCCAGCAATTTTTCCACCCATTCCCTGCAATTTCCCTTTGTTATGGGAGGTTTTTCCGAACCTGCCGGGCGAACAGGGCCATGAGCATGGCCCCGGCCTGGGCCACGCCCAGGGAGTCGAACCCCCGGGCCAGGGGCAGGGCCAGGGCGCCGTGGCACCGCTTCTCCACCCCGGGCCGCACCCCCTTCTCCTCGTTGCCCAGCACCAGCACCGCAGGCAGCTCCAGGGGAGCGCTCAAGGCGTTGGCCGCGCCCTCCCCGGCCCGGGCGCAGTAGATGCGCAGGCCTGCCTCGTCGCAGGCCTCCAAGGCCCGGGAGAGGTTCACCACCCGGGCCACGGGCAGCCGGGCCAGGGCCCCGGCCGAGGCCTTCATGGCCGCCGGGCCCAGGTGCACCGAGTGGTCGCGGGGCAGCACGATGCCCGCCCCGCCCAGGGCGTACAGGCTGCGGGCCAAGGCCCCCGCGTTGCCCGGGTCCTGCACCTGGTCCAGGGCCAGGATGAGGGGCAGGGGCGCGTCCCGCACCCCGGCCAGGAGGTCGTCCAGGTCCAGGGAGGGGCAGGCCGCCAGCCGCGCCGCCACCCCCTGGTGGTTGCCCCGCACCAACCGGTCCAGTTCGGCCCGGTCCGTGAGCTTGAACCGGACCCGGCGCTCCCGGCACAGGTCCAGCACCCGGTCCAGGTCCCTGCCGTGCAGCCCGCGCTGCACGAACACCAGCTCCACCCGCTCGGGCGAGGCCTCCAGGGTCTCCAGCACCGGCTTGCGGCCGGGCAGCAACGCCCCCTCGCCGGCAGCGCCGCCATCCTGGCCCAACTCTCCAGGAGCCCTGGATGTTTGATTTTTTCTAGGTTTTTTCACGAACATTCTCCCTCCCCGGCAGGCCCCGAAATCCCAGTGTTTTCGCACTATACAGCGCATACCCTAGTATGCTAGAGCCTTGCGGACAAGCGTTGGATCACAACCCGGCGCGGAACCCCCGCCGGTCGTGCTGGAGCATACCCTGATGGGAGTCTCGTCGTGAAGCGCCTGGCGATTTCAGTCCTGCTCGCAGGGCTTCTGGCCCTGCCCGCCTGCGCCCTCAAAACCCCGGTTCAGCCGGCCTCCGTGGCCCAAGCCCCGGCACCCGCCCAGTCCCAGGCCGCCTGTGACGTTGCCCCGCCAGAGGGCATCCAGGGCCTGGCCGAAGACGCCCCCCAACTGCCTCCGGTCCAGGACGACGCCCCCTTCTCCGCCCAGGAGGAGCAGGCCCTGTCCACGGAGCTGGACCTGCAGTTCGACATCGACGACCAGGATTCGGAAGAGGTGAAGGTGCACTTCCGCTACTTCACCCACTCCAATTCCGGCCGCCAGCTCTTCGCCCGCTGGCTCGAGCGAGCCGAACTCTACCTGCCCCACGTGCGGCGGGTGCTGGCCGAGCGCGGCCTGCCCGAAGACCTGGCCTTCCTCCCCTTCGTGGAGAGCGGCTACAACCCCCGGGCCATGTCCCGGGCCGGCGCGGCCGGCATGTGGCAGTTCATGCCCTACACCGGCAAGAAGTTCGGCCTGAACGTGGGCTGGTGGATGGACGAGCGCCTGGACCCCCTCAAGTCCACCCAGGCCGCGGCCGACTACCTGACCAAGCTCTA
>DKEU01000142.1 GCA_002452635.1 Desulfovibrionaceae bacterium UBA6814 | reverse complement strand
AGGGGCGGGGCCATCCCATCAATTCGTGAATCGCCCTAACGGAAGAGCGCCCTGCCAAACACGCAGGTACGGTCCTCTTCCGTAGGGACGGTTCGCGAACCGCCCTCTTCATGAACGCCGCGAACGTTGCCCGGCCTAGGCCCCGGCGCAGCCCTCTTCCACGTCGCAGATGCAGCACAGGAAGGTGGCGGGCTCGGTGTCGGAGAGGTTGCGCATGCCGTGCGGCACCATGCTCGGCACGTACACCGCGTCGCCCGGGCCGGTGGTGGCCTGCTCGGTGATCTCGCCGTTGGCGTCGTAGGCAAAGCACTCGAAGTACCCGGTGAGGATGTACATAGTCTGGGCGTAGAAGTGGTCGTGGATGGGGATCACACCGCCCGGGTCCGCGGTGAAGTGCCGCAGCCCGTACGCCGCCCCGCCGTCCTTGCCCTTGCCCGCCTTGGACAGCCAGCGGATGGTGACGCCCGTGACCGGCTGCGCCTTGCCCTTGAACGACGCGCTCTTCACCCGCGTCCCCTCGAACTGCATGTAATTGCCCACGATCATGGAAATACCCCTGGTTGGGATTCTTTGGTTGGGGGGAGGATAGGACAGGACAAACGAAAGGGCTACTGCGCGTCTTCTGGAGGGAACCACTGCCTGAGAGCGCTGACCAGGGAGGCCACCGCCGTGTCACAGCACCTGCCCAGGGAAACATGTGAAGCCACCTGTTGATAGATAGCCGAGGAACGCGGTTTGCCTTTCTGCCGGATTGCCCAGTCTGCAGCTTCCTTGGGCCTAGGTGGCTTGGCAGCTCCTTGTGGCCACATATCCCTCTCCTGTAACGCCTGGCGTAACTCGACGACGGAAGGCCAACGAAGCGCTGCCGCAGTATGCGGCGTATCAGTCCAAAGCCAGTTGTCCACCTCCGGTTCAATAACGATGGCACATCCCTGAGGCGGCGGCCATCCAGCCTCTCGTAAATGTCCTTCGAGCGCATTGCGAATATCCTGCGGTTCAGGAGCGCCTCGCCATTCTGCATCTACCATGACCACTGCATGGCTGTACTCACCGCTGTAGACTTTCAGCAATTCTGAGGCACGGATATACAATCCTGGATCGTTCTGGCCGGACGCCACGACAATATCCATTTCCTCAACGGAAATCGACCTGCATCCTACGGATAGATGAAATGCCTCTCTCCCGAAGAATCCCTTCAGGGCGTGGGCCATGTTGGAATCGGCAACTAGGAAAAGGCAATCCCTCATCCCAGAACCCCTGCGGCAAAAAGGTCGCCCAAGTTGGCGCTGGATTGCCAGTTCCGCAACCGCGGATGGTGGTCCCCTGACCGAATGTCCACCGCGCCCTCTCGGGTTCGACCGAAACATAGGATGTCCTTGGGCTGCACAAGACTCAAGACCACTGGCGAATGCGTAGCGCAAAAGACCTGGGAGCCGTAGACCGAGGACAACGATTGGATAATCCCTTCGATTCCTTTCGGATGGATTCCGTTTTCCGGCTCCTCGATGAGAATGAGGGAAGGACGTTTCCGGGTATAAGCCAGGAGCGTCAAGGCCAAGAACCGAAGCGTCCCATCGGATAAGAGCCAGGAAGGAGCCACGAGGTCGTTGTCGTACGTAACCCGCAGATACCGGGAACGGTCTTCTGGCTTTTCCACGGTTTCGATGCGGCGAACCGAGCCTAGAACCGTTCTTACGTGCGTAATCCAGTCTTCAAGATGGTCAGGGGCGTTGTCCTCCAAGTCCTGAACCACCCAAGGCAGGTTCGAGCCATCTGGAAGATAGACCGTTGAACTGCCCGCAGGAGACGACGCGCGCATTGCCTCGGCATTCAAGGCAATACGCTGCACCCCTTCATTCAAAAGACGCTTAAACCAAATGGAAATCGGGAACTTGCCCTCGTCCTCTGGTAAATGGCGCAACGCCGGCCATTGCGAACCAAAACGAAATATATTGTTCCATCCAGTCGTCTCGGATTGAAAATAATCATTCCCTTCCTCCCCGGTCTTCTTCACAACAGAGCGCCATCCCTTTGGCTTTTGGCGAGTGATGATGTTAGATGCAGGGAATGGCTCTTCCGAAGGGAAGAATGAAAGTTGCCGTTCCGTCGGCAAAGGCACCGCCGGCAGTGCATCTTCAGGAATAAGCCAAAGGGCTTCCTGGGAGATAGATAGATGTTCAAGGTTGATAGCCAACTCATACCGGGCATGGCGATAGGGTGCTCCACTCAGGCGATTGCCAACTTCCTCAGGTATGTTTGCAGTAATGGCGATCTCGACCGGCCCGCCCTGCCTTAGCCAGGAAAGCTCCAGCGGGTCGGCAGCGCGTACCGGGATGTCGAATCTGGCATCACCGAAAATGGCCTTGTCAACGCCGCTTAAGAGAATATCCCGGACCAGGAGAAGCACGTCGAAAAACGTACTCTTCCCCGAGGCGTTCGGCCCCACGAGCACGTGAAAATCCGAAAGCCTTACCCGAGCGTACCGAAGCGCCTTGTATCCGCGGACTTCGACTTCCTGGATCATGCGTTTCCGTCCTCTCCGTGAACCGTATCCCAACCACCAGAGAGCATGGAAAACAGCCTAAACCGTTCGGCCGATTTTTCCAAGATGCCCGGTCGGACTTGACCTTTTCGCGAATAAGCACGCAAGGAATTCCCTATCCCAGCTTCGCCACCCGCGGCCCTTCGGCCGTGTCCTCCACGGCGTAGCCCATGGCCTTGAGCTCGTCGCGCAGGCGGTCGGCCGCGGCGAAGTCCTTTTTGCCGCGGGCCTGGGCGCGCTGCTGGACCAGGGCGGCCACCGCGGGGGGCCATTGGTCCATGGGCAGGGGGAGAGCCGTGCGGTCGATGATGCCCAGGAGCTCGTCGGCCTTGAGCAGCTCGTCCAGGCAGGACGCGGCGGCCGCGGGGGGGAGCGCGTTCTTGCCCAGGCGGCTGCGCATCTCGCGGCAGAAATTGAACAGGGTCGGCCAGAAGGCGTAGAGCGACAGGTCGTCGTCCACGGCCCGGCGCAACGCCGTGCGCAGCTCCACGCACAGGGCCTCCACGTCCGGAGCGGACGAGCCGCCCGGGCCGCTGGCGGCGCTGAGCGCGGCGGCCGCGTCCTGCACCTTGGCGCGGTTCTTGTCCCACATGGCCAGGGTGTCGACCGCGTCGCAGAGCGGCTTGTGGTAGGAGCCCGAGAGCAGCCACAGCCGCAAGGACAGGGGCGAGCGGCCCTCGGCCAGGAGCGTGTCCAGACCGGGGCGCGCCCCCGGGTCTCCCCCGACGGCGGGCTTGGCAGCCTGGACCTTGGCCTCGCCCGCCGCGGCCACGGGCTGCACCACCATCCAGGCGCGGGGGCGCATCTCCGCGCCGTAGGCCCAGATGGCGCGCAGATTCTCCAGGTGCGGGAAGCGGTGGGTCTCGTTGGCCGCGGCCAGGTCCACCCGGGGCAGGGCCCCCAGCGCGGCCAGGGCCATCTGGGCGAACCAGGAGGGCCGCACGTTGCCCCACTCCAGGGCCCAGAACTCGCCCTCCTTGATGTCCGCCAGGGCCGCGCGCTTGAGCAGGGTGAAGTCCCGGGCGTTCTCCTTGGCGTAGGCGGCCAGGTCCACGGTCTTGCCCAGGGACTGGCCGGCCAGGTCCACCCCGGCCATGCGGCCGTAGTCCTTGTCCCGGGCCACGTCGAAATACACCGAGCGCAGCTTCTCGTAGGCCAGGCCGCGGGAGAGCAGCCCGTTGACCAGCTTGGCCGCCCGGGCCGAGGCCTCGCCCACGGGCGCGAACTCCACCCCGGCCATGCCCAATGCCTGGGCCGCCTGGGCCAGGCGCTCCTTGGCCTGCACCGCGTAGTCCGCCCGGCGCTGCTTGGCCTGCCGCGCGGCCTTGAGGGTCGAATCCTCCAGGTCGGCCAGGCCCACGGCCAGGCGCGCGCCCCCGCCCCCCTCACCCTCGGACCGCAGGCGGCGGGCCAGCACGTCCAAAAAGGCCAGCCTGCGCCAGAAGGACAGGCTGCCCCAGCGGTCCAGGGCCGGGCCCACGGCGTACAGGCAGGCCTCGCGGCTGTCCGGGGCCACGAAGGCCCGGCCGCCGCCGGCCGCGTCCGCGACCTGCGGCCCCTGCTCGGCCTTGGGCGCGAACAGGCTGGTGGAGAGGTAGCGCTCGCCGCTATCGGGTATGATGACCACGATGAGGCCGGACTCCAGGTCCCGGGCCAGCTTGAGGGCCCCGGCCACGGCCGCGCCGCTGCTCATGCCGGCCAGGATGCCTTCCTGCCGGGCCAGGAGCCGCGCGGTCGCGAAGGCCTCCTCGTCCTCGACATGGATCGTCGCGTCCAGGGCCGCGCGGTCGAAGATGCCCGGCGGATAGGACTCCTGCATGTTCTTGAGGCCCTGAATCTTGTGCCGGGGGTAGGGCTCCACCGCCACCACCTGGACCTTGGGGTCGTACTCGTGCAGGCGCTTGGCCAGGCCCATGACCGTGCCCGAGGTGCCCAGGGCCGCCACCACGTGGGTCACCGCCCCGGCGGTGGCCTCCCAGATCTCCGGGGCCGTGCCGCGGTAGTGGGCCTCGATGCTGGCCGGGTTGTTGAACTGGTCCATGAGCACGTACTTGTCGGGCTCCTCGCGGGCCAGGCGGTAGGCCGCCTCGATGGCCCCGTCCGTGCCCAGCCGGCCGGCGGTGCACTCGATGTCCGCGCCGAAGGCGCGCACGATGCGCTTGCGCTCCTCGGACGCGGTCTCGGGCATGAACAGCTTGAGCTTGTGCCTCTTCACGGCGCAGACCATGGCCAGGCCCACCCCGGTGTTGCCGCTGGTGGCCTCGATCACGGTCTTGCCCGGGGTGAGGGAGCCGTCGGCCTCGGCGGCCTCGATCATGGCCAGGGCCACCCGGTCCTTGATGGAGCCGCCGGGATTCACGCACTCGATCTTCGCCAGAATCTTGACGCCGGGACGCGGGCTCAGGGTGCGCAACTCCACCAGCGGGGTGTTGCCGATGCGGGTCAGAACGTGGGGATGGTGCATGTCAGTCCTTGTTCCGGGCCGTTTTGGCCGCGGCCCGGCGCAATTCATCTAGGGGAAAATCGCCCGCACGGCAAGGGTGGCGCGGTCCTTGCAGCCGCAGGCCCCAGCAATCCCCTGTTCAGACGAGGTCAGCGCCATGCAGTTGTACCAGTTCCTGGAGAAAAACATCGAGGCCCTGCGCCAGCGCGCGCCCCAGACCGTGCAGTGGCTGGAGGCGTCGGGCTCCGAGCCCCGCGCCCTGGAAAACCTCATCATGGTCAACCGGATGGGGCTCATGGACATTCCCCTGCCCGAGGGCGGCAGCCTGTTCGGGGCCATGCCGCCGGAGGCCTTCTACTCCCGCTGGAACACCACGGACCTGGCCGACCGCAGCGCCACCATCATCGTGGGCTGCAACCTGGGCTACGGCCTGAACCACGTGCTCACCAAGACCCCGCCCACCCACAAGGTGATCGTGTTCGAGCCCAGCCCGGCCATGCTCTACGCCTGCCTGGGCCAGACCGACTACGCGCCCTGGATGCAGATGGGCAAGCTCTTCTTCTTCCCGCCGGACAAGTCCCTGTTCCGCAAGATCCTGCAGGGCATCGACCTGCAGCTCATCCACGGCAAGATCCACCTGCACCTGGACATCCCCAGCCAGCAGGTGGGGCCCCAGTACGCGGCCTTCGGCGCGGAGCTGCGCAAGGCCCTGGAAGGGTTCACCCTGGAGATGACCACCCTGCGCCTGCGCCAGGACGTGATGCTGGGCAACGAGCTGGCCAACTACCACCGCGCCTTTGGCGACGGCTCCCTGGGTCCCCTGGAGGGCTCGGGAACGGGCCTGTCCGCGGTGATCCTGGGCGCGGGCCCCTCCCTTGCGCAACACGCCCCGGCCCTGGCCGCCAATCCCGGCCACGCCCTGTACCTCACCGCCCTGCAGACCCTGCCGGCCCTGCGCGAACTGGGGCTCAAGCCGCACCTGTGCATGGCCATCGACTATTCCGAGGGCATGCTGGGCATAGCCAAGCGCCTGGACCCCGAGTGGTGCAGGGACATCCCCCTGGTCTACTCGGCCAAGGTACGGCCCGAGGTGGTGCGCGACTACCCCGGCCCCACCCTGCCCCTGTGGACCGAGGGCGGCCTGGGCACCTTCGTGCTGCGCGGCCACGCCCCGGTGCTGGACGCGGGCGGCAACGTGAGTGTGACCCTCATGCGCTTCTGCAAGTTCCTGGACGTGAGCCAGGTGCTCCTGGTGGGCCAGGACTTCTCCTGGAAGCCCGACGCCGCGACCACCCACGCGGCCGGCCACCACGCCGCGGCCAACGGCTTCACCTTCCAGCCCGGGCATCACCTCACGGTCAAGAACTGGCGCGGCGAGGACGTGGTCACGGCCATGCCCTACCTCGCCGGCGCCCGGGACATCGAGGCGGACATTCCCGGCCTGGAGCGGCCGGTGCACGTGCTCTACGGCGACGGCCTGCCCCTGCGCGGGGCCCGGCCCACGGACCTGGACCAGATCCAGTCCTCGGGCCTGCTGGCCTCCCGGCCGGGCAGCCTGGACCGCTTCGCCGCGGCCCTGCGCGAGGCGAATCAGCCCGTGGCCCCGCCGCGGTTCGAGGCCCGTTCCCCGCAGTGGACCAGCTCCCTGCGCGCGGTGACCAAGCGGCTGGAAAAGCTCTTCGCCAAGCCGGAGCGCAACGGCGACGAGATCCAGTCCGCCCTGGGCCAGGTGCACCTGTTCCTGCGCCAGGACCGGCTGTACGCGCCCTACCTGTTCAACGAGATCATGGACCTGGCCGGCCTGGTGCACGTGCGCGCCACCTACACCCGGCCCGACCTGACCCAGTTCAAGAAGATCGCCAAGCGCTGCCTGGACAAGGTGCGGGAAATGGATCGGGTGCTGGGGCCGCAGCGCGAGGCTTCCCAGGAACGCTCCGCAGCCTGATCCCGCCACGCGACCGACCAAAGAAAAGGGCCCCACCGGGGCCCTTTTCTTTATGCTGCAGGCTGGGGGCTACTTCTTGCCGCCGCCGTTGCCGCCGCCGTTCCCTCCGCCATTGCCGCCGCCATTGCCGCCGCCCTTGCCGCCGCCCGAGCCGCCGCCCGAGCCACCGCCCTTGCCGCCGCCCGAACCGCCGCCCTTGCCGCCGGACGAGCCCTTGCCGGCCGCGCTGCCCACGCCCATGCTCTCGCTCTTGCCGTTCCCGGAGCCGCGGCCCACGCCCTGGGACGCGGAGGACTTGGTATTGCGCTCAGTGGCCTCGCCGATCTCGGCGTCGCTCACCGAACGCTTGGCCTTGCCCACGGCCAGGCCCTTGGCCTGGCCCAGGTTGGAGGTCCGCTCCCGGTTGAGCTCGCCCTTGGTGTGGCCCAGGCCCAGGGAGCCGGGGCTCACCCCCAGTTCGTGGGCGATCTGGCCCCAGCCCATGCCCTCTTCGCGCATGGCGGCGATGTCCGCGGCCGTGACCCCCACGTTGGCGGCGACCGCGGCGTCGGCCGCGGCCTCGGCCTGGTCGTAGGCTTCCTGGGCCGCGGCGATGGCCGCCTCGTCCTCGGAGGCCAGGGCTTCGCTCAGGGCCTGCTCGGCCTGCTCCAGGTCGGACAGGGCCTGCTCCACCTCGGGGTTGGGCTGCTCGGCCAGGGCCGCGGCCAGGGCTGCCGCGTGCGCGGCCTGGGCCGGATTGCTGAAGGACGGCGCGTCGTCTTCGCCGGCCGCCGTGTCCCCGGCCGTTGTGTCGCCGGTTGCCGTGTCGCCGGTTGCCGTGTCGCCCACGGCCGTGGTGTCGGTCGCGGCATCCCCCTCCGCGGCCAGGACCTTGTGCGCCCCGGCCAGGGCCAGCGCCAGGCACAGGACCCCGGCCAGGGCCGCGAGCTTCAGCAGATGATGTCTGTTCATGTGGTTACTCCCTTGCGATGCACGGTGTCGGGCAGCCCGATGAAACGCACGGACTGCCCCAGGGAATGCTCGACGCCGGACACGGAAACCGTTTCCGCCACGCCGAACCAACTCAGGTCGATGCGGCCGGGGGACACCCCGGGAGCCAGACGCAGGAGCTGCGCCCGTATCTCCCGGGCCTGGCGCTTGGCCAGGTCCGCATCGTCCTGCACATACACGACCACGTGGAGCAGCAGGGCCGGGTTGTTGGCCAGGACCCCCGCCACCTGCTCCAGGGAAGAGACGCTGCCCGGGGCCACGCGCCCGGCAGGATCGAAGGCCATCCGGCGCAGGACCAGGGTGCGCGCGCCGAGCTGGTGGGAGGAATAGGTGAAGTCGCCCAGGCCGTTGAGGTGCGCCGCGGCCTGCACCGCCCAACGGCCGCCGGGCCGGGTGTCCAGGTACCGCTTCCAGGCCCGCTCCTCGTCCTCCCGCCGCCCCAGGCGGTTCAGGGCCAGGGCGCGGTTGTACAGCGCCTCGCGGCGTTGGGGGTCCCGGGCCAGGACCTTGTCGTAGTAGGCCATGGCCTCGTCGAAACGGCCCGCCTCCAGGCTGGAGTGGCCCAGGGCCAGGTAGGGCTCCACCAGGGACGGCGCGGCCTCGGCCTCGGCCAGGTAGGCCTCCCGCTCCTTGTCCGGCTGTCCCGCGGCCCAGTAGGCCACGCCCAGCCAGTGCAGGTACTCCGCCTTGCCCGGGGCCTTGCGCGCCGCGGCCTCCAGGTGCGGCAGGGCCTCCGCGGGCCGTTCCGCGGCCAGCAGGCTGCGGCCCAGGTAGTACCGGGCCTCGGGGTCCAACCCGGCCACCGGGGCCGGAGCCGGGGCCTGCAACCCGCCCAGGCGGTAGCCCAGGCCGAAGACCGCCAGGAGCGCGGCGCAGGCCAGGCCGGCCACCGCCGGGCGGAAGCTCAGGGTTCGGGGGGAGAGCAGGAGGTCCCGCAGGCGCCCGGCCAGGGACGGACGGCGCGGGGCGATGCGGGCCAGCACCGCCGGGGCGAGGTCCCCGGGCGGGTCCTGGTCCGGGACCCGGCGCAGGGCGTCGCGCAGGGGGTCAGGCAGCCGGTCCATGGCCGTCCTCCCCGAGCGCGCGGCGCAGCATGGCCAGCCCCCGGCTCACCCGCATCTTGGCGGCGGCCTCGCTGACTCCGAACACTGCGGCTATCTCACGCATGGGCATCTCCTCGCGGTACCGCAACAGCAGCATTTCCCGACTCTCCAGGGGCAGTTGCTCCAGGGCTTCCCCCACGGTCCGGGCCAGGTCATCCCTGCCCGCGGCCCAGGCCGGATCGTCCTGGCCCGGCCCGGGCAGGGACTCCAGGTCCCGGTCCGCGGCGGCCAACTGCTCGGGCCGGCGGCGGCGGGCCCAGTCCCGGGCCCGGTTCAGGGCGATGGCGTACAGCCAGGGAAAGAACCGCGCCCCGGCCCGGAAGGTCGTGAGCCGCTCGTAGGCCCGGACAAAGGCGTCCTGGGCCAGGTCGGCCGATTCCTCCGGGGAGCCGGCCAGGCGGCGCATCAGGGAATAGATCTGCCGCTGGTACCGGCCCACGAGCACGCCGAAGGCCTGGGTCTCACCCGCCAGGGTCCGCTCCACCAGTGTTTCGTCGCTTACCTGCACCGGCTAAGCGGCCTCCTTCGGTCGGTCTTGCCCCAATATACGCAGCAGGGAGACAAAGGTAACACCAGGCCCTCAGGAACCCGTTGCAGCGGCCGCGGGCAGGGCCTGGGTGAAGAAGGCCACGGACTCGGCGAGACTGGCGGCGCGCTTGCCGGCCCGGACCTCCTCGGCTGCGTCGAACCAGCTCGCGCGCACGCGGGAGGCGATCTCCGGCCGGGCCAGGAGCAGCCGGGCGCGCACCGCCTTGGCCCGGTCCGCGGCCAGGGCCCCATTCCCCTTCTGATAGGCCAGCACATGCAGGACCACGCCGGGCGTGTTCGCCACCACCGCCGCCAGGTGATCCAGGGAGGGGCCGGATTCCGCCAGGATGTCCGCCGCGCCCGGGGCGAAGCGGAGGGCGGGCATGGTCACGGTCCGGCGGCCCACCCGGTGGTTGCGCCAGGAGAAGTCCCCCAGGGCGTTCAGGCGCTTCACCGCGTTGCGGGCCAGGGCTCCGTCCGGCCAGGCCTCCAGGAACGCCTTGTAGGCCTTGAGCGCCTCGGCGCTGCGGCCCAGGCGGTCCAGGCACAGGGCCTGGTTGTGCATGGCCGCGGGATTGTAGGCCCAGATCTTCAGGGCCTCCTGGTACCGGGCCAGCGCCCCGGCCATGTCGCCCCGCTCCAGCAGGTTGTGCCCCAGGTAGGTCAGGGCGTCCCCGTGGGTGGGATTGCGCTGCAGGGCCTCCAGATAGCTGTCCCGTTCCGCGTCGGCCTGGCCGAGCACGCCCTGGGCCACGCCGGTCCAGTACCGGTAGTCCGCGTCGCCCGGCGCAAGCCGGGCCGCGGTTTGCAGCTCGGGCAGGGCCTCTTCCGCCCGGTCCTGAGCCAGGAGCAGGCGGCCCAGGTAGTAGTGCGCCGCCGGCTCCTCCGGGTGCGCCTTGACCTCGTCCGCGAAGACGGCGGCGCCCTGGGCGAAGTTGCCGGAGCGGAGGTAGTACTGCCCCTTGAACACCTGCTGCACCCCGCACCCGGCGAGGAGAAACGCGGCGAGCACCGCGATCGGCGCACCCCTGAGAAACCCGGCCATGGCGTCCTCCCTTGCTGTGGCCTGAAACCCGTACCCGCAAGTATACTGTCCCGGCGCGCTCATCGCCAAGGAAAAGCTGACCCGACCTGCGGATTCCAGCCGGCCGGGGGGATTACCCCGCCCTGGGCCCAACGGCGAAACAATCAACAGTGGCCATGGGTTCTGTGCAAACAGGAGGGAAACCGTTGCCAGCGCCCCGGCCATGCCCTATAACCTAGGCCCATGCAGAATCCCGTCCCCTTGCGGGACTTCCTTCTGGTCTCCCTGCCGCTCCTGCTCCTCCTGGCAGTGCTGGAGGCCTTCTCGTCCAGCACCGGCGAACTCATGTGGGCACTGCGGCTGCACAAGTCCCAGAACGACCTGGCCCGCCAGGTCATGTTCTGGATCACGGACTGGGGGAATTTCGCCATCTACGGGATCTACGTCCTGCTCCTGGGCCGGGCCCTGGCCCAGGGGAAACGGGGCCTGTGGCGGGGGGTGCTCATCTTCGCCGCGGTGCAGATCGCGGTGAACCTGGTGCTGCTCACCGGGGTCAAGATGGCCCTGGGCCGGCCCCGGCCCCTGACCGGGCTCACCACCTTCCAGCACTTCACCCTGGATTCGCGCTTCCACTCCCTGCCCTCGGGCCACACCGCCGAAATCACCGGGTCCTGCATGCCCCTGGCCCTGTACCGGGGCCGGCCCCTGTTGTCCCTGGCCCTGGGCTGCGTGGTGGCCCTGGTGGGCTTCTCCCGCATCTACCTGAACGAGCACTACCCCAGCGACGTGTTCTTCGGCTGGGCCTTCGGGGCCTTTGCCGGGTGCCTTACCCACACCCTCTGGAAAAAACATGGCTGAACCCTCTCCCGGCCGCCCCGGCGGCCGCCTGTACGGCCTGGCGGCCCTGGCGCCGCTGGTCTTCCTGGGTCTGGTCCTGGCCGCCCAGACCCTGCCCTACCTGGACGCCCGCGCCCTGTGGTTCTCGGACGAGGTGCGCTACGGCAACGCCTTCCAGAACCTCTGGGACCGGGGCCACTGGCTGGTCCTGTACCTGAACGGCATCCCCTACCCGGACAAGCCGCCGGTGTATTTCTGGCTGCTGGCCGGGCTGCGTTCCGCCGTGGGCGAGACCTCGCCCGCCCTGTTCATGCTGGGGGCCGCGGTGTCCTCCCTGCTGGCCCTGGCCGCCACCTGCGTGCTGGTGCGCCGGGTGGCGGGCTGGGACCGGGACCACGCCCTGGCCGCCGGGCTCGTCCTGCTCACCTGCTTCTCCTTCATCGGGATCGGCCACTATTCCCGCATGGACATGCTCTTCGCCGCGCTCATCACCCTGGCCCACGCGTGCCTGCACCGGGCCTGGACCCGCCCCAAGGCGACCGGCTGGCAACTGGCCGGCTGGGGCCTGGCCGCGCTGGCCACCCTGACCAAGGGGCCCTTCGGCCTGGCCTTCCCGCTGCTGGCCGGCCTGGCCTTCCTGGCCTGGCGCGGGGAGCTGCGCCGGTTCTTCCGCAGGGACACCGCCCTGGGCCTGGGCTTTTTGGCCCTCATCCTGGCCGGCTGGGTGGCTGCGGCCTGGTTCGGGGGCGAGCACGAGTACATCCGGGACATCTTCTCCAAGCAGATCTACAAGCGGGCCGTGGACGCCCCGCACCACGGCCAGGCGGCCTGGTACTACCTGGGGGCCCTGCCCCTGGCCTTCCTGCCCTGGACCTTCCTGCTGGCCGGCCTGCCCCTGGGCAACCTGGGGCGGCCCTCCTTCTGGAAGCGGGCGTGGGCCGGCCGGCGCGAGGGCCTGGGCGGCCCGGCCTACCTGTGGTGCGCGGTCCTGACCGGCTTCGCCCTGCTCTCGGCGGTGAGCATCAAGCTGGCCATCTATCTCCTGCCCCTGTACCCGGCCTTGGCCGCCCTGGCCGCCCGCGCCTGGCTCGGCCTGCCGGACCGGCCCCGCACCCGGGTGCTCTACGCGGTGGGCGGGCTGTTCCTGCTCCTGGCCCTGGGCCTGTGCCTGGCCAACCTGCTCCTGCACCGGGCCCTGACCCCGCCCTGGCCCGTGGACCTGCCCTGGGCCTGGGTCGCCGGGGCGGCGGGCGCGGCCGGGCTGCTGGGCGCGCTGCTCCTGCGCTTCGGCCCGCGGCTCTCGGCCCGGGGCGGCCTGCTCCTGGTCGCCGTGGGCACGACCGCCTGGCTCGCGCCGCTGGCCCTCGGCCTGGCCCCGGCCCTGGACCCGGTCATGAGCCCCCAGGCCCAGTCCGAGGTCATGGCCGACTACATCCGCCAGGGCTACGAGCCCATGGCCTTCCGCATCTATTCCGGCACCTACACCTACTACGCAGGCCGAGATGTGTTCGAGACCCAGGACCTGGAGCTTTTGGCCTCCCGCATCGCGGCCGCGCCCAAGGCGGTGGTGGGCATGCAGAAGCGCTACTGGGACGAGTGGAAGCCCGAGCAGCGGCCCGCGGGCCTGCGCGTGGTGCACACCCAGACCATCGTGGAGCGCGAGTACGTGCTGGCGGTCAAGGACGCGCCCGCGCCGGCCCCGGAGCCGGTGCCCGCTGCGGAACCCGCGGTTGGCGACGAACTGTTGCCCGAAACCGGCAACGGGACCGCGGCCGGGGACCTGCTGCCCCAGGCCGTGCCCGCGCCGGCCGAACCCGCCGCGGCCCCTCAGCCCGAGGCGCAGCCCCTGCCCGCGCCCCAACCCGCACCCCAATCTGGGGAGAGCCGATGACGCGCCAGGGCCGGATCATCCTGTTCCTGGCCGGGGCGGCCCTGCTGGCCAGCCTGGCCGCAGGAGCCTGCGCGGGCCGGGGCGAACCGGACCCGGCCTATCTGGATTCCCTGCGCACCATGACCGCGTCCCAGCTCCTGCACGAACACAAGGCCCTGCGCGCCGAGGAGCAGGCCCTGGCCGCCCGGCTGGCCGAGGCCCAGGCCGGCGACCTGCCGCCCACTGCCCGCGAGGCCGCGCAGCGCTCCCTGGACGACTCCCTGCGCACGGTCCAGGCCAAACGCCGGGCAGTGGACACCCTCCTGGCCTCGGGAGGCTATGCCCGCAACGAGATGCGCTACCCGGTGCAGCAGATGGTGCTGCACGCCGAACCGCCCGCACAGCAGCCCGCAGACGCCGCCCAGCCAGTGGACACGCCCAAGGCCCCGGAGCCGGCGCAGGAACCCCCGGCCGCCGCCCCGCCGGCAGCAAAGCCCGCCCCTGCGCACAAGACTCCTGCACCGCAGCCGGCCGCGGCGCAAAGCCCGGCCCCCCGGCCCGTCCCTGCCCCGGGACCGCGCCCAGTGGCCGAAGCCCCGGCTGCGCCCCCATCCCCGGCCCCCTCCCCGGCCGCGCCCGCCCCGGCCGCCACCGGCCAGGCCCAGGTGCTGGGCGTGGAGACCGTGCGGACCCCGCAAGGCCTGGAGGTGCAGGTGCGGCTGGCCGGGAAGCCGGCCCGGAAGTTCTTCACCATGACCGGGCCGCCGCGCATCGTGCTGGACATCACCGGGGTGGCCGAACCGCGCTTCCGCCTGTTCAACCGCACCCTGGGCGCGGTGGAGGCGCAGGCCCTGCGCCTGGGCTGGCACGACGCCAAGGCCATGCTGCGCCTGGTGCTGGACACCGACCCCGCCCACCTGGGCAAGGCCGCGGTGGACGAGACCCCGGACGGCCTGGTGCTGCGGGTCGCGCCCTAGGATTCTCCTTCGCGGCGCACTGGATGCCGGCCACTGCGCAACAGCGCGGTGTGGGGTTGTTGCCCGGCGCGATCAAGAGAATTGTGCAGAGACAGTCCTGTCCGGCTGGGGAAAAGGCCTGCCCGATGTTATCCACAGGGCAACGCGCCTGTCGAACTCCAGAGCGGAACCTCACGCCCCCAGGCCGGACCGCGGGGCGTCATACCACGTTGCGAGCAAAACCCGCTCTGGGTTTTGCCCGCCTCGGCCAGGCGAAAACGCGGTTTCGCCCGGCCTCACATGGGCTTCGCCCATGGCGCGCCGTCCTGGCGCGCGATACCACGCTACGTTCTTCGAACGCAACTTTGGTATCAATAGACGGAGACGTAGCCCTCGGGCGGATAGTCCCAGCGCGCGCCGTAGACGTGCAGGGCCTTCACCGGCCTGCCGTCCGGCCCGAACACCGGATTGCCCTCCAGGGCCCAGGCCAGGATGCCGCCGCGCAGGTTCCGCATGGGGATGCCCCGGCCGGCCAGGGACTCGGCCAGCTTGCCGCTGCGGTAGCTGATGGTGCAGTAGCCGATGGCGGTCTTGCCCGCGAACCGGCCGGGGTCGGCCAGAAACGCCTCCTGGGACACCGCGCCGGGCAGCATGGAGACCGCCCGCTCGTTCTCGGGCCGGGCGTCCACGAACACCGCCTCCCCCTTGTCCCAGAGCGCCCGGGCCTCGGCCACGGCAATGGCCTCCACCCCGGGGAAGTCCTTGGCGTACCCGTCGTACATCTCATAGACCGCGGCCAGCTTCCCGGCATCGGTGGCCGGCCGGGAACAGGCCCCGGCCAGTGCGGCCAGCAGGGCCAGAAGCAGGAGGAGAACGGTGCGCCGGGCCATGGCTACAACTCGATGATGAACGTGCTGCCCCGGCCGGACTCGGACTCCACGCGGATGCGGCCCCCGTAATGCTCCACGATGTGGCGGGCGATGGTCAGGCCCAGGCCCGCGCCGCGGGGCTTGGCCTGGTCCTCGGCGGGCGGGGCGTCCTGGAAGAAGCTCTCGAAGATGCGCTCCCGCAGCTCGGGCGCGATGCCCCGGCCGGTGTCCTGCACCCGGATCTGCACGGCCTCGCTGCCCATGGCCCGGGCCGTGAGCCGCACCGTGCCGGCCTCGGTGAACTTGATGGCGTTGTCCAGGACGTTGACCACCGCGCGCTGGAACCGGTCCGGGTCCAGGTAGAGGTCGGGCAGGCCCTCGGCCAGGTCCAGCTCCAGCACCACCCCGGGCTTGGCGGCCAAAAGCCCGGACACGGCCACGGCCGCCTGCATGAGCAGGGGCACCGGCCGCACTTCCTTGTCCCGCCAATCCACCTGGCCGCCCTCCATGCTGCACAGGTCCAGCACGTCGTCCATCATGAGCCCCAGCCGGACGGCCTCGCGCTCCACCACGCCCAGGTTGCCCAGGATGCGCTCGCCCCGCTCGCGCAGGGCCGGTTCGTCCCCGGCCAGGCGCAAAAAGCGCCGCTCGAACTCCCGGCCCGCCAACTTGGCGAAGCCCACCACCGAGGTGAGCGGGGTCTTGAGCTCGTGGGACATGGCCGAGAGGAAGGCGTTCTTCATGGCGTCAAGCTCGTGCAGCCGGTGATTGGCCGCGGTGAGCTCCCGAGCCTTCCCGGCCAGGGCCGCGGTGCGGCTGGCCACCAGCCGCTCCAGGTGGGCGTTGAGGTCCTCCAGGCCCAGCCGGGCGAGGTCCCGGGCCAGGGCGCCGGCGGCCAGGGCCGCGGTGGACTCCAGGGTGTCGCGGTCCGGGGAGGAGATGTCCCCCATGGCGTGGGAACCCCCGCACAGCGCCCCCAGCGCCTTGGCGCCCGAAATCAGGGGCAGCACCGCGGCGCAGCGCAGGCCCTCCTCCGGCACGGCCTGGTGCAGCCAGGCCAGGGCCGGACCCTCCACGTAGACCGGCTTGCCCTCCTGCACCATGGCGTGCTGCCGCTCCCCGGGCTGGAACCGGGCGATGGTCTGGGCAAAGGCCTGGGTTATCCCGCGGTGGGCGGCCAACTCCAGGCTCCCGTCCTCCCGGGCCAGATACACGGCGGCGCTGTCCAGGCCCTCCACCAGGAGCACCATGTCCAGCATGGTCTGCAGGGCCTGGCCCTGGTCCTGGGCCTCGGCCAGGCTGTGGGCCAGGGAACACTGCGCCACGTAGCGGCGCTGGCCCTTCTCCAGCTCCTCCACCCGCTCCGTGGCCTCGGCCAGGGAGTTCTCCAACTGCCGGGTGCGCCGCCGGATGAGGTCCTCCAGCACCCGCTCCTTGTGCCGCAACCGCTCCTCCACCACCTGGCGCTCGGCCAGCTCCTCCAGGATGCCGTCGAGCATGCTCTCCACCTGGCCGGCCAGGGTGTTGAAGGCATCGGCCAGCTCGCCGATCTCACCCTTGTCCCGCACCGCAACCCGGTGGGAGAACTCGCCGGAGGCCAGGCGGACGGCGCCCTCGCGCAGGAGGTTGAGGGGCGCGGCCAGACGCCGGCCCAGGAAGATGCCCAGGGCCAGGAACACCGGCACCAGCGCGGCGAAGACCAGCACGGACCGCCGCAGGTAGCGGGACTCCACCGCGTGCAGGCTGTCCGCGGACACGTCCAGGGCCAGCACCCCGGCCCGGGTGCCGTCGGCGCGGAAAAGAGGGGCGTAGCCCGTGAGCCAGGTCCCCCACTTGTCGGTGTAGAAGCCGTCCTCGGACATGGGCCGGGACATGGTGGAAAAGTGCGCTTGCAGGAGCGGGCTGGCGTCGTCGTAGACCTCGCCCGGGAGCGAGACGTCGTCGGGATTGCCCCGCTCCCCGGCGTCCACCACGAAGACGATCCGACCCTGCGCGTCCTGGCGCACGGTGTAGACGTAGAAGGCCTCGGGCATCAGGTCCATGACACGGCGCAGGCTGGCCTGCACCGCCCGGTAGTCCTCGCCGGAGACCTGGGAAGGGCCGGTGATGCGGTCGTGCCGCTCGATGTCGATGGCCATGGCCGCCAGGGCCGTTGCCTCGCCCAGGCGGGAGCGGACGCTCTCCCGGATGCGGTCCCGGGAGTTCAGGTAGAGCAAGGCGAGAAGCAGGGCGTTGGCCAGCACGGCCAGGCCGGCCAGGAGCAGGCCCAGCCTGGTGCCCAGCCCCATGCCCCGCAACGCGCCCCCTGTTGATTGCGCCTTCTCCACTCCCATCCACAGCCCCCCCGGCAAAAACCTGCGGAGAATACTCCGCATTCATCGACATTTACACATATCCATAAAAATGAAAAGCCCCCGGGGTCCGAGGGCTCTTCATGCGGTCCGAGGGGGGGCTCCCGCGGTCAGGCGGTCTTGAACACCAGCTTCCCGTCCTCCAGGTCCACGGTGATGGACGCGGCCTCGGGGATGCGGCCGGCGATGAGCTCCTTGGCCAGGGGGGTCTCCAGGTGGGCCGAGAGGTAGCGGCGCAGGGGCCGCGCGCCGAAGGCCGGGTTGTAGGCGGCCTGGGCCGCGAACTGCTTGGCCGCGTCGGTGATGGACAGGTCCATGCGCCGCTCGGCCAGCCGCCGGCGCAGGCCGGCCAGTTGCAGGTCCACGATGGCCGCCAGCTGGTCGGGCAGCAGCGGCTTGAAGAGCACGGTCTCGTCCACCCGGTTCAGGAACTCGGGCCGGAAGTGCCGGCGCAGGAGCTCCAGCACCGCATCCTCCACCCCGGGCGCGAACTCGCCCGCCGGGGTGATGCCCTCCAGCATCTGGGCCGACCCCAGGTTGGAGGTCATGATCACGATGGTGTTCTTGAAGTCCACGGTGCGGCCGTGGGAGTCCGTGAGCCGGCCGTCGTCCAGGATCTGCAACAGCACGTTGAACACGTCCGGGTGGGCCTTCTCGATCTCGTCCAGAAGCACCACGCAGTAGGGCTTGCGCCGCACCGCCTCGGTGAGCTGGCCGCCCTCGTCGAACCCGATGTAGCCCGGAGGCGCGCCGATCATGCGGGCCACGGTGTGCTTCTCCATGTACTCGCTCATGTCCAGGCGCACCATGTTGTCCTCGGTGTCGAAGAGCGAGGCGGCCAGGGCCTTGCACAGCTCGGTCTTGCCCACGCCCGTGGGGCCCAGGAAGATGAAGGAGCCGATGGGCCGGCCCGGGTCCTTGAGGCCCGCGCGGGCGCGCAGCACCGCGTCGGCCACCGCCGCCACGGCCGCGTCCTGGCCCACCACCCGCTCGTGCAACTGCTCGGGCAGGCGCAGGAGCTTCTCCCGCTCGCCCTCCACGAGCCGCGCCACCGGGATGCCGGTCCAGCGGGCCACCACCTGGGCGATGTCGTCCGGCCCCACTTCCTCCTTGAGCAACCGTTGCCCGCCCGCGGCCTGGTCCATGGCCGCCTCGCGCTCGGCAAGCTGCTTCTGCAGCGCGGCCAGGGTGGAGTACTTGAGCTCCGCGGCCCGGTTGTAGTCCAGCTTGCGCTCGGCCTCCTCCACCTCCAGGCTGGTGCGCTCGATCTCGGCCTTGAGGCGGCGCACCTCCTCGATGGCCCCCTTCTCCCGGTCCCACTGGGCCATGAGGGAGTCGCGCTCCCCGCGCACCTCGGCCAGTTCGGACTCCAGCTTGGCCAGGCGCTCGCGGCTCTCCGCGTCGTGCTCCTTGCGCAGGGCCTCGCGCTCGATCTCCAACTGGGTGAGCTTGCGCACCGCCATGTCCAGCTCGGTGGGCATGGAATCTATCTCGGTGCGGATCATGGCCGCGGCCTCGTCCATCAGGTCGATGGCCTTGTCCGGCAGTTGCCGGTCGGTGATGTAGCGGTGGGACAGGGTGGCGGCCTCCACCAGGGCCGAGTCGCTGATGCGCACGCCGTGGTGCACCTCGAAGCGCTCCTTGAGCCCCCGCAGGATGGAGATGGTGTCCCCGAGGTCGGGCTCGTCCACCTGCACCGGCTGGAAGCGGCGCTCCAGGGCCGGGTCCTTCTCGATGTGCTTGCGGTATTCGTCCAGCGTGGTGGCCCCGATGCAGTGCAGCTGCCCCCGCGCCAGCATGGGCTTGAGCAGGTTGCCCGCGTCCATGGCCCCCTCGGCCTTGCCCGCGCCCACGATGGTGTGCAGCTCGTCGATGAAAAGGATGATGCGGCCCTCGCTCTTCTCGATCTCCTTGAGCACGGCCTTCAAGCGCTCCTCGAACTCGCCGCGGTACTTGGCCCCTGCGATGAGCGCGCCCATGTCCAGGGCGAAGACGGTCTTGTCCTTGAGGCCCTCGGGCACGTCCTTGTTCAGGATGCGCTGGGCCAGGCCCTCGACGATGGCCGTCTTTCCCACGCCGGCCTCGCCGATCATGACCGGGTTGTTCTTGGTGCGGCGCGACAGGATGCGGATGCAGCGCCTGATCTCCGAGTCGCGTCCGATGACCGGGTCGAGCTTGCCCTTTCGCGCATCCTCCACCAGGTCGCGGCCGTATTTCTTGAGGGCGTCGTAGGTTTCCTCGGGATTGGCCGAGGTGACGCGCTGGTTGCCGCGCACTTCGGCCAGCACGCCCAGAATCTTGTCCTTGGTCAGCCCGAACTGGCGCAGCACCGTCGCCACGGGCCCGCTTCCGGGCTTGTCCAGGATGGCCAGCAGCACGTGCTCGACGCTGACGTATTCGTCCTGCATCTTCTTGGCGAGATCCTGGGCGGCGAGCATGACCTCGTTCATGCGCTGGGTGACGTATATCTGGCCGGGCTGGGCGCCGGGGCCGCTGACGCGCGGCATTCTGCCCAGTTCCTTGTCCAGGGCCTGGACAATGGCCTTGACCTCATAACCGGCCCGCTCAAGCAGGCGCGGGACCAGGCCGTTTTCCTGCTCCGCGAGGGCCCGGAACAGATGGTCCACATCCACCTGCTGGTGTCCGAGGCGGATGGCCACGGCCTGGGCTTCGGCCACGGCTTCCTGGGATTTTTGCGTAAATTTATTGAGATCCATTCGAATCCTCCATAGGGGCGCGCGCCGTCAGAATGTGTCCGTAGCGGCGCGCAGCCGTTCTTCAAGGTGAGCGATGCGTTCCAGAAGATCGACGATGATGATTCCGGCCACGGGGCTCAGTTCGAAATCCGCACACAGGCGCCTGTACTTGCGCACGCGCAGCACATCCATGTTCACGAACAGAAATTCCTCCTGGGCGGTCCGGGCCGGGACGATCCAGTCCAGACGGACCAGTTCCATGAGCGCATCCTCGGTCAGTCCCGTCAGCTCCAGAAACTCCCTGGTGCCGATGCGCTCGGAAAGGCTGGGCACTCCATGTTCATGTATCTGCACGATGGTCATTCCCGACTCCTACCTCGCTTGAAACGACGAAATTTCCGAAAGCTCCTCCCACAGCTGCCGTTCCCGGTCCGAAAGGTCCTTCGGCGAACGGACGGCGATGCGTACGAACTGGTCGCCCTGGCTTTCGCCCTTGCCCAGGCCCTTGCCGGACAGACGCAGCTTCTGGCCGCTGCTCACCCCGGCGGGGATGTTCATGTCCACGGGACCGTCCAGGGTCGGGACGCGCACCTTGCAGCCCAGTACGGCCTCCCAGGGAGCCAGGCGCAGGTCGTAGACCACATTCACTCCTTCGAGGCGGAAAAGGGGATGGTCGGCGATGGTCACCTGCAGCAGCAGGTCGCCGGACGGGCCCCCGCCCATCCCCGGCGATCCCTGGCCAGCCAGCCGGATCTTGGCGCCGTCCCTGACGCCGGCCGGGATATTCACTTCCAGGGTCTTGGCCTGCATCTGCGGCCGCCCGTCCGCGCCTCGCACCTGCTCCTGCAGGGTCAGGGTCTTGCGGCCGCCGCGGTAGGCCTCCTCCATGGTCAGGGTCAGGCGCACCTCGGCATCGCGCCCGCGGCTGCGCATGGTCCGCCCGAAAGGATCCCCGCCGCCGAATCGGCTCCCGCCAAACCCGCCTGTCCCGCCGAAGATGGTCTCGAAAAAGTCGCTGAAACCCTCTCCGCCGAATCCGCCGGACCGGAACTGGAAATTCTCGAAGCCCGGAGGCGGCTGAAAATTCTGCCCCTCCTTCCAGTTGGGCCCAAGGGAATCGTAAAGCTTGCGCTTCTCCGGATCCTTCAGGACCTCGTAGGCCTCGTTGATTTCCTTGAACTTGGCCTCGGCCTCTGGATTGTCGGGATTGAGGTCAGGATGGTATTTGCGGGCCAGCTTCTTGAATGCCTTGCCGACTTCGTCCTGGCTCGCGCCCTTGGCCACACCGAGCAGTTTGTAATAGTCCTTGTATTCCAAAGTAGTACCACTCCTTATGCTCGAAATCTTCGGGGGATAGATAATGCGCGGGACGCATAAGTCAACAATTTGACATGAAATTCGGACTGACTTCGTACCGCGCAAAAGCGGAGTCCAGGGGCAGCAGGACCATCCACAGGGGGCGCCCGAAGTAGGCCCACAAATCCGTGTCACGTGCCCCGACCTTATCCGCAAGGGCGTGCCTGAAGTGCTGTTCGCGAGAGATCATCCTGCCGAGATCCTGCGTCACACGGGCTCCCTCGGCCCGCTCCGAAGCCAGACGCATCGCCTCTGACACGGGAAAGAGCTTTTCGTGCTCCACGATGCATTCCCAAAGTGCGGTGCCAGGCGGAACAATGTCCCTCCTCGTGATGACCGGAGTCTCCATGGCCACGAATATTTCTCCGGTGTCGGAACACGACAGGGACCTGCATTCCAATGGCCGATGCTCATACATGGAACACTCGGTGGGTTGCGACGAGAAGTACACGCACTCCCATCCTCCCTCCTTGCCCCGGATTTTGAGCAACTCGTGCTCCAAAGGCTCAAGACAGCCCTTTCGTGGGTCGAAAGCCGGCTCTCCCCGGCGCAGGCAAACCAGATCGGACATGGGAATATGCTCCAGCAGCCCCAGATCGGTCTGGTGCAGGGCCGGCCCCCCCTTCCTACAACAGGTCCCGCACCTGCGGCATGTGTTCAAAGACATTCACTCCTCCACGGACGGATCGTCGTGCGCAGCGTGCAAAACCGGGATTTTCCCATAAGCACTGGCGCCGGACGCAGTTACACGGTAGCGCCGCTTGCCGAACAGTCAATGCCAAAAACACGAAAAGCCGGACAGGCCGGCTTTTCGTGATTCGCATCAACTGAAAAAATCAGTTATAAAGCTCTTTTTCGAGCCACTGTCTCACATCGTCATTCACGGGATAAACACCCTTGTGGTGATAAACACCCTTCAGAAACTTGTCTGCCAGCTTGTCGGGCAGAGGCAGTACCGCGAGCTCATCCGCCCCATCAGAGTTACGGTAGAGCAAAGTCGCAATAGGTTTTTCATTCCAGGTGTTTATGACAAAATAATGGGAAAAGTCCTCTTTCCCGCGAACGGCATTCTGGTATCCGCCCCGATAGCCGTTGTTGCCCCATTCGAGATAGATCGCCACAGCATCTTCGGGAGTCATTTCCCAGTCGATGATGAGATCCTTGAATGCGCGTAACTGTCCCATAATTCACCTCCGTTTCTTGAGATGAATTATTAATAACTATTCCTGAAAAGGTCAAGTGGACTTTTCAAGTCGGATATCCGGACCCGGGGAACCAGAGGCTCGGGCTGTACGAAACACCCTGGCCGCATTGACAAAATTCTGCGCCCAGAGCGGATTTCCGAGAGCGTGCATGTGCGTGTAGCCGGCCAGGCAATTGCGCACCAGCACACCATCGTGTCCCTTGAGCATGCCCTGCCCACGTTCGACTTTGAAGACAAAGGAATCAATGTTCTCGATATCGACGCAGCGGGAATAATGGAACTCATGCCCCGTCAACCGGGTTTGCGGCGCGTAGAACGGATTGGATGCCGTGACTACTGAGCTCATGTATCCATGCCCCTGAGGTTTCGCGAAAACCTTCGTGGTCAGAGGGAAAACTCCGGCCATGGGATAGGAAACACCATCGTACTGCAGTTCTCGACTCAGGTACATCAGCCCACCGCACTCGGCATAGACGGGCATGCCCGAAAGGACGCTGTCCCGGATAGAACTGCGCATGGAGGCGTTTGCGGCCAAGCCTTGCGCAAGGGTCTCGGGAAACCCGCCGCCCATGTACACGGCGTCCACATCCGGCACGGCGCTGTCGGCCAGAAGGCTGAACTCGACGAGTTCGGCTCCGGCGTTTCGCAGAGCCTCAAAATTTTCCTGATAATAGAACCATAGTGCCGCGTCGCGGGCCACCCCGACGCGAACGGGACCTCCCGTGGCGGCACCGGTGTACAGAGGGGCAATGGCTCCCGGCACATCCGGAGCGGAGCGGGCGACCTCAAGGCAGGCTTCGACATCTGCGTTGGAATGCATCCATCGCGCGATTTCCGAGAACGGATCGTGCGAGTGCTCGGCATCGGAGATGAGGCCCATGTGCCGCTCAGGGATGGGGTTCTCCTGGAGTTTCGGCAGAATCCCAAGCACCTTCACATCGGTGTATTTTTCAATGGAGTCGCGGAGGATGTTCTGATGACGACAACCGGCGGTGCGATTCAGGATCACGCCCCTGATGTCGACCTGGGGATCGAAGGCGGTCAGACCAAGAATAATGGCAGCCATGGTCCGGGTGACCTTGGTGCAGTCGGCCACAACGATGACGGGGCAGCGGATGAGCTTCGCCAATTCCGCGGAGGAGCAACTGCCCTCCACGTCCTTTCCGTCGTAAAGACCGCGGTTGCCTTCAACCAGTGCCACATCGGCACCCTGTGCACGGGACCAGAACAGGTTTCGCAGGACGTCTGGGGACAATAAGAAAGGATCCAGATTCGTCGTGTCACTCTGGCTGGCAAGGCTCAGCCATTTGGCATCGATATAATCTGGACCCTTTTTGAAGGTCTGGACCGCAAGCCCGTTGTCACGAAAGGCGCGCGCGAGGCCGAGGCTGACGATCGTCTTGCCTGAGCCGCCACCAAGGCCAGCGACAAGAACTCGCGGACAAGACAAAACAGATGCGGGCATCTGAAAACTTATTCTTCGCCTTCCGCGCCGGCCTGCTTGCCGGTGCCGGGCAGACCGTACATGGTGGTGCTGCCGCTGGACCAGTATTCGAGCACGCCGTCAGAAACAAGCTGATTGATAAGCTTCTTGGCTTCACGCATCTTCATTTCGGGAAACAGGGCGGCCAAGTCGTTGAAATAGAACTTGGATTTCTGTTTGGACTTGGAGTGAATGAATTCCAACACGATTTCTTTGGGATCTGCCATAGTCGCCTCTCTTATGGTTTAGGGCCGGCTTGCGCCGGCCCTATGAATGGTCAGTTCTGACGTAGACTTAGAACTTGAAGTTCGTGGTCTGGCGCCAGGTGTAGTAGGCGGGATCACGGAAGTCATCGATCATGTGTTCGGAGAACTCAAGACCGGTCTTCTCGAAGAAACGCTCCCAACCGATGCGCTCGGCCCAGTCACCAACACGCTCGTACTTGCGGGCGTCGGAGGCGTAGGCTTCCACGATCTGGCGGATGGTCTTGGCCAGTGTGGGCCAGCGGGGCGGCTCATTGGGAATGAAGGCCACGACGACCTTGGAGAACTTGGGATTGCTGATGCGGTTGGAAACCTTGCCGCCGGCCATGATGACCAGGCCGTCACCGGTCTGATCGGACAGGGGCAGGGACGGACACATGGTGTAGCAGTTACCGCAGAACATGCAGCGCTCGTTCTTGATGGCAACGGTGTTCACCGTCTTGGTCTCGCCCTTTTCGGTCACGATTTCCTTCTTGGTCGGACGGATGGCGCCTACGGGGCAGGCGGCAACGGCCAACGGGATTTCGCACAGGTTGTCCAGCCACTCGTGGTCGATGACCGGAGGTTTGCGGTGGTAACCCAGGATGGCGATGTCGGAGCAATGCACGGCACCGCACATGTTCAGACAGCAGGCCATGGAGATGCGAACCTGAGCGGGCATGCGCATCTGGCCGAACTCTTCGAACAGTTCGTCAAGAACGACCTTGACGGTACCGGAAGCGTCAGTGGCCGGGGTGTGGCAGTGGACCCAACCCTGGGTGTGGACGATGTTCGTGATGCCGGCGCCGGTGCCGCCAACGGGGAACCTGTGGCTGCCGCCAGACTGCTTCTGAGAGTTCAAATACTCTTTGAGCTTCTTGGCTTCGTCCAGGGTGCCGACCATGAATTCGATGTTGTTGCGCGTGGTGAACCGCAGGTGTCCACCGGCGAACTTGTCGGCGATGGCGCAGATTTCACGAATATGACCGACGGTCATCAGGCGGGAACCGCCACAGCGTACGGTGTACACTTCGTCGCCGCTTTCGGCCTTGTGCATCAGGATGCCGGGCTCGCAGATTTCATGCCACAGCCAGGTGCCTTTGTTCTTGGCGATAACCGGAGGAAGGAAATCGGAAAAATGGCGCGGGCCAATATCCGTAATCCTGTTTTCCATGGGTTTTTCGGGATTGTATCCGGAAGAAACGAAAGCCATTGTGGACCCCCTTCTTATCTCTGATGGTGTTTACGGTAATCCGCGATGTCGCGATCCCAGCCGCCCTCAACATCCTCTTCCTTCCAGAAGATGTACGGGTTGTGACGGGGTTCCATAACGTGCTGCGGCACAGGAGTCAGGCCGACAGCGGCAATGGCCTTGGCCAGACCCTGACGCTTGATGAGTTCACCAAGGCGTTCGCGGTTCTTGCCTTCTTCCATCCACCATTCCCAGATACCTTCGATGATTTCCTTGATTTCGTCGTAGGGCTCCTCGACCTTGATGAAGGGCACGAGCAGGGAGCCCATCTGAGCGCCGTCCAGGATCGGAGCCTTGGCGCCGACCAGGATGGACAGGCCGCGGTCATTACCGATGCGCAGGGCGCGGGGCATGACGTTCAGACAGTGCATGCAGCGGGTGCACTCACGGTCGTTGATCTTCAGCTTGCCGTCTTCCATCCACATGCATTCGGTCGGGCAGAGGTCGATGACTTCCTTTTCGATGTCGAAAGCGCCCCAGTCCTTGCCGGCGTGAGCGCCGCCGTTGGGCTGGATTTCGCCACCGACGTAAGCGGCAACGGCTTCCTGGTCGATGCGGATTTCATCGCGCCAGGTGCCGATGAAGGACATGTCGGAACGGGCGATGGAAGCCACGCAACCATTCGGGCAGCCGTCAAACTTGAACTTGAACTTGTAGGGGAATGCCGGACGGTGCAGCTCGTCCTGGTATTCGTTGGTCATCTGGTGGCAAAGTTCCTGAGCGTCGTAGCAGGCCCATTCACAGCGGGACTCGCCGAGACAGGCGGCGGGGGTACGCAGGTTGGAACCGGAACCGCCGAGGTCGGTGTTCATGTTGTGGGTCAGCTCATAGAAGATTTCTTCCAGCTGAGGAGTCGTGGTGCCAAGCAGAACGATGTCGCCGGTGGCGCCGTGCATGTTGGTCAGACCGGAACCGCGCATTTCCCACAGGTCGCAGAGCTGACGCAGGTATTCGGAAGTGTAGTACATGCCGGAAGGCTGGGCCACACGTACGGTGTGGAAGTGGGCCACGCCGGGGAACATCTGGGGCTGATCGCAGTAACGGCCGATAACGCCGCCGCCGTAACCGAAGACACCGACGATGCCGCCGTGCTTCCAATGCGTGGTGCCGTCCTTGTAGGACAGTTCGAGAATGCCAAGCAGGTCGTCACAAACGTCGACCGGGACCTGATATTCTACGTTCTTCTCGTTTTTGTGGCGTCTCTCGGCTTCCTCCTTGATGTCCGACACAAAACTCGGCCACGGACCGCTCTGAAGCTGATCCAGCAACGGGGTCGCATGTTTAGCCATTACACATCCTCCTTAAAAGATTAGACCGTGCACAGTCATCGCGCTCAATTTTTTAGCGCGACCCTCAACCTCGTAACAATTTCAGCAATTTCCAAAAAATTCATGCTCGTGAATCTTCGTACAATGCCAGCGCTTTGTCAACCTGAATTTAGTCGGCCATCGCCTCTGAACGAAGAGTCTACCGGTATTGCGCGATTTCTGCCAGGACCTGCGACTCGACTTCGAAGCCCGTTTCCATGGCCTTGTCGAAGTACATTATCGCCTTCTTGGGTTCGCCCTTTTCCAGATAGGCCAGACCGATATTGTTGTAGGCCGGTCCGAACATGGGTTCGAGTTCGACGGCCTTGGAGCACTGCATAATGCAGCCGTCAGGGTCGCCCAGCGCGAGGTAGGCGCTGCCAAGAGTGGTATGCGCCTGAATGAACTGCGGATCAAGGCTGATGGCCTTCTTGAGGGCCTTCACCGCCTTGTCGGGGTTTTGCTGCTGCATGTGCACGAACCCGATGTTGCCCCACGGAACGGCGAAACGGGGACGGACCTCCGTGGCCTTCCTGTTCATTTTCAAACACTCGTCGAGGTCGCCGCGGTGCATGGCCAAGCCGCCAAGCTGGACATAGGCCTCGGCGATGCCAGGCTCGATGGAGAGCGCTTCCTCGAACGCCTTGCGGGCCTCTTCCAGATTTCTTTCTGCGACAAGGGAAACGCCCAGATTGTACATGAGCGCCGCGGAATCGGGGTTGTCGTTCAAGGCCGCCTTGAGAGCTGCAACGCTCTTCGGGCCGTAATCAGCATGTTTTTTCATAAAGTGAACACCTACGGCTTGTAATCGTTGATATCGACATTGTGCTTCTTGAGTTCTTCGGCATACCACAGGGCAAACTCGAACATTCCGATGTACTTCTCGTCACCGTTGACCATGCCGAGGCACATCTCCAGTACGCCGGAACCATAGGCGTTGCTGTATTTTTCCGGCGCATGCTTCTGCAGATACTCACGGACCAGTTGTTGCGTGGTACGCCGCGTCCCGTCGGTACGCCACTCGATCGGGTCCTTGGGCTCGGCGAAAGGGTTCCAGCGATCATACCCGATGCGGTCGACGAACTTGCGTCGGCGCGGGGACATCCCTTCGTAGATGGCTTTCTTCTGAGCTTCGTGTTCATCGGTCATAACGAACGGTTTATGCATTCTCGCCTCCGGCGGATTCTGTCTGTGCTTCCCCTTCCCGCTCTTGAGACACCCCGAAAAATTCATCTGAATATACCGTCATCAGGGCGGACGAGACAGGGACGTGCATGAGGCGAAAATCAGCGTACTGGGATCCCACGGCATCAAGAATCCGGTTGCTCAAGCCTATCAGCATGTCCTGTATGCGTTCGAGTTTCACAGCAGGATATGACTTACCGGGTTCGAAACCGGACAGCCCGCAGGTATGGGACTTGCCGCCGATCTCAAGAGGGATGCCGTAAATGCGGCAGGTAATGGGGCGGTAGGCATACAGGGCGCAGGTATCCGTCTGGTCAAGCAAAGGGCACCGCAGGCGCTCCTTCGCGGTGCGCAGCAAAATTTCGGAATGCTCGACCTCTTCGGCCTCCCGCGAAGCCTTCTTCTTGAAAACGTACGCCTTGCGGTCCGCCTTGTCGGCTTCGATCAAGATTTCGTTTCTGCGCGTCTCGTCGAGTTCGGAAAATCTGGAATTGAGATACATGGCTTCGACGAGGGTCAGGTCGAAAAGGGCGTGACAGCAATCGCTGCAACCCTGGCGGCACTTCACTTCAGCGGCGAAATTGCCTGCAACCTTTTGGAATACGGCGTCAACCTGAGCCACAAGCGCTTCATACTCTTTGAAAAACTCTGAATAATCTGGGGTCATGGAATACTACCTTCACCGGGAGCGCGGAACTCCCGTGGAAATTGGCGTGGCTGCCGTATCGGAAACAGAATTAATTGTGATTAATGACAGAACCGGCGGGGGCTGCGCCCCAAGCCGTTGGCGGTTGTGGAGAAGGC